>JBAWEQ010000181.1:0-4185 GCA_049591295.1 Acidobacteriota bacterium
CTCAGCAAGCTCCCGCACCGTACCATCGCTCTGCCTCCTTCTTGTTGAGAAGCTCGAAGCCTCTAAACACTTCAAGCCTACAACAGAGGAGGCACTTCCTTTCAATTGCCATTTTGGACAGGTGTGAGGGACCTTATGGAGGATACAACTGCAATCAGACATCCTATTGTGTCACCAACGGACTTCCGGGAACATATAACTGCGTTGCTCCCACAGTTAATCCGAAAGGAGATATTTATCTATGGGGGCTTGGTTTTACCACCTCAACGCGGTTCTATAATTACTACCAAAGCTTAACCGAGAGCCAAAAGGCCTCACTGGCGAAGAAGTGGACGGCGCAAATGCCTGTCCGGTAAAACGTCGGCGCGGTTTATTTGAACTTGGGTGCATTATCAACAACCCCCCGTGGAATTCCGGGGACACAACACCTATCTCTCCCCCTGCCCTCTTCCTTCGCGGCTTCTGCGGCGTGAGGGCGCGGCCCGAGGAGAGCCTGCGGCCCGTCTTCCGGCCCTATAGCACGGCCCAGTTCGGTCACGAAAACGTCCGGCGAAGAAAGCGCCCGAGTTGGACCCCAAACCAAAAGGGCAACACGAGCATGAAACCGATCCGCATCCCCCGATAGAATCCCATCGTGTCCTCCAACGTTCGGAGCAAGGCCCGGCATGCGGGGAAGTCCTTTACTCGTTAGCCTCGTCGGGGATTGGGGCCGGGTCCTTGCCCGATAGGTATTGCCCGAATGCCTCCTCGACGACCCGCTTCAGCTCCTTTCGGTCCCAGTAGGCCACCGCCTTGAGCTGCTGGACGGTGTCTTCTCTGACGATGAAGGTGGCGCGGGTCCAGCCGGGACGGAGGCCCTTGGAGGTGGTGGATCCTCTTGGCGGCTTACCGGGTGTACTGGGATGAGCCGGGCTACTGGGTGGACTTGGTAAGGCGTGTTTACTCGGGTTACCAGACTTACTCTGTCCACCCGATGTACTTGGCTTATCCGGCTCACTCGGTTTCTCAGGGTTACTCGGTGGACTGGGTGGACCCTGTACGCCCTCTTGCTGGCCGGGTTCTGCGCCCTGCCCGCCTGCGATCCAACCGAGGGGGTCTTTCTTCTGGAAGGGATCGGAACCCATTCGTCTCTTGGTCGCCATTTTCTACCTCCTCGCGACGGCTTCTTGGGACAGGGCCAGGTAGTCCTGGGCGCCCCGGCAGTCGGGCCGGTACTCGAAGATGGTCTGACCGTAGCTGGGGGCCTCGGCCAGGGCCACGTTGTCGTGGATCAGGGTCTCGAAGAGCTTGTCGGCGAAGTACTCACGGATCTTCTCCACGACCTCCCGGTTGAGGTTCTTTCGGGCGTCGAACTGGGTGCCGATGATGCCCGAAATGGTGAGGTCCGGATTGAGCCGTCGCTTCACGACGTTCACGGTGTCGATGAGCTTGCTCATGCCCTGGAGGGCCAGGAACTCGGTCTGGAGAGGGATAAAGACCTCCTGGGCGGCCGTGAGGGCGTTCAGGGTGAGCAGGCCCAGGCTCGGCGGGCAATCCAGCAGGATGAAATCGCGCGGCGGCAGGCCGGCCAGGGCCTCCTTGAGCAGGAACTCTCTCCCCGCCATGCCCGAGAGCTCGATCTCGGCAGCCGATAGGCCCAGGCAAGAGGGGAGCACCTCGAGCCGGTCCCGCCGCACGACGGCCTCGTGGGCTGGTATCTCCCCTTTGAGCACTTCGTACACCGTGTACTCCAGCTCGTGGGCCTGAATGCCCAGCCCGTAGGTCAGGTGGGCCTGTGGGTCCAGGTCCACCAGGAGCACGGACTTTCCCAGCATGCCCAGCCCGGCCCCCAGGTTGATCGTGGACGTGGTCTTCCCCACGCCGCCCTTCTGGTTGATCAAAGCAATCGTCGGCACGTCGAACCTCCTGAGGGCAATATAGGTTACTCGGTAATCTCAGTCAACTGAAATTACTTAGTAAACACTTTAATCTGTTCATATTTGGTTGGAACGCGAGCCTTCGGCCGGCTCTCCGCCTCTCTTTGGAGGACGGAGGAGTTGGATACTTGACACAATGAGCCGCTATGGGGGATTATTTCCCCTATAGTGACGCGGAGCGTAAAGTGACGACGGCCGAGTTCTTTGCTACGCATACGGTTTTCTCGCTAGATGATGCGGTCCAGGCCCTGGCCCACGAGGGTGCCCGCTCCACCGTCGTGGAGCGGCTGAAGCATCATCTGGAAGTCGGGCGCCTTCAGCTGGTGACCAGAGAAATCTATGCGGTGGTTCCACCGTCCTCCCGAGCCGCTGCGTTCAAGCCAGATCCCTACCTCGTCGCATCCGCCGTCAGATCAGACGCGATCTACTCTTACCACAGCGCGCTTGAGCTACTGGGTGCGGCCCATTCGACGTGGAACCTGTTGACGCTCTATACCGACCATCGTCGCCGGCCTTTGCGGATGAAGGGTGCCACCCTTCGATTTCTGGAGCATCCAAGCCCTTTCCGCGTGGAACCAGCCAGGAAGCTTGGGACACGCCAGGTCGAGCGACAGGGGCGGCTCCTCAAGACGACAGGGCCAGAACGGACCTTGGTGGAGGGGTTTCATCGACCTGGACTTGCCGGGGGCCTGGAAGAGCTCGTGTTGTCGGTCGGGGGCGTTCCGGTCCTGGACTTGGACCTGTTGTGCGAGGTGCTCGAACGCTACGATATCCGCAAGCTCTGGGCCGCCGCCGGATGGTTCCTGGAGCGCCACGAAAAGACCTTCCATGTGCCCGCCGCTATCCTCGGTCGTTGTGAGAAGAGACGGCCGGCCTCGCCGCACTACTTGGACCGAAACAGCCGGGGAGGGACTCTTTCATCACGCTGGAACGTTGTCGTCCCTGAAGAGTTGAGGAGAGTCGGAGGGCCCGATGAGTCCTAGTCGGGAGTTGCTCGAGCGCTGCTCCGACGAGACCGGCTATGCCATCAGTCCTCTCGAGAAAGTCACCCGGCTGGGCGAATTTGCGTCCAACATTGGGCGTCATCCTCTCCTTGGGCGCGTCCTGGCGCTCAAGGGAGGCACCGCCCTCAACTTGTGCTTTGGGCCTCCGACGCGGCTCTCCGTCGACCTCGACTACAACTACCTAGGGCAGCTGGAACGAGGGAAGATGATCAAGGAGCGGCCCAACGTTGAGGAGGCGCTCGCGGGCTTAGCGGCGCGGATGCAGTACCAGATTCAGTGGTCCGCGGACGCCTTCGCGGGCCGCAAACTCTATTTGCAGTACCGCTCTGCCCTGGGTGTTCCAGACCGAATCGAAGTAGACGTGAACTACCTCTTCAGGTTGCCCCTTGCAGGAACGGTCACTAAGGAGCTCTGGCAGCCGAGCGACATGGACCGTCCAACCGTCACCCTGGTCAGTTTGGAGGAGATCATTGTCGGAAAGCTCCTGGCCTTTTTCGACCGATGCGCGCCGCGCGACTTGTGGGATCTGGCCAATTTGCACGAGTCTGCCCAATCGGTCGCAGGCTCAGCGTCCTTCAGGGCTCGCTTCCTCGCCATGTCCGCCATTCTCGATCATGCGGTGAACACTTATGGCCCCGACCGGATTGGAAGAATGGTGACGGAGCGGGCCATGGCGGAGCAGCTGGTCCCCATGCTCATCGCCGGCGAAGCGCCGAACAGGCCCGCCTTGATCGAGGCAGCATGGGGCTTCGCGGCAAGGTTTGTCACGCTGGCGGCCAACGAGGAAGCTTACTTGGCGGCTATCGGGCGAGGGGAACTCGCCCTCGAACACCTCTTTCCATCCGCGCCTCCAGAGGCTGCAAGGCTAGCTCATCATCCCGCGTTGCTTTGGAAGATCACCAACGTAAGGGAGCATCTCAAGCGCAGCGTCTAATAATGCGAGGCCGGGCAGCTCGCCCGGCCTCCAAGTACCCCTGTTCGGTCCCCAAAAAATCGCAACTAAATCGCAACTTTGAAATCACGTTGGACTAGATTCCCGTCGGGTCCCGTAAGGACCATCGTCCCCGGAAGAGTCCGATGAAATATGGCTTCCGTCGGGTTCCGTTGAATTGGCTTAACTCCTTTGTTTTCAAGCCATTAGCTCCTGCTAAGCAGTTGTCCGGGCTCTAAACCTGGACCGGGGGTTCGAATCCCCCCCTCTCCGCCAACCTCTTCAAGGTCAAGGTGTTAGTTCACGCCTTCGCCTCCCGATGAAGCCAAAGAAC
>JBAWEQ010000182.1:0-1760 GCA_049591295.1 Acidobacteriota bacterium
TTTTCAAACACCCGACGCGCCACCGCATCCGTTTCCGCGCGTTGCGCTATCGTTATCACATCGGCTTCCCGCCCTGCCTGCAACGCATACTCCCGCTTCAGCGCTCGCGTCGAAAGCAGATCTTCGACCGTGCCGGCGCCATACGGAAGATTCCATATCTCGCCACCCGCCGGCACGCCGTCTCCCTCCGTAACCCAGCGCCCATCGCGGGCAAAGGCCGAGCCAATCCCAGTTCCCAGCACAATCCCCGCCGCGCGCGTTGCGCCGTGAGCCGAACCTACGGCCACCTCGCCCATCAGAAACGCAGCCGCATCATGCAGAAAAAGAATCCGTCCCGGATCCAATCCAAACCGCTCTGCCAGCGCCCTGCGCAGGTCCAGCCCATACAGCGATCGCAGCTTGTGAAGCATCGAACTCACGCCCGCAGCAAAATCAAACGGACCCGGCACCGCGAACGCCGCTCCGGCAACCTTCTCTGGACTGCCCGCCACCGCGCAACCCAGGCGATAGAGCACGTCGATAATCTCGCTCGCCTGCGCATCGCTGCGCAGCGGGGCGCTGGCCTGGCCAAGCACTCGAAGGGTGTCAGAGTCGCACAATCCGGCGGTGGCATGGCTGCCGCCAACATCAAAAGCCAGAATGCAGGCAGGGGACGCGGTCCATTTGTCAGGCAAAGTCGCCTCGCAATGATTTCGATATCATTTGTAGCACACGCTTCCTTCCCTCTGTCGAGTTCTCCACAAAATTCCCCTTGACAAAGCCATTTCCGAGGCCGTATCACTTTTGAGGTCGATGGTAACGCTATCATCGGCCACACAAATGGTATCGATATCGACTTGTGGACAGAAGAGGGATCTTCCCTCTCAGTTACCCACTCCACAACCATGTCCGATCACTTCGGCAATTCAGGAGGCAGCATGCGACTACTACGCTGGTTCAATTGCCTGGCCGTCCTCGCCTTCATGGGCATCTTCGCTCTTGCGCAGACGCCCACCGGCACCATTCAGGGTTTGGTGACCGACTCGACAGGCGCGGCCGTTCAAGGCGCAACCATCACCATCGTCCAGACCGCTACAAACGGCACCCGCACCACCACCACCGACTCCGGCGGCCGCTTCATCATTCCCTTCGTCCAGCCGGGCAACTACACCGTCACCGCGGATGCCAAGGGCTTTCAGACCGCACGCCAGAACAACGTCCTCGTCCAGGTCACTGAAACCCGCCCCGTGAACTTCAAGCTCTCCGTCGGCTCCATCTCAGAGACCGTCCAGGTAAGCGCCACCACTGAGAGTCTCGACGTGGATTCATCCACCGTCGGCGAAACCATCCAGAGCAAGGCCATGCTCGAACTGCCGGACAACGGCCGCAACCCCTTTGACTTTGCCATGCTCGTGCCCGGCGTCAACAACGTGGGCGGCGCCTCCACGCCGCACATCGCCGGCAGCCGCAACGGCAACAACGAGCAGATGATCGACGGCATGACCAACATCCTGCCGGAAAACAACGTCGGCAACAACTCCAGCGCCTACCAGCCCGTTGAGGACTCCATCCAGGAAATCAACGTGCAGACCAGCGTTCTTCCCGCCGAATACGGACGCTTCTCCGGCGGCACGGAGAGCCTCATTACAAAGAGCGGCACCAACCAGTTCCACGGCAGCTTCTTTGAGTTCATTCAGAACGGCGCCATGGACGCCATCCCCTTCGGCTCGCCCGGCATCAGAAACACCGGCGGCAAACCGGTCATGCACCAGTATCAGACC
>JBAWEQ010000183.1:0-15517 GCA_049591295.1 Acidobacteriota bacterium
CTCCTCATAAGGCCCCAGCATGGCAACCGACCCTCAACCAAGTCTAGACGGGGCACGGCGAGGATTTACGATACAATGATGTCCGGGTCTGCATCAACCGTGAGCGAATTCCAGCAATTTGGGCTGGCACAATCTCTTCTCGTCCACGATGCCTCTGGGAGCTATGTGGCAAACCCAGACGCTATGTCCCTACCAACGGAGGGGGTCGTCCCAGCCCCGGAGAATATCGGCGGGCCTATCTGGAAAGCGGTGGTATGTGCTGCTGCAATCGCAGGATGGATCGCAAGCGTAGCCGGCATGATTGCCATGTGCGCGACGCTTGTTTTGTGTCTTGCTGGGATCGCACTCCACGTGGCGGCCACCATAGGGGTCATCGACGGATGTATGATGGGATGGTGATAGGAGAAAGATACCGTGATGATTAGGACACTCTATCCCTACCTACTCATGTTTGCAGGACTCGGAGTGCTCTCCTCTGTTGTGTTGGAACGAAGCCGACTGGCGACTCTCGCTCCTGCACGCAGACGATGGATTTCTCTGGCTACACTAGTAGCCTTTCTCTGCCAGGGGCCGCTCGTTCTCCAAAAATTGCTCGAGGGAACAGGTTGGGATGGCTGGCTATCGGCTTTCGGCATCGTGGT
The DNA here is from genome assembly GCA_049591295.1 of Acidobacteriota bacterium. Classification (GTDB taxonomy): domain Bacteria; phylum Acidobacteriota; class UBA4820; order UBA4820; family DSQY01; genus DTPS01. The sequence continues at coordinate 642 of JBAWEQ010000183.1, forward strand.
GGGTACGGTCGGCTCTATCTTCATATGGCGAATTGGCAAAGGAAGCGCCAGAGAGAACCTCAAGAGGCTCAATTACTGGCGCGTCGGTCTTGGTTTCGTCGCTCTTCTACTTGGCGATGGGCTTCTCTATTGGGCCTATGGACAAAGGGCAGTTCTACCGGTTGTGATAGGTGGGGTGGCAGCGCTGGCAGTCTTTGCGATGGCCATGGTGCTCTTTCGGTGAGCCATGAATGGGGTCAGGCTTGGCTAATTGCATTACGCGATGTATCCTCGCTGCATGGCAAGGAAGCCGAGGCAGGGCGAAGCTGGCTGTCTGCACGACGTGATCGTGCGGGGCAACGCGAGGGGGGCGATCTTCGTCGACGACAAGGACCGGGGTGTGTTTCTGCGGTTGCTGGCGGACGAAGATAGCGCCTCGCGCAACGAGTGCGCACTCCGCACCAAGCTCTGTGCCGCGAGGAGCGGGAATATGCACCTACGCAAGCCTGAGCCCATGCACCAGTGCTCAATCGGACCTTCGGGACCTACGAGGGCGAGTAGGGGATAATCGGAAGACGGAAAAAGGGATTCACCACCAAGCCACCAAGGCACAAAGAGAGCAAGGAGTCGGGAGTGTGCGCTTGCCGCCGGCGCCCCCTTCCGTGCGCCTTCCCCGCATCAGCTCCCGAGCCTCACCCACGGCTGCCGTTGCCCCAGAATCCCTTCCCTGCCACGGCCTTCTGCCAGCGGCCGAGGGTCTCCGGGCCGTACTCCCGCATCCAGGCGTCGAGCATGAGGGAGAGGGGAACCCCCGCGTCGGTGCCCCTGTCGGCGGCGTACTCCACGTGCAGGCGCCCGGAGAGGTCGGTCCGGTGGAGGATGGCGTCCGAGGTGCCGTCGAACTCCACGAGGCGCCACCCCATCTTCTCGCACAGCGGCCTCTCGAAGGAGGGCGTGGCCTTGATCCAGCGCCCCTCCAGGAGGAACTCGACGTACGTGTGGTAGACCATGCGGTTGCATCCCAGGACCCACTCGAGCCTTTCGGGAAGGCTGTGGTTCACGAGGTCCGCGTAGTGGAAGCGTGCGGGAACGCCCGCGGCGCGGGACAGCGCGATGAGCAGTGCGGACTTCTGGGTGCAGAAGCCGAAGCCGCGTTCGAGCGTGGCCTGGCCCGTGTAGGCCGGAAGCGAGTCGAACGGCGCGTAGGGCACGTACCGGATCGTGTCCCGGACGTAGGCGAAGAGCCGCGTGGCGCTCTCGGCTGGATTCTGCGACCCCCGGGTCAGCCTTTCGGCGAGTTCGAGCATGCGCTCCGAGTTCGAGTCCACTCCGGGCGAGGGCTGGAGGCAGGCGGCGAGATCCGAATTCGATGTGTGGCTGGCGTCCGACATGGTGGAATCGATCTCCCTTCTAGATGAACTCCCCGGTCCCCTCGGCCAGGAGGGGCAGCACGGACGGGCGGATCTTCGGGACGAAGAAGAGAAAGACCACTCCCGCCGCCGCCGTGATGGCGCCTCCGCCCACCAACACCCACTGAATCTTCAGGTAGTGGGCCAGCCAGCCCAGCAGCAGGCTGCCGATGGGGGCCACCCCGACGAAGGTCACCGTGTAGAGGCTCATGAGCCGGCCCCGGAGCTCCTCCGGGACCAGGCTCTGGAGGAGCGTGTTGGTAGAGGCCATCTGGATCATCATGCAGAATCCGACCGCCAGGATCAGCGCGCAGGAGAGCCAGAAACTTCTGGAGAGGCCGAAGGCCATCAGGAACAGGCCGAACCCGACGCCCGTGGCGCCGACCAGCCGGCCCATCCCCCGGATGCCCTCCCGGCGGGCCACGGCGAGGGCGCCCAGAAGCGCGCCGATGCCCGAACAGGTCATCAGGGTGCCGAGTCCCCCGGCGCCCTGGTGGAGCACACCGCCCACCAGGGCCGGCAGAAACGAGGTGAAGGGGAAGGCGAAGAGGCTCGTCACCATCATGAGGGCGAGGAGGACCCGGACGTGGGGCGTGCGCCAGGCGTAGGCGAAACCCTCCGCGAGCCTCTGGCCGGTGTTGCCCTCGGGCCGTGGGATGGGGCGCTTGTCGAGACGCATGGCGATCAGGCTGGCGAGGACCGCGAGGAAGGAGACGGCGTTGAGGCTGAAGCACATGCCCTCGCCCCACCGGGCCACCACCAATCCCGCCACGGCCGGGCCGATGATCCTTGCCCCGTTGAAGATGGAGGAGTTGAGCGCAATGGCGTTGCCCAGGTCCTCCCGTCCCACCATCTGGACGATGAAGGCCTGCCGGATCGGCATGTCGAAGGCGTTGACGACGCCCAGCAGGAGGGCCAGGGCCATGATCTGCCAGACGGTGATCGCGCCGGACAGGGTGAGCGCCGCCAGGAGGACGGACTGCACGAGGGCCGCGCTCTGCGTGGCGATGACCATCCTGTGCCGGTCGAAACGGTCCGCCAGGACGCCGCCCAGGAGCCCGAGAAAGAGCACCGGCGCCATCTGGCAGAATCCCACGAGGCCCAGCAGCCAGGCCGAGTGGCTGAGCCGCCAGACGAGCCACCCCTGGGCGAGGCTCTGCATCCAGGTTCCGATGAGGGAGACGAGCTGGCCGAAGAAGAAGAGGCGGAAATTGCGGTGGCGCATGGCCCTGAGCGTGTGGGCCGCGCTGCCGGGGGCTGCCCCCTTGAGAAACTGATCCAGGTTCATCCGGCCTCTTTCCGGGGCGGGCCGAGTCTCCTGCCCTTATATTTCCATCACCACCGGGATGATGAGGGGGATCTTGGCGTCATTGCGTTTCAGCGTTTTCTTGACGGTGCTCTTCACCTTGGCCTTCACGATGGATTCGTCTCGGATCTCCTCCTGGGGCAGGCTCCGCACCATGGCCACGAGGTCCGCCCGGACCTCCTCCACGGTCCCGTTGGCCCCATCGAGGTAGGGGTAACCGCGGCTGATGATCTCGGGCGCCGATTCCATCCGGCCCGTCTGGCGGTTGATGACCACGATGGGAACCACGACTCCGTCCTGCGAGAGGTGGCGGCGGTCCCTCACGACGACCCGGTCCACGGCGTCCGAGGTGTCCCCGTCGATGAGCTGGCTCCCGGTGGGCACCTCCTCCCGGCCCACCAGCTCGCCCGCTTCGAACAGCAGGCAGTGGCCCGTGTCGCAGACCAGGGTGTTTTCGTCGGGATAGCCCATCTCCTTGGCCAGGGCGGCGTTTCCCTTCAACTGGCGGTATTCCCCGTGGATGGGGACGTAGTAGCGCGGCCGCACCCATGAGGCGAGCAGCTTGATCTCCTCCTGGGCCGCGTGGCCCGACACGTGCACGCGGTCCTCGCGCGGCGTCACGGCCTGGCCTCCGTTTCGATAGACCTGGTTGATGACCCGCGCCACCCGCTTCTCGTTGCCCGGGATGATGCGCGCCGAGAAGATGAGCAGATCGCCCTCCTCCACGTAGAGGTGCCGGGACTCGTCGAAGACGAGCCGGTTGAGCGCCGCGAAGGGCTCGGCCTGGCTCCCCGAGGCGATGACGATCACCTCGCTCCTGGGCAGGTCCGGCACCTCCTCCACGCCCACCTCGACGCCGGGGGGCATACGGAGGTAACCCGTCTCCTGGCCAACCTTCACGTTCTGCACCAGGGAGCGGCCGAAGAAGGCTACCCTCTTGCCGTGGGTCGCGGCGAGTTCGAGGATGCTCTGCACCCGCATGAGGTTGGAGGAGAAGAGCGTGATGAAGAGCTTGCCCTTCTGGGAGGCGATGTAACGCTCCAGGGTGCCGCGGACCCGCACCTCCGAGCCCACCATGCCCTCCACCTCCACGTTGGTGCTGTCGATCAGGAGGGCGGTGACGCCTCGCGCGCCCGCCTCCTGGAACCGGTGGTAGTGGGTGAGCCGGCCGTCCAGGGGGGTCTGGTCGAGCTTGAAATCCCCCGTGTGCAGCACCGCGGCGTCGGCCGTCCCGATCAGCAGGGAGAACGCGTCCGGGATGGAGTGGGTCACGGGGATGGCTTCGAGGGCGAAGGGGCCGAGGTCGTAGCGCCGCCCGGCCTGGAGGGCCACCTGCACGGGCGCGGTGACCTCCAGCTCCTCCAGCTTGCGGGCGAGGATGCCCAGGGTCACGGGCCCCCCGTAGACGGGCATGGGAAACTGGCGCAAGAGGAAGGGGGCCGCACCCAGGTGGTCCTCGTGGCCGTGGGTCAGGACCAGCCCCTCGAAGCGGTCGGCCTTGTCCTGAAGGTAGGTGAAGTCGGGAAAGACCAGGTCGATGCCCGGGAAATCCGCCTCCGGGAACATGCTGCCGCAGTCCACCACCAGCAGCCGGCCGTCCTGATCGAAGACGGTCATGTTCTTGCCGAAATCCCCGAGGCCCCCCAGGAAGGCGATCTTCAGCATTTTCCGCCGCCCCCCTCCGGAGCCGCCACGATCCGGATGGTCGTGTTCTTCCGCTTGATGAGGCCGAGAATGTACAGCGCGTAGAGTATCTTGGCGGTGGCGGTGGAATCGAGGCTCGATGCCTTCAGTACATCCAGGAAGGTCCGGATGCCGTCCACCAGCCGGAAGACCTGCTTGTCCTCCAGCGCCAGGGGGAGCGAGGGGAGAAGGGCGAGGGAGTTCTCGGCGGGCTCGAAGACGTCCTCCTTGCGGCCCAGCCACCTTACCACCCGCTTCGGGTCCTCGATGCCCTTGATGCCGTGCAGGATGGCGTAGCGCGTGTCCACCTTCAACTTGATGATCTCGTCATCCTTGAACTTGCCCACCTTGAAGGTGACCTCGCCGTCGTCCCAATTGAAGAGGGACCAGAGGATGGCCATCACCTGGTCCTTGACGGCGCTCAGGAGATGCTGGGGAGTGAGGGCGCCGATCGCCACCAGGGCGGCGCCCTGCCGCTTGCCGCTCTCCCTCATCAGGAGCACGGAGCGCTCGTATTGCTCACGCGTGATCTCTCGCCTCGCCAGGAGGAACTCACCCAGGCGGTCCATGGGAAAGGTAGATGCGGCAAAGATCACCTCGCCTCCGGTGATGAAGATCTGCTTCTGCCCGCTCTGCCGCGACGCGGTGAGGACACCTGGAACCTTGTAGTAATAGATTTTCTGAAGGATTTCTGGCAGGGGGTTCTCCGCGAGAGCTCCCCTGAAAATGTACTCGGGCATCCTCCTCCCTTCCGGGATAAGCCCGCATTATAGTCCAGATTCCCCGACCCGGCCAAGGAGACACGGCCCGTTGGGGCCTTCCGCGCCACGGGCCGTTCCGGTACGATGGGGAGGGAGGCGCGATCATGCCCATCGATCCCGAGTTCCTCGAAATCCTGGCCTGTCCCGTCTGCCGGGAGCCCCTGACCTCCCGCGAGCGGGAGGGCAAGGAGGAGCTTCGCTGCACCGGCTGCGGCCGGGTCTACCCCGTCGAGGACGGCATCCCCATCCTCCTGCCCAGCGCGGGGAGTCTGGAAGAGACACAGGGGTGAGCCGCCCTCCGGGCGGGGTCCGGTTGCGGCCGGGGAGCTTCAGGCGAGTTCGCCCACTAGGCTGTTGACGGCGGAGTGGGTGATCCTGACGTCGGCGAAAGTGTTCACGGCGACGGGCCGGTCGGCGGCGAAATTGACGACCTTGTTGTCCCGCGTGCGGCCCATGGCCTGGCCCCCCTTCTTGCTCTCTCCCTCCACCAGCACCTCGACCACCCGGCCTTCGACGGCCGCGAAGCGCCGGGTCTGGATCTCCATCTGAAGGTCCAGCAGGCGCTGGTGGCGCTCGCGGGCCACGGCGTCGCCGACGGGCTCCATCGCGGCGGCCGGGGTATCGGGCCTGGGCGAGTACCGAAAGGAAAAGAGGGTGTCGTACTCGACCCGGCGGACCACATCGAGGGTGTGCTGGAAATCCTCCTCGGTCTCCGAGGGGAACCCCACGATGACGTCGGTGGAGAGGGCGATGTGGGGGACTCTCTCCCGGATCTGCCGGACCAGTTCCAGGTACCAGGCTTTGTCGTACTGGCGGCGCATCAGCTTCAGGACCCGGTCCGAGCCGGCCTGGACGGGCAGGTGGAGGTAGGGGCAGAGATTCTCGCGCTCGGCCATGAGGTCCGCGGCGGCGAGCGGAAAGTGGCGCGGGTGGCTGGTGGTGAAGCGCAGGCGCTTGAGGCCCGCGATGTCGCTCACGGCGGCCAGAAGGTCAGCGAAGCCCCGGTCGCCCTCCCTCCAGCAGTTCACGTTCTGGCCCAGCAGCTCCACCTCCTTGTAGCCCTCATCCACGGCCCGGAGGGCCTCCTTCACGATGTCCTCCAGCGGCCGGCAGACCTCCCGCCCCCGGGTGGTGGGAACGATGCAGAAGGTGCAGCGCTTGTTGCAGCCCTCCATGACCGTGATGTAGGCCTTGGTCGGGTTGGTGCGCGCGATGGCCTGGTCGGGGAAGAGGATCGAATCGTCGTGAAACTGGGTGTCGATGGCCCGCTGGTTCCGGGCCTGGGCGAGGAGCTCGGGCAGGTGCCGCACGCCGCGCGGGCCCATCACAAGATCGACGTAAGGGGCGCGCTTGAAGACCTGCTCCTTCTCCTGCTGGGCGACGCAGCCCACCAGGCCCAGGATGAGGGGCTTGTGCCGCTTGAGGGGGTGGAGCCGCCCCAGCTCGGTGAAGACCTTGTTCTCGGGGCCCTCGCGGACGGAGCAGGTGTTGAGGAGAATCACGTCCGCCTCCCGCTCCTCCTCCGTGGGCAGGTAGCCCATCCCCTGGAGCAGTCCCGCCATCTTGTCGCTGTCCAGGGCGTTCATCTGGCAGCCCCAGGTTTTGATGAGGTACTTCACGGAAGGAGGCCTCCGGGCGACGAGATGAGGGGATGAGGGGATGAGGAGATGAGGGAAGACCGATGCCGGCCCGGCCTGGGCCTCCCCACCTCGGCATCTCGAAATCTCCTCATCTCGATCCACCGAAGGGCAGCCTCGGAGAATCCGCCCGCTCCCGCTGTTTGACCAGATTCCACAGCTCGTCCATCTCGTCGAGGGTCATGCCGTGGATGTCCCTGCCGCGCACCTGGGCCTCCCGCTCGATGGCCTGAAACCGCCGTGCAAACTTGGCGTTGGCCTGCTGGAGGCCGTCCTCCGGGTCCACCTCCAGGAAGCGGGCGAGGTTCACCAGGGCGAAGAGGAAATCCCCCAGCTCCTCCCGCACGTGGGCCTTGTCGCCCTCGGCGGCGGCCTCGTTCAGCTCGGCCCACTCCTCCCGCACTTTCTCTTCCACCTGTCGGCGCTCCTCCCAGTCGAATCCCACGCGGGAGGCCTTCTGCTGAAGCCTGTAGGCCTTCAAGAGGGCGGGAAAGACCTTGGGAACGCCGGAGAGCACGCTGACGGGCGCCGCCTCGCCGTTCTTCTCCGCCTTCTCCTCCTTCTTAATGGCCTCCCAGTTCTGAAGCACCTGCTCGGGCGTGTCGGCCTTCACCTCGCCGAACACGTGCGGATGGCGCCTGACCAGCTTCTCGTTGATGCCCCGGCAGACCTCTTCGATGGTGAAGGCCCCCTCCTCGCTGGCTATCTGGGCGTGGAAGACCACCTGAAGGAGCACGTCGCCCAACTCCTCGCGGAGCATGGCCGCGTCGCCCTGGTCGATGGCGTCCAGGACCTCGTAGGTTTCCTCTACGAGGTAGGGTTTCAGGTCTTCCCGGCTCTGGGCCCGGTCCCAGGGGCAGCCGCCCGGGGCCCTCAGCCTGGCCATGATCTCCACGAGGCGTTCGAACTCGCCCGACCCGCTCACTTGCCCGCCTCGTGGAGGGTGAGGGTGATCTGGCCGCCCGACGAGGCCATCTCGGGGCCGGCGGTCATGTCCTTGGGATCCTGCGTGTTGAGATCGCCGTCCTTGTCGAGGCGCACCAGGATCTCCATGGAGGAGGGCAGGGGCTGGCCCGTCATGGAGTCCCCCGGACCGAGGGTGAACTCCACGGGGAAGGAGGCGACCGTCAGCTTCTTGGCGGCGACTGGCACGGGCTGGTCGGCGGCCCGGCCGATGATGAAGAGCGTCTCGCCGGGAGTGAAGTCCGCCTTGAGCGCGGCCGGCAATTCGATGGCGCCGGTGTAGAGGGCCTGCCTCTGCGTCGCCTGGCCGGCTGAGGCGCCCGTGCCGCTCTCGGCGGTCTGCGCCTGCCCGGCGGCCTGGCCGGAGCCTTCATCGGTCTGGTCCTTGGGCATGGGCATGGCGTTCATGCCGGCCCCCTTGCCCTTGATCACGATGTGGGCATCCCGGTAGTGCTCCGGCGCCTTGGGCGCGGGGCCCTTCATCGAATATTCGTTCTGCGAGCAGGCGGCCAGCGCCGCCACCAGGAACACCGCCGCCGCCAGGGCAATGGATTGTCTCATCGGGTGGGATCTCCGTTTCTATTTCCTGTCGAACTTGGCCAGGAGTTCGGCCTCCTTGAGCGTAAAGACGATAGGCCGACCGTGGGGGCAGGTCAAGGGGGCGCCGAGCGCATAGAGCGTGTCGAGGAGGTACTGCGCCTTCTCCGGGGTCAGCGGATCGTTCAACATGACCGAGCCCCTGCACGAGCGCATGATCAGGACCTCCCTCCACCGGTCGCGGGGGGTTCTCAGAACCTCCGCCGCCGATTCGAAGAACTCCGAAAGGAGGTGATCTGTTTCCGACTGGGTGAGAAAGGCGGGCGCCGAGCGCACCAGAACGGACTCCTCCCCTCCCGGCTCGGCCTCGAAGCCCTGGGTGCACAGGAGAGCCGCCAGCTCCTCCGCGCGGTGGGCCACCTGCCGGGGCAGGGTGAAGCGGTGTGGGTCCAGGAAGGGCTGACGGGGGCCGGGCGAGTCCAGGAACCTCCTGAATTGTTCGAAGCGGACCCGCTCGTGGGCGACGTGCTGGTCCACGATGGCCAGCCCCTCGGGCGAATCACAGAGGATGAAGGAGTGGCGCCATTGGCAGAGAGCGCGCAGGGGGGACGGCGCCGTGGCCCCGGAGGGAGCGGGAGCCGGGATTTCCCATCGCGGGGCAAAGAGCCCGCCGGTGACGTGGGTGCCGAAGGCGGAGGGGCCGGAAAGGGTCGGGCCCCCGTAGGTGCTGGACGGCTCGGAGACGAGGCCGGCGCGGGGGGCGGACGGAGGCCCGGGAGCAATGGCCCGGCGGATCGCCGCGGCGACGATGTTATGCACCGCCTGCCCCTCCACGAAGCGCACTTCCCGCTTGGCGGGGTGCACGTTCACGTCGACCCTGGAGAAGGGGACGGCGAGGCAGAGAAGCACGACGGGGTAGCGTCCTTTGGGGTGGGTGTTCTCGTAGGCCTGCGTGATGGCGTGCTGGAGCAGCCGGTCGCGGATGAACCGGCCGTTCACGAGGGTGAACTGGTACCGGGCGGTGCCCAGGTTTCGGGCCGGTTTCCCCGCGAGTCCGGAAACCCCGACGACGGGGCCCTCCCCCTCCAGCTCCACGAAGTCCTCCCTGGGCAGCTCGGGAAAGAGCTCGAAGAACCGCTCGGTCCGGTTGGGCGAGGGGGCTAGGTTGAGAAGGTTCCGACCGTCGCTCTCCAGCACGAAGGCGCAGTCGGGACGGGCCAGGGCGTAGTGCTCCAGCAGGGCGATCACGTGGGTCAGCTCGGTGCCGGGCGTGCGCAGGAACTTGCGCCGGGCGGGAACGTTGAAGAAGAGATCCTCCACCTCCACGCGCGTGCCTTCGAACAACCCCGCGGGCTCGGCCGGTCGGATCCGACCTCCCTCCACGCGCACGCGCCGCCCCTCCGCCGCCCCTCTCGGGCGGCTCGTCAGGCTGAACCGGCTCACGGAGGCGATGGAGGGGAGGGCCTCGCCGCGAAATCCCAGCGTGGCGATGGCGGCCAGGTCTCCGACGGTGGAAAGTTTGCTGGTGGCGTGCCGCTGGATGGCCAGGGGCAGATCCGCGGCCGAGATCCCCGCCCCGTCGTCCTCCACGACGATGCCCGAGCGGCCGCCTTCGCGCACCGCCACGGTGATCCTTCCGGCGCCCGCGTCGAGTGCGTTCTCCACCAGCTCCTTCACCACCGACGCGGGCCGCTCGACCACCTCGCCGGCGGCGATCTTGTTTACCAGGTCGTCGGGCAGTACGCGAATGGCGCTCATCGAGCCTCCTCCAGATCCACAAGATAGCAGGGGATGACTTGGGGGGAGAAGCCGCGATGGGAGGAGGGAGGGGCGCAAAGCCTTGCGCCGCCCGCGGAGACGACCGAAATTAGAAGCGTATCCAGGTGGGGAGGTGATCCATGCCGATTTTTGTCTTGATGACGAGGATTGCGTCGGAGAACCTGAACGACCCGAAGGGACGACGAGCCATGGGAAAGGAATGGCTCAAGAAGGTCAAGGCCACCTGTCCGGAGGTCAAGTGGCACGCCCATTACGCCATTCTGGGGCCCTACGATTTCATGGACATTTACGAGGCCCCGGACGTGGAGACGGCGCACCGGGTCTCCCTGATTTCGAGGGCGGAGGGGGCCCTGTGCGCCGAATCCTGGCAGGCTCTGCCCTATGAGAACTTCCTCCGCGTCCTTGAGGAGGTCCAGGGGTGACCGCCTGCGCGCCCGCCGTTCCGGAAGGTCGGGGTGCCGCGCCAGGGACACCCCCTCCTCTCCCGGGAGGCGCGGCGTGCTATCCTGACCAAAAGGGCCCCGAGCCTGCGCCGGGGCCGGCGTCGAAAGCGGGCGAGCGTCGGGAGGCGCGACCTCATGAGAGAGCTCATCAAGAGAAGCCTCAAGCGCTGTCTGCCGAAGAGGTTGCGTCCAGGCCTCCGGCGAGGCTTCTACGGCTTGCAGGACGGTCTGGAAAGGCTGACGGGGCGCCGGAACCCGCTCCTTCCTCCCACCAGCCTCGTGGTCGAGCGAAGCATCGGGATGGGGGATTTCGAGCGGATCGGCAGGGAGTTCCTGGCGCACTTCGTTGACCTATGCTCCCTGAGACCCGACGAGCGAGTTCTCGAGGTGGGCTGCGGACTGGGGCGCATGGCCCTGCCGCTGACGGGCTACCTTCGCGGAGATGGCCGCTACGACGGCTTCGACGTGGATGCCGTCAGCGTCCGGTGGTGCGCCGGCCACCTCACCCCCAGGTTCCCTCGCTTCCGGTTCCTGCACGCCGACATCTACAACAAGGAGTACAATCCGGCCGGCACGCAGAGCGGCGTCACCTACCGATTCCCCTACGGCGACTCCTCCTTCGACTTCTGCTTTCTGACCTCCGTTTTCACCCACCTGCTTCCCCGGGAAACGGAGCACTACATGAGCGAGATAGCACGCACGCTCCATCCGGAGGGGCGATGCCTCATGACCTTCTTCCTGCTCAACCCGGAGTCCGAAGCCCTGATCGCCGAAGGCAGGGCCACCATGCTCTTCGCCCACGCCCTGGATGGGTGCCGTGTCCAGGATCTGCGGCTCCCCGAGGCGGCAGTGGCCTATACGGAGGACAGCGTCCTGGGGTATCTGGCCGCGGCGGGGTTGGAGCTCGTCGGTCCGATTCATTACGGGAAGTGGTGCAGGCGTCCTGGCGGCCTGAGCGGACAGGACCTACTGGTGGTCCGGAAGGTGCCCGTCGGTAATCACTAGTCATCGTCTCAGCGGGTGCCGTTGGGTCTCCCGTGCCCGCCCGCCCGTGGCTTCCCGCGGGCGCCGCTGCGGGGCAGGGCTCCCCGCCGCCTTGCCCCTCAAATGCACCGGTGCCATATTGAGCGTTAGCAAGGGAATTTGTGCCGTTTGAAGGGAGGAGGCAGCCATGTTTAATCGCCTCTTGACCGCCTTGGTGGGACTGAGTCTCGCTGCCTTGGGTGGCTGCGCCGTGGGGCCGGGCAGGGCCAGCTACCAGCCGCCCAGGCTTCTCTTCGAGGCCTCGCCCGTCTATCCCGCCGCTGCCCTGGCCGCCCGCCAGGAGGGGAGCGTGCGTCTGAGCGTGATGGTGGACACTGCCGGGCGCTCCACCGAAGTGGAGGTGGTGGGAGAAAAGCCGCACGGCCAGGGCTTCGGCGAGGCGGCGAGGGAGGCCGTGGTCCACTGGATATGGACGGCGCCCAGGATGAACGGGGCAGCGGTGTCGGAGCGCCGGTCCCTGACCCTGCATTTCGATCCACAACGAGCCGTTCCACAGCCTCCTCCTCCAGTACTCGTCCTGCAGAGAGAGCCGGTTCGCCCGGAGAAGCTGGCGCCCGACCGGGACGGGGCGGCCGTGGTGGAGGTGGAGGTCCTCAGCGACGGCACGGCAAGGCGCGTGAGCGTGATCAGCGAGGATCCAGAGCGCTGCGGGCTGGGAGCCGCGGTCTTCGACTGCGTGAAGCGTTGGCGATGGACCGTCGGCACGCCCGGCACCGCCTTCGTCGTGGTCTCCTTCCGGGCCGAGGCGGACCGCAGGAAGGCCGTCCAGCAAGGAGTTTGAGACGTTGCGCCGGGCTGGCAATGGAATCTCGCGGTGAAAAATCCAGTGTTCCGAGGGAGGTTGCATCGGCCTACTTCCTTGACGGATGAATTTTTTTCTGGAATGCTCTATAATGGTCAGTGTGCAACCGGACTTCCAGACTTGGGCGTGAAGGGGAAACCGGGTGTACACCAACGGGAAGCGGGTGATCGCGGCGGGTCTCTGCGTGGCATAGGTGGAGGGAGTCCATGAAATCTCTCACGAAGTGGGGCATTGTCGGGCTGGCGGCGGTCGTGATTCTGGCCGCACTTCCGGCCATGGCCGGAGAGGGTCCGACGGCCCGGCCGGACCAGAACCAGCAGCTGCGGGTCGTGGATGCCTATGGAAAGCTGCCCATGAGCTTTGAGGCGAACCGCGGCCAGGCCGATCCGAGCGTCCGCTTCCTCGCCCGCGGCAGCGGGTACGGACTCTTCCTCGGCAAGAACGGGGTCCAGCTCTCGCTGGCAGGCACGTCTGGAGGACGGGGCGCTACGGCGGACGCGGCAGCCCACCTCACGCTGAGCCTTCTTGGCACCAACCGGTCGTCGTCCGTCGAGGGAGTTGACCTTCTTCCCGGACGCGTGAACTACTTCCTGGGAAGTGATCCCGCGAAGTGGCGCACCGACATCCCCACCTTCGAAAAGGTTCGTTACGAGGAAATCTATGCCGGTGTCGATATGCTCTGCTACGGAAATCAACGCCAGCTTGAGTTCGACTTTGTGGTCAAGCCGGGGGCGGACCCCACCGCCATCCACCTTGCATTCAAAGGTGCAAAGGGCTTGCGGCTCTCTCCGGAGGGCGATTTGCTCATCTCAATGCCCGGGGGCGAGGTGGTGCAACGCCGTCCGGTCGTTTACCAGGACGTCGATGGCCAGCGGTGCCTCTTGGGAGGTTCCTATGTGATGGTGTCGCCCTCCGTTGTCGGCTTCAGGCTCGGCCCTTACGACCGGACGCGGCCTGTCATCATTGACCCGGTGCTGGCCTACTCCACTTTTTTGGGCGGAACGGGGAATGATTATGGCCAGAGAATCGCGGTGGATGCCTCCGGTAACGCCTATGTCGTGGGGTACACATCTTCAAACCCCTTCCCGGGCACAGCGGGCAGTGCTATTCAGCCTGCCTACGCTGGTGGGACCAACGACGCTTTTGTCACCAAGATAGACCCAGCCGGGACTACGATCCTTTACTCCACTTATCTTGGAGGATCGGGCGACGACGAGGCTTACGGCATCGCCTTGGATGGCAACGGCGACGCCTACATCACCGGCGGCACTAATTCCCCCAACTATCCGATTAAGTATCCCTACCAGCTTTACAGCGGTGGCGGTTACGACGTGTTCGTGACGGAAATCAATTCCGTGGGAAACGACTTGGTCTTCTCCACCTACCTAGGCGGCAAGACGGGAGATGACGGTGGGTATGGTATCGCTCTTGATCCTGGTGGCGACGTATACGTGGACGGCAACACGAACTCCACCGACTTTCCGGTAATCTTCCCTATTCAGGCTGCCTGCAACCCTGGCCCCATGCATGCCTTCCTGAGCCGCTTCCATTTCAATAGCACCACGGATGCGCTGAGCCTGGTCTACTCTACGTATCTTGGAGGGTCAGGTACGGATCGTGCCCTGGCCCTCGCCGTGGATGCCACGGGGGCATACGTGGCGGGTCCTACAACTTCGCCAGATTTTCCGACCTTGAACGCTTTCCAGGGTAACCTGAAGGGGCCCCAGAACGCATTCTTATGCAAGGTTGCCTTCAGCGGGAGCGTTCTGAGTTTCGTCTATTCGACATACTTGGGGGGGACCGGCACCGACCAAGCCAATGCCGTGAGGGTTGATGGGTCGGGGAACGCCATCATCGTGGGTTCAACGAGCTCATTGGATTTTCCTCTGCTCAACCCCTTCCAGCCCTTATACGCCGGGAACGGAGATGCCTTCATCTCCAAATTCACTCCATCGGGCGGGGCCCTGGTTTTTTCGACCTACCTGGGAGGAAGCGACGCCGATCAGGCGCAGGATGTGGCCCTCGACTCCTCGGGCAATGTCTATATTGTCGGGGCCACCAGTTCCATCGCGAGTAGCCCGTCCATCGCCTTCCCCCTTGCCAATCCGATTTCGAGTCCTACGGGTGGTGGCGAAGCTTTTGTCACAGAACTTAACCCCACCGGTAACCTCATGGCTAACTCGACCTTCCTTTCAGGATCGGCGCAGGACGCGGCCCTCGGTGTGGCGGTGGATTCGTCGGGAGCGGCTTATGTCACCGGATTGACCAATTCCTCTGACTTTCCTACGACTGCGGGCGCACTTCAAACCGTTAATGGAGGCAATACTGACGCTTTCCTGAGTAAGTTGGTAGTTCCCGGCGGGACCTGCACCTTGGGCTGTGCGGCCTCCGTTCCAGCGGCAGGCTATGTGGGGCAGCCCATCGCCTTTACCTCTGCGCTGACCCAGGCCAATTGCTCAAGCGTGACTTACGACTGGGATTGGGGCGATCAGACGACCCACGGAAACACAGCCACCGGCAACCATACATACAC
>JBAWEQ010000184.1:0-11892 GCA_049591295.1 Acidobacteriota bacterium
TTAAGTTATTTCTGCGCGGGTCCTAAGAATCGTAGGACGAAACGCCTGGCCCTCCCCGTCTAAGAGACAATGCCTTTCCCCCGTGGTCCCGAGAACCCGCCGAAGCCACCCGCGTTTCAATCGCAGAATTGGGGGCGAACGTGTCATCTCCGAAACGCCGGGGCAAAGGGCTCTTCACACAAGGGTGAAATGGTGGCCTCTGGAAAAGGAAGATGGGTGACGAGATGACAGTCCAAACGATGCGCCCTACAGGCTCCGAACCTCTGCGGGGCCCAGGCCGCGCCTTCCGCGTGGCGCTGGAGGTCCGGTCGGTGTTCGGCCACGCAAGCGCGGCGCCGCTCTACCCGGCCCTCGCCGGGGCCTCCTCGTGAGCCAAGCCTCCACTGAAGCCGGGGGCCGGCGCCGCGTCGAGCTGGTGGTCCTGTCCGACCTCCACCTGGGTACCGTGGGGTGCCAGGCCAAACCGCTCCTCCGCTACCTCAAGAGCATCGAGCCCGGCACGCTCGTCCTGAACGGCGACATCATCGACTGCTGGCAGTTCAGCCGGTGGTACTGGCCGAAGGGCCACATGAAGGTGGTCAAGCGGATCCTCAAGACGGTGGCGTCGGGAACCCCCGTCTACTACGTGACCGGGAATCACGACGAGATGCTCCGCCGCTTCGCCGAGCTTCACCTGGGCAACTTCCACCTGGTGAACAAGGTGGTCCTCGATCTGGACGGGCGGCGCGCGTGGATCTTCCACGGGGACGTCTTCGACGTGGTCATGCAACACTCGCGCTGGCTCGTCAAACTGGGCTCCCTCGGCTACGACCTCCTCATCCTCATCAACCGCGTGGCCAACTGGCTGAGCGAACGCTCCGGCCGGGGCAGGATATCGCTCTCCAAGCGCATCAAGGACGGAGTGAAGAGGGCCGTCGCCTTCATCGGAGACTTCGAGCGGACCGCGGCGGCGCTGGCGGCGGAGAACGGCTACGACTACGCGGTCTGCGGCCACATCCACCAGCCGGCCATCAAGGCCGTCGCCACGGACGGGGGAACGGTCACCTACCTCAACTCCGGCGACTGGGTCGAGAACCTGACGGCGCTCGAATACGACCGGGGGCACTGGAGCATCTTCCGCTACCGCGACCACGAGCAGGAGCTGGAGGGGCGCGGGTCGGCCGAGGAGGCCGAGCCCGAAGGGGAGGCCGAAAGCCTCTCGCTGCCGGCGGCCGCCGCGCTGCTCCAGATGGTCCGGCCCTGACGCCATGGCCCAGATGTTCTAGAGATTGTCGGGGGCGGGGCCAAGGCCGCCCGAAGCCGCGTCAAAAGGCGCGCCCCCTCGTTCCGAACACGCGGCCGCGTGCTCCGCCGGCCACTTTGCGCTAGGATACAAACGTCCAGGGGCGCAGCGCCCCATGGGGGGACCCGCCTATTGGATCCAACCGCGACGCCAACGGCACGGCGCCCATTGTCCGCTTCCGGAGGCCTCATGGCAGACACCGTAGAAGACAAGCCCGAGTATACCCTCGGCCACCAGGAGGCCGCGCGTCTCCACGCAATGGAAGAGGCCTTCCTCCACCGGCCCCGGCTCAGCATCCGGCTGCGCATCGTGGCGGGCTTCCTGCTCTGTTTCTTTCTCCTGGCCGGAACGGGCCTCATCAACCTGGCCATCCTCTACCAGGCCAGGGGCAAGCTGCACTTCCTGGACATCTCCCAGGACCTCTCCCTCGACGTCTGGGAGGCTCATCACTTCCAGCGGCTGGACTTTCCCAACAGAAAGAATCTCGAGGCGGCCAGGGAGAGCGCCAAGAGGGCCTCCGACTTTCTCATCCAGGAGGGTGTGAACATCCTGGATATCTCGAGCGAGAAGGAGCTCGTCGCCCTCAATTACAAGCTCGGCCACTATGTTCAGCTAGTGGACGACGCCCTGGCGCTCTCGGCCGAGCCCTCCCCCGATCCTGCCCGAGAAAAGGCCCTTTACAACGAGTTGAATGCGACGAGCGGGGACATCATGACCACCCTGAGGGCCATGAAGGTCCGCGAGGCCGCCGCGGCGAACCGGGTCCTGCGCATGTCACAAGAGCTCCCCTTCGTCTTCGCGGGGATCATGCTCCTGATCATCTTTTGGATCACCAACCTCCTGGCCAACACCATCACCCAGTCCCTGAACCGCCTCCAAGAATCTACGAGGAGAATCGCCGCTGGGGATTTCACCCTGATGAGTCCTGCAAGGCGCTACCGCGACGAACTCTCCGACCTTTCGGTGGCGGTCAACCGCATGCTGCTGGAGCTGCGGGCTCGGGAGGCCCAGGTCATCCAGGCGGACAAGCTCGCCAGCATCGGCTCCTTCACGGCGGGATTGGCCCAGGAACTGAAGAAGATCTTCAACGGCATCTGGACCAGTACGCGGAGCTTCATGGAGCGATGCCATCCCAACCCGGACTGCCCTTCCTACTCCCTGCTGGAGAGCGTCTTTGCCCAGACGCAGCGAGGCCGTGAGACCGTGCAGGGACTCCTCGAGTTCAGCCACGAGGAAGCCGCCGATCAGGGGCCGGTGAATCTGGCTGAGGTGGTGGAGTCGGCGCGCAAGCTGCTCCAGCACCACATGGAAGCGGCGCGGGTGGAGTTCCGCAGCGAGCTGCCGGCAGGAATGCCTCCCGTCAGGGGTGCCTTCGGTCAGCTCAAGCAGATCTTTCTCAACCTCTTCCACAACGCCGTCCAGGCCATGCCCTCGGGCGGGGGGCTCACGGTGAAGGCCGGGTTTCTCGGCACCGACCAAGCGGAGATCACGGTGTCGGACCAGGGCGTAGGAATCCCCCCCGAGAGCCTGCCCTACCTCTTCGACCCCTTCTTCACCACGCGGGAAGGGAGCACGGGTACGGGGCTGGGGCTCTCCATCAGCTACGGAATCGTGCGCAAATTCGGGGGGGACATTCGAGTGGAGAGCGTGGTGGGCCGCGGAACCACGATCCACTTAACGCTGCCGCTGGCCCAGTAAGATCACCGGGCCGCCTTACCCAAGCCAGCGCTTGAAGGCGCCGAAGAGGAGGCTGACGGCAAGGCCCGAGGCGGTGGCCAGGGCGACGGCAAACAAGCCGTACAGCACGCCGTGGTTCCGGGCCAGCTCCCGGACCCAGGCCTCCAGTCCAACGGTCTGCACCTCCACCCAGGCCTCCGCCGTTCCGATCACCCGGCCGCCCTCCACCGCGTAGGCCACCACGAGGTAGCGTCCAGGCGGGCCGCTGGGAGGCCAGAAGAAGCTAGTGCTGAAAGTGTTGCCGACTCGATCCACCTGGCCCTCCTGGAAGTCGAAGAGCCGCCCTCGCTTTCGGATCAGGAGCAGCTCGTCGAGATAGAGGCTCCGATCCGCCCCCCCCTGCACCCGCATGGAGGCCTTCAGCCCCTCCTCACCCAGGCGCCACTTCACCTGTTCGGCCGGCGATAGGATTGCCTCCACGGGCGCCGTGGACTTGATCTTGAACATGCGCGGGACCTGCTCGAACCGGACCTGCCCCAACGAGAGCCAGAAGGGCCCCTCCTTTCCTTTCTTGGAGCAGACCACTTGGCCTCTCGGCGAAGTAAGCTTGAGCACCACGTCGTAGGGGGGTGGTGCCGTCCCTTCCACGTGGACCAGCTGCCCCTGGTAGCGCGGCGTGATGAGGATAAGCCGCTGTGAGACGTGGAGTGTGATGGCTGGAGATGGTGCGGGCGTGGAAGCGGCCGCCCCTCGCGCCGCCGACGCCAGAAGGCCTGCGCCCAAGCCCAGCACGGCAAGTCGGCTCCTCATCGGTGAACTCCCATCGCCACCAAGAAGGCGGTCGGAGCGCTCAGGAGGTCGTTGAGGAACTTGAGGGACATGGCCAGGACCAGCAGGGAGAAAGCCACCTTCAATTGGCTTGCCTTCAGATGCTTCACCGTCAGGGCCCCGAGCTGGGCGCCCACCGTACTGCCGAGCAGCAGGAGGGCGGCGAGGATGGCATCCACGTTGTGGTTCACGGCGGCCTGCATGAGCGTGATGGCGGAAGAGGTGAAGAAGCTTCGAAAAATGCTCGTGCCCACGACCACGGCCATCGGCATCCCCAGGACGCTGCTCAGGACGGGAACCATCAAGAAGCCACCGCCGACGCCCATGAGGGCGGCGAGGATGCCGACCAACAAGCCCAGCAGGAGCGGCGCCAGGGCCGAGGTCTCCACGCCTGCGGTCTCGAAGCGGGTTCGGAAGGGCAGGCGGGCAAGAAACCGCTGGACGCCCGTCTCCCGCTGCTCTGCTGCCTCGCCCTGAACGTGGCTCGTGAGGCCCCCCACGAACATGCTGATGCCCATGATCGCCATGAAGACGGCGTAGCAGATGAGGATGACCACGTCGAGGTCGCCCATCGCACTGAGGATCTTGGTTAGTGCCGTTCCGATGCCGCCGCCTGTCACCCCTCCCACGAGCAGGAGCAGAGCCATGCGGATATCCACGTGGCCGGCCTTGTAATGGGCGATGGTTCCGGAGACGCTGGCCCCGGCGATGCTGCAGACCGTGGCCGTAGCGGCGACTTCGGGGCTGATGCCCATCATGATGAGAAGGGGAGTGAGCAAGAAGCCCCCGATGCTCAGCATGCCCTGCGCGAAGCCGGTGGCTACGCCCGCGGCGATGATGAGAAGAAGGTTGACGTCCACGCCCGCCACGGGCAGAAAGATGTCCATCGGGGCCCCCCTCATTTGCCGCCGAAGCCGGCGGAGGGCTCTCTTCTCCCCGCCGGCGGCGCACGCTTCACCTCCCATATAGAACCCTGCGGCTTCCGCGTCAACGCTCTGGGCCACCGGGCCCCTGGGGCTGGGTCAGACGGAGCAATCGGGGGCGAGTGCCGCCAGTAAAGGCTTCTTCGCCCAGCGCGAGCGCCCCTTCTCCGGCAGGGGATGCCCCGCTCACCCCAGGAGCCCTCACCGCCGTTTTGGCTGCAGGCTCTCGTGGGCGAGGTCCACGAGGGTGCGCGCGAGGGCCAGGGTCTCCTCGTCGGAGACCGTGATGGTGACCCATCCGAACCGGCCCACGTAGGCGGCCCTCTCGATGGCGGGGTGGTGCGTCAGGACGGCCTGGTCGGCGGGCGTAGCCTTGATGGTAAAAGCGTCCTCCCCCGTGTGGCCGATGGCGAAGACCTTCCCGCGCGCCTTCCAGACCACAGCGCCCCAGGGGTACTCCTCCACCGCCCCCGCCTTGGCCAGGCAGTGACTCCGGATCGCCTCGAAGGCCCTCCGCGGGCTCACGCGCGCCGTCGCCATGTCCGAAGGGTAGCAGACTATGGCGAGGACGAGCACGCGGGAGAGGATCCGGTCCCGATGGAGGCCCTCGCCACGGCCCGCGCGGGCATCAGGCCCCGGGCTGATCTTCCCCCGGATCCTCCTCGATTTTTTCCACCACGATCTTCAGCTTCACCACCAGCGCTGCGATGGCACCGATGGCCGCCCAGACGGGAAGCAGGATCGCCCCCACCACGCCGAGGGTGAGGGGCACCTCGATGAGGGTCTCGCCCCCGGCGTCCTTGATCGTGATGCGGCGGATGTTTCCGCCGTGGAGGATCTCCTTGACCTTGGCGACGAGCTGGTCGCCGCTGATGATGAACTCTTCCGTACGGACCCGCTTGCCCGGCATGGCCGCCTCCCGGGGCAGAGCCCCTCGCGCATCGTTCTCCCGTAAGCTGGATACGAGGCGGCGGCGCTGTTTGTTCGCGGCGCCGAGCTGGAATTTACCTGGGTTCCCCCGCGTTCCACGCGATGTGAAACAGGAGCCGCGAGGGGCGCGCCCCAGGGGCAGCCGGGTGAGCGCGGGAGAAACGGCGGCCGGTCCCGTATTCCCCGGAGTGCCGCCGGGGTGAATGGGCGTCTCCGGCCGGGCCAGGCAGAGGATTCGGCGCAGAGACGGGAGACACAGGATGGGAAGCCAGATCGAGTTTCGGTCCACCACGGGGCAATATCCGGACCTCTTCACGGCGGAGGCCCTGGAGGTGCTGGAGGCCCTCGCGCCGCTGAACGCCGACCGCCGCGAGGTCATGGCGGCGCGCATCGCGCGCCGGCGCGACCGCCTCGCGAACCACAAGCGTATCGGCTTCCTGCCCGCCGGCTCGCTCATCCCGAGGACCTCCATCCGCGTGCAGGATGCCCGGGACGGGAGCTTCGAGGGCTTCGAAATCCCACACGACCTTCGCCGCCAGTGGATCCAGGGCACGGGCCCGGCCACCAAGCCCCGCGCCTCCGTGAAGAGCGGCCTGCGCAACGTGGCCTACGCGCTGCTCTCGGGGGCCGACGGCTGGATGTTCGACGGCGAGGACGCCCTCGGCCAGGTGGAGACCATGGCCCTCGACAACCAGCGCAACCTCAAGCTCGCCATCGCGAAGGACCCCCTCTTCCTCGAGGTGGCCGAGGAGGTGGCCGCCGAAATGAACGCCTGGGCCGAAGGTTTCTTCGGCCGGCCCATCATCGCGAACTGGCGCGAGCAGCTCGGCTTCACCACGAAGCTTTTCCGCTGCCGGGGCCTGCACCTGGACGACCGCCACGTGCGCGAGGCCGGCGGCACGGGCTTCTCCGCCTCCATCGTGGACCTCGTGCTCTACGTGGCTGGCAACCACGAGCGGCTCCGCGCCGAAGGTTCCTCCGTGGTCCTCTACCTGCCCAAGATCCAGACCGCCGAGGAGGCGGCCCTCTGGAGCGACCTGCTCGCGGCCCTCGAAGGCCACCTCGGCCTGGCCGCCGGAACGATCAAGGCCTACGTCCTCGTGGAGCAGATCGAGGCCTGCTTCCAGCTCATGGAGATCCGCGCCGCCCTCGGCCGGCACTTCGTGGGCTTCAACACGGGCCGCTGGGACTACATCAACAGCGTCTCCGACGCGCTCTCGTGGGACCCGGAGTTCGTCAACCCCAACATCGATGCCATCGTCATGACCTACGGCTACATGCGCACCTACGAGGACCGCGTGAGGAGGGCCGTCAACACGCCCGACCGGAGCGGCCGCTTCGCGCTCTGGCAGGGCGGCATGGAGACCAACATCCCCGTGGGCACGCCCGAGGGCGTGGCGGCGGGGATGCGGCGGGCCGTGGCCGGGGCCGAGCGAGAGCAGCGCGAGGGCGCGAGCGGCAAGTGGGTGGCCCACTGGAAGATGGTCCACATCGTGCGCCCCGTGTGGGAGAAGGCAGGCGAGGAGAACCAGCTCGGCCGCCCCTTCCCGCCGCTGACCTACACGGTGCAGGACGCCGCCGGCCTCACGCTCCTCGAGCCGGCCCCGCGCACGGTGCGAGGGGCCCGGGACCTTCTGAGCGTGGCGCTCCAGTACGGCAACGCCTTCGGCCGCGGCTTCCAGGCGGCGGCCCTCAAGCCCGCCGACTTCTTCGGCGACGACGGCATCCTCTACCTCATGGAGGACATGGCCACGGGCGAGATCCGGCTGAGCATCCTCTGGGAGTGGCTCCACAAGGGGGCCCGCCTCACCGAGGACGACGCCCAGACCGGCGTGAAGAAAGGAGCGCCCTTTACCCTGGCGCTCTTCCAGCGCCTCCTGGAGGAGGAGTACGCCAAGCTCCAGAGGGCGGACAACAGGGATGTGCACGACGACTCGAAGGGCACTACCCTGCCCATCGCCCGCGCCATCGTGCAGGCCTACGTTGCAGACGAGTTGAAGATGCCCTGGACCGTGGACCTGCTGAACATCAACCTGGACAACCACGACCTCGCGGTGGCGCGGGAGCGCATCGCGCGCTACCTGGAGGCCTTCAGGCGCGACGGCACGCGCCTTACCGAAAACCTGGATTTCCAAGGAGCCGAATGACGACTCAGGACGAGCCGGAAGAGAGGGACGTGAACCGCCATTCCGGAGATCGCGGCGAGTCCACACGTCCCTCCGAGAGGAAGACGGTTAACGCATAGCCTAATAGCGATGCGAGGAGACGGAGCCATGGACACGTTGGAACAGGACGTCGCCGCAGCCCGGACCTGGATGGAGAGCCCACGCTTCGACGGCATCACGCGCCTCTACACGGCGCGCCAGGTGGTGGAGCAGCGCGGGACCATCCCCCACGACTACACGGTGGCGAGGGATGCCGCGGCGGCCTTCTACGACCGCCTGCTCCATCTCTTCGCCGAGCGCCGGAGCATCACCACCTTCGGCCCCTATTCCCCCGGCCAGGCGGTGACGATCAAGCGGATGGGGATCGAGGGCATCTACCTCGGCGGCTGGGCCACCTCCGCCAAGGGCTCCACCGCCGAAGACCCGGGCTCGGACCTGGCGAGCTACCCGCTGAGCCAGGTTCCCGAGGAGGCGGCGGGACTCGTGCGCGCCCTTCTAGCGGCCGACCGGAACCAGCAGTTCCTCCGCTCGCACATGAGCGAGAAGCAGCGCGCCGAGACGCCCGCCGTCGACTACCGTCCCTTCATCATCGCCGACGCCGACACGGGCCACGGCGGCGATCCGCACGTGCGCAACCTCATCCGCCGCTTCGTGGAGGCCGGCGTGCCTGGCTACCACATCGAGGACCAGCGCCCAGGCACCAAGAAGTGCGGCCACCAGGGCGGCAAGGTGCTCGTGCCCTCGGACGAGCAGATCAAGCGCCTCAACGCGGCGCGCTTCCAGCTCGACGTGATGGGCGTGCCGGGGATCATCGTGGCCCGCACCGACGCCGAGGCCGCGAACCTCCTCGACAGCCGGGGAGACGAGCGCGACCAGCCCTTCATCCTCGGCTCCACCAACGTCAACATGCCCAGCTACAAGGCGGCCTTCCTGGCGCTCATGCGGCGCTTCCACCGCCTCGTGATGACCGTGCTCAACGGCCACCTGCTCTATGCCCTCAGCGACGACGAGCTCGACGCCGCCGACGCCTGGCTCGACCGCACGGGCCTCTCGCCGCAGGCCGTGGAGAGCGTGGCGGCCTTCAAGAAGAGGCCGGACGCCCCCGTGGACGGACTCTTCGACAAAGTGGCCTCTCACTTCCTGGAGATCTGGGAGGCGGAGGCGGGCCTGGAGACCTACGGCGAGGCCGTGGCCGAGGTGCTGGAGTTCCGCGCCAACGAGGGCGAGGCGCTGGAGACGAGCGTGGAGGAGTGGCGCCGCTTCGCGCGCACCGCCTCCCTCTACGCCGCGCGCAAGAAGGCGCGCTCATTGGGGGTCAACATCGTGTGGGACTGCGAACACGCCAAGACGCCCGAGGGCTACTACCAGGTGCGCGGTGGCATCGAGTACGCCATCGCCAAGTCGCTCGCGGCCGCGCCCTTCGCCGACCTGCTCTGGATGGAGACCGCCACCGCCAACCTCGCCGACGCCCGCCGCTTCGCCGAGGCGATCCACGGGCAGTATCCCGGCAAGATGCTCGCCTACAACCTCTCGCCCTCCTTCAACTGGGACTCCACGGGCATGAGCGACGACGACATGCGCCGCTTCCCCGAGGAGCTGGGGAAGCTGGGCTTCGTCTTCAACTTCATCACCTACGGCGGCCACCAGATCGACGGCCTCGCCTCCGAGGAGTTCGCCACGGCGCTCAGGCAGGACGGCATGCTCGCCCTCGCCCGCGTGCAGCGCAAGCTGCGCCTCGTGGAGTCCCCCTACCGCACGCCCCAGACGCTGGTGGGCGGACCGCGCCTGGACGCCGCGCTGGCCGCCTCCTCCGGCCGCACGGCCACCACCAAGGCCATGGGCAAGGGCTCCACCCAGCACCAGCACCTCATCCAGACCGAGGTGCCCAAGAAGCTGCTGGAGGAGTGGCTGGCCCTCTGGAGCGAGCACTACCGCCTGCCCGGCCCCCTGCGCGTGGAGCTGCGGCCGCAGCGCGCCGGCTCGGAGCTGCTCGAGCTGGCGCTCGTGAGCCGGGGGAGCGACAAGGAGGCCAACGTCATCTTTGCCCCCATCCAGGACCGCCGCGGCCGCACCATCCTCTCCGTGCGCGACCAGAACACCTTCGACGAGAAGCTCCGCAAGAAGCGCCTCATGACCCTCATCCACCTCTTCCTCGTCCACCGCTACAAGGCCGACTCGGTCCACTACGTGACACCCACCGAGGACAACCAGTACCAGACGGCCAAGATGAAGAGCCACGGCATCTTCAGCGAGGTCAAGACGGAGGTGGGCCAGATCATCGTCGCGGACGTCAACCACCCCCGCATCGCCGAACTCCTTGCTCCCGACCGCGTCCAGCTCGGCAAGCTCATCCGCAAGGAGGGGTGAGGGCGGAATGCGGAAAAACGGGGAATCACCACAGAGACACAGAGGCACAGAGGCGGAAGGAGGAAGAAAGAGCACTGGCCACGGAGGATAGGCGGGAAGGACGCTGGAAGAGGGATTGGGAAGGGGGCTGGAGACGAGAGACCAAAAGGCCAATGCGCCGCCGTTGCCGCCACCTCCATTCGCCGAGGAGACGCGGAGGTCGCGGAGAGAGGCTGGATGACGCCGGAAGGTGCGGTATGAGCGGAGTCGCCCACGCCGTGGGGACTGTGCGGGGTTAGATAGGAGTCCATGGAGGTCCCAATGGTGAGAAGAACGGCCACCGCGCTCCTGAGCTTCCTCTTGCTGGCTTCCGGGCTCGTACTCTACGGTCAGACCGGCACCGCCCGCGCCCAGGAGATCATCGAGAGAGTCCTCGCCTCGAACGGGGCCTTCATGAAAGCCCACGGCCCCGCCCATTTCAAACCCCTCGTCGAGGGGCAGCACCCTCAGATCACCCTGATCACGTGCAGCGACTCCAGGATTCAGATGCACGCCCTCGACGCCATGCCCGATGGCGAGGTCTTCGTCATCCGCGACATCGGCAACCAGCTCGCGACGTGCGAAGGTTCGGTGGAGTATGGCGTGCACCACCTCCACACCCCCGTCCTCCTCATCGTGGGGCACGTCCGCTGCGGGGCCGTCAAGGCCGCCATGGGGGACTACTCCGGGGAGCCGCCCGCGATCAGGCGGGAACTCGGCACGCTGAAGCTCAAGAAAGGCGGGAGCTGGCTGGACGAGGTCCGGGCCAACGTCAACGCTCAAGTGAGGGCCGCCATGGCCCTCTTCCGCGAGGAGATCAAGGCGGGCACCCTCACCGTCATCGGGGCCGTCTATGACTTCGCCGACGACCTCAAGCAGGGCAGCGGCAGGCTCGTCGTCATCAACGTCAACGGCGACACCAGCCCGGCCGAGATCCATGCGTTCCTCGCCCCGCCCAAGAAGTAGACCGGGTTCCGGCCCCGTCTGCTCATCGGTCCGCACCCGCTGAAATTATTCCAGCGAGAAGCGTGTTCCCCAAGCAGCATCCAGAGATGCGATCTTCTGAATTTGTCCGGAGGCGCAGACATGCCCTTGACGAGCGGTACCCGGCTGGGCCCCTACGAGATTCTCTCTCCGCTGGGCGCGGGCGGGATGGGGGAGGTGTACCGGGCGAAGGACACGCGGCTGGACCGCGAGGTGGCGGTCAAGGTGCTGCCGGCGGCGCTGGCCTCGAACCCGGATTTCAGACAGCGCTTCGAGCGGGAGGCGAAGACCATCTCGAGCCTGAACCACGCGGCCATCTGCGCGCTGTACGACGTGGGGCACCAGGAGGGGGTGGACTACCTGGTGATGGAGCTGCTGGAGGGGGAGACGCTGGCGGAGCGGCTGAAGCGCGGGCCGCTGCCGGCGGAGCAGGTGCAGCGGTACGGGATCCAGATCGCGGAGGCGCTCGACAGCGCGCACCGGCACGGGCTGGTGCACCGGGACCTGAAGCCTGGGAACATCATGCTGACGCCCTCCGGTGCGAAGCTGATGGACTTCGGGCTGGCGAAGCCGGGCGCGGCCCCGCAGGGCGGCTCGTCGCTGACGGCCATGCCGACGCAGAGCACGCCGCTGACGGCGGAGGGGACGCTGGTCGGCACCTTCCAGTACATGTCGCCGGAGCAGATCGAGGGGAGGGAAGCCGACGCGCGCAGCGACA
>JBAWEQ010000185.1:0-20190 GCA_049591295.1 Acidobacteriota bacterium
CAGGTTTCGGCATCCGCATCCTCAGCGTACAGGGAGTACGCTTGCGGTGCGGCCGCCTCACCTTCCTCGCATGAGGCCCATCGGCGCCGGGACGCGCCTTCCTCCGCTTCGCTCCGGAAGGCAACCCGCGCCGTGATGATGGATGAAAGGCAAAGCAGGTCTCCACCCTCCACCCTCCACCGCCCCTCGCGTCTCACGTCTCGCGTCTAGCGTCCCGCGCCTCCCCCCCATCCAGATGCGGCAGGAAGAAGATCAGCGCCATGCCTGGGATGGTGGCGATGAAGGTGAAGCCGAAGAAGGCGGCGTAGCCGAGCCAGTGGGCGAGGAAGCCGGAGAGGACGCCCGAGAGGGTGGAGGCCACGTTCATGACGCTCGTGGCGAGAGACATGTGGGCCGCCTTGTAGGTCGGCTTGCAGGTCCGCATAATGAAGACCAGAAAGACCGCCGTGCCGTTCCCGGCGCCGAAGGCCTCCAGGACCACGAAGAGCGCTACCACCATGAGGTTGGCCGTGCCTCGTTCCGGATGGCCGATGAGTCCCCCGTAGATCAGCGCGAGCACCATGTAGAAGAGGTTCGGCAGGTTCTGGGCGAGGACCAGCGGCCAGATGACCCGCCTGAGGCCGAAGCGGCCGATGAGGTGTCCGCCGAGAATCCCCCCAGCGATGGAAGCGCCGATGCCGAGGGTCCCGTAGATGAGCCCGTACTGGGCCCTATCGACGCCGATGTCCTTCAGCATCGGGTAGACCATGGCCAGCAGGAAGGCCTCTCCCGATCGGTAGAGCACCAGGAAAGCCAGGATGACGCCGATGCGCGGCTGGTCCAGGTAGTCGATGAAGGCCCTGGCGTAGAAGGAATCGGAGGCGGCCAGGCGGCGGCGAAGGCGCGGCAGGTTGGCCAGGAGCAGCAGGAGCGCGGCCAGCAGGCCCAGGGCGATCCAGCCGGGAACTCCCACCTTGGCCAGGTAGGGCTGGAGCGCTTTCCTGGCCGCCGCCACCGGTGCAAGCAGCCACAGCCCCCGGAGGGCCAGGAGGAGCAGCGCGGCCCCGGCCACCCAGAGCAGGCGCCTGGGCGAGGCCGCCCACCGGGCCAGATCGGAGATCGGCCGCTTGGGCTCCTCCACCTTCGGAAGAAACAGGAGGTGGTAGACCAAGAGGCCGGCCAGGACCGCCGCCGAGAGGAGGAAGGCGGGGCTCCAGCCGGCGACCCCGGAAAACCAGACGATGCCGCCGCCGCCCGCGATGAGGGCCAGGCGGTAGGCCATGGCCTGGTATCCGACGTACTGGGCCTGCCCCTTCCGGTCCAGCGCCTCCAGGTAGTAGCCGTCGATGGCGATGTCGTGGCTGGCCGACAGGAAGGCCGTCACCAGGAAGAGGACCGACACCACCGCCAGGGGATTGGCCAGGGCGGACCCCGCCGCCA
Organism: Acidobacteriota bacterium; assembly: GCA_049591295.1. Lineage (GTDB taxonomy): Bacteria > Acidobacteriota > UBA4820 > UBA4820 > DSQY01 > DTPS01. The sequence goes on from JBAWEQ010000185.1 coordinate 1,420, forward strand.
GGGCCAGCGCCGCCAGAGCCAGGGCGGCCTCCGCCCCCAGCAGCCACCGGCGCTTGGTGGCGAAGGCGTCGGCCAGCGGGGCCCAGAGGAACTTGAGCACCCACGGCAGACCGTAGAGCGAGGTCATGCCCACGGCCTCTAGGCTGGCGCCGTGGTCTCTGAAGAAGACGGTGGAGATCTGGCGGACGAGGCTGTAGGGGAAACCCTCGGCGAAGTAAGTCGAGAGCACCCAGAAGGGAGGCACTTTCTTGCGGGGGGCCGTATCCGCGTTCATGGGAGCGGCCGACTCACGCCGAAAGCCGGGTCAAGCGGGGAGCAGCGCAGCCCATCGCTCCGGTCCAGAAGGCCGAGAATGCCGTCACTCCTCACTCGCCACTCCCGCCTCCTCGGCCTGCGCCATGACGGCGAGCCACTCCTCCTCGGCCGCGGCCAGCTCCCGTTTCAGCTTTTCGTAGCGGCGGTTGAGGGCATGCCAGTCCTCGGTCACGACCGAGTCGGGGCTCGCGAAGCGGGCCTCCATCCTGTTCTTCTCCTTCGTCAGGGCGGCCACCGCCGTCTCGGCCTCCAGGCGCCGCCGCTGCAGGCGGAAGAGCTCGTTCTTGGAGAGCGCCGGTTTGGGAGTGCCCTTGTCGCGGCCGTTGCGTGCCGGCCCCTCCTCGCGAGCGGCCGGCTCTCGCTCCCTGGCCTCGGCCAGGTCGGGCGCGAAGCCCGCCGCGGAGCGGAGGGTGTCCCCAGCCACGGCCCACGTGTGGTGGGTCACGGAGCGCAGGAACTCCTGGTCGTGGCTTACCACGACGAGGGTCCCCTTGAAGGCCGCGAGCGCCTCCTGGAGCATGGACACCATGGCCTCGTCGAGGTGGTTGGTGGGCTCGTCCAGAAAGATGACGTTGGCCCGCGCCAGCAGGACCCCCAGCAGGTGGAGACGGGCGCGCTCTCCGCCCGAGAGGCTTCCCACCGACTGATCGGCGCGCGGGCCGCCGAAGCCGAAGGCCCCCAGGTAGGAGTAGATCATCTCTTTGTTGAAGCTCTTCAGGAGGCCGCCGACGGTGTCGAAGAGGGTCCCCTGAAAATCGAACCGCCGCTGGTGCTGGTCGTAGTGGGCCAGGCGGACGTTGGTCCCCCAGCGCACCGAGCCCGACACGAGGTCCACCTCGCCCAGGAGCGTCCTTAGCAGCGTCGTCTTCCCGGTGCCGTTGGCCCCCACGAGAGCCACCTTCTGCCCGCGCTTGAGGTGGAGCTTGGGCACGCGGAGCCGGCGCTCTCCCAGCGCCAGGAGAAGATCCTCGGCATTCAGCACGTCCTCGCCGGGTACGTCGTCGAAGGCCAGTTGGAGCCGGAACCCCTCGGCGCTGCGCACCGGGGCCTCCACCCGCTCCAGCCGGGAGAGCACCTTCTCGCGTCCCCTCGCCTGCTTGCTGCGCTGGCCCGCCTTGTAGCGGCGGATGAACTCCTGCGTGCGCTCGATGTAGGCCTGCTGGTTCTCCCAGGCGCGCTCCCTCGTCTTCTGCATCTCCTCGAACTGGACCTGGAAGGAGGCGAAGTCGCCGCGGAAGGTGTAGAGCTTGCCGTCCATGAGGTAGGCCACGTGGTCCACGGCCGATTCCAGGATCTCGGGGTCGTGGGTGACGACGACAAAGGAGCGGGGCGAGGTTCGCAGGAAATCCCCGAGCCACTCCCGCTGGGCCTCGTCCAGGTGGTTGCCCGGCTCGTCCAGCAGGAGCAGGTCCGCAGGGTCCAAAAGGGCCCGGCCCAGCTTGAGGCGCATCTGCTCGCCGCCCGAGAAGGAGGAGCAGGGCCGGTCGGCGTCATCGAGAGAGAAACCCAGGCCGAGGAGCGTGCGCTCCAGCTCCACCTCGTAGGTGTAGCCGCCGTGGTGGAGGAGCCACTCCTGGATCTCGGCGGCGGCGTGGAAGGTGCCCTGGCTCGTGTCGCCGTCCGACATCTTGCGGTGGAGGCGGGAGAGCTCGGTCTCCTTCTCCAGGAGCTCGGAGAAGGCCCGCAGGAGATAGGCCCGCGCGGTGATCTTCACGCCCGCCAGGTCGTCCTGCGGCACCGTGGCCACGCGCAGGCCCCGCACCCGCCGCACCTCGCCCGAGTCTCCCTCGTCCTTGCCCGCCAGGAAGCGCAGGAGCGTGGTCTTGCCCGAGCCGTTGGGCCCCACCAGCGCCCACCGCTCCCCGGCGTGGATCTGCCAGTCCACGCCGCGCAGGACCTCGTGTTCGCCGAACCGTCTCGTGATGCCGCTCAACCCGATGAGCACCCGCAGCCTCCTCCGGAGCGGGATTGTAACGGAGAAAGCCGCGATTCGGAAGGCGGAAGGCGAAAGGCGGATGGAATGAACCACCAAGACACCAAGACACGAAGGACACTGGGGCAGTGAACGGACGCCGCAAGAGAGGGGCGCAGACGAAGTGACGAAGCAGCCCCTTCTCGGGGTGGCCCGATCTATGGGTGGCGCGCTTCTCAGCAGTTCCCACCCGTAATGATCTTGGTGCCCTTGGTGCCCTGGTGGTGACTCTTTCTCTCGCCCCGCAGTCTTGCCGCCCTCCCGCCCGCGTGCCATGCTGTGGGCTGACTCGGCGGAGGTGGACCGTGAAGCTCTTGCACACGATGCTGAGGGTGCGCGACCTGGAGAAGAGCCTGGCCTTCTACTGCGGCTTCATCGGCCTGCACGAGGTCCGGCGCACGCCCGTGGGCGATGAGGCCACCCTCGTCTTTCTCACGGACGAGGAGGAGCGGTACTTCGTGGAGCTGACCTACAACCACGACAACCCAGACTACATGCTAGGGGACCAGTACGGCCACCTCGCCTTCGGGACGGCGGACCTCGACGCCTTGGAGGCGGAGGTGAAGCGCCGAGGCTGGGAGTTTTGGCCGAGCCGGCCCGAGCTGAAGAGCCGCTACCTCTTCGTCTGCGACCCCGACGGCTACGACGTCGAGATCATTGAGAGATGATGGATGATGGATGATAGATGATAGATGAGGTATGGGGCGGCGTCTAACGTCTCGCGTCTAGCGTTTCGCGTCTACCGTCTCGCTCTACGGAGGGTCCCATGCCGCGCCTGAAGGAATTCCGCGAGTTCCGCGAGGCGATGAACGGGCGCATCCTGGCCGAAGGCCACAAGGGGATCCAGCGATTCTTCGCGCTGGATTCGCAGGCTTACGCCGAAGGGGCGCTGCCGCCCAAGACCAAGGAGCTCATGGGGCTGACGGCCTCCATGGTGCTCCGCTGCGACGACTGCATCGCCTACCACGTGATCCGGTGCAGGGAGGAGGGGTGCAGCCGGGCCGAACTCTTCGAGGCCTTCAACGTGGCCCTCGTGGTGGGCGGCTCCATCGTCATTCCCCACCTCCGGCGGGCCGTGGCCCTCCTGGACGAGGTCGATGCGCAGGGGGGGGACGCACCGTGAACCGCCTCGTCGCCGTTCGTTCGGCCGGGGGACACTCCTCCTCAAGCTCCGGGAGGAGGTGAGCCTTGCCCGGCCGGCGATGGCTTCCGGGACTCTTGTGGGGCGGCGCGGCGGCTTCGGGCGCGGCGGCCTGGCTTTTCGAGGGCTGGCGTTGGGAGGGCCGCCTCACGGCGCTGCTGCTCCTGGGAGGGGCCGTGGTCGTAGGCTACCTTCGCCCCGGAATCATGTGGGCGGCCGCCGCGCTGGTCCTGGCCTCGGTTCTGGCCGCGCGATGGCTGGGCGGCCTGATGGGGTTCACTCCTTCGCCGGCCTTCTCCCCATGGACCGTTCTGGTGCCCCTCATTCCCCTGCTTGCCGGCGCGTGGCTGGGTGCCTCGCTGAGGTCGCGAGGAAAGCCAGAAAAGCCAGCGCGTTAGCGAGCCTGAAAATAGGGGCCCCGTCGCCGGGGCCCCGTGGCTGGACTGCCTGCCGTGTGGTGTCGCGGATCGGGGTCAGCCGCGCGCCTTCTGGTAGCGCTGGTTGATGACGTCCCACCGGAGCGTGTTCCACCACGCCTTGATGTAGTCCGCGCGGCGGTTCTGGTACTTGAGGTAGTAGGCGTGCTCCCAGACGTCCACGCCCATCACGGGGAACTTGCCCTGCATGAAGGGGCTGTCCTGGTTGGGGGTGGAGATGATCTCGATCTTCCCGTCGCTCAGCACCAGCCACCCCCATCCGGAGCCGAAGTGGCCGCCGGCAATGGCGTTGAGCTTTTCCTGGAAGGCGGTGAAGCCGCCGAAAGCCTTGTCGATGGCGCCTCCCAGGTCGCCGGTGGGCGTGCCGCCGGCGTCGGGGCCCATGATCTCCCAGAACATGGTGTGGTTGGCGTGACCGCCGCCGTGGTTGCGGACGGCGGTGCGGATGGCCTCGGGCACCTTCTCGATGGCGCGCAGAAGATCCTGGACCGGTTTGCCCTGCAGGTCGGGATGACCCTCCAGGGCCTTGTTCAGGTTGGCGACGTAGCCGCCGTGGTGCTTGTCGTGGTGGATCTCCATGGTCATGGCGTCGATGTGGGGCTCCAACGCGCTGAGGGCGTAAGGAAGTTTGGGCAGTTCGTACATCGGTTTGTCCTCCTTGAAAGGGGCGCCGGATCCGAGCCCCGTGCCGTCTCGGCCCGTCCGGCGATCCGACGGGGTCTCCTTTGCGACTCGTTCACAGGGATTGGACAACCAAGGAGGCCAGAGATTTATTGCGGCAGGGGGCTTTCTTGGGGTTCGAATCCGGAAAATCCGAATGGGAACGGTGGAGGGTTGGGAGTGGAGTGGCCTTCAAGCGTTGATGCCGCCTGGGTATCCTTCTTTCGCCTCCACCCTTCAGTCTCCACCCGGGAATCGCCGTCCCGGAACGCGGCCCAAGGTCAGGCGCCGGCCTTTCGGCCCTGCCAGCTCCGCCTCCGGGCCAGCTCCTTCCGGATCGCGCCGAGGGTGGCCCGCTTATCGGCGCACCAGGCGGGGGCCAGCAGGAGACCTCCGGGCCGTTCGCCCGTGAGGCGGTGGATGGTCACCTCGGGGGGAAACGCCTCGATGGCGTCGGCGGCCAGACTGGCGTAGCTCTCCCTGGAGAGAAGAGGGAGCCCTCCGGCCCTCCATGGCCCCTCCAGCGCCGACCCCCTGACCACGTGCAACGGGTGCAGCTTCACCCCCCAGGGCTTCAGCCGCGCGGCCTCGGCCAGCGATCCCCTCATGGCGCCTTCGGTCTCGCCCGGAAGGCCCAGGATGAGGTGGAGGACCACCGGGACGGAGCGCGCCCGCAGGTGCTCCGCGGCGGTAACGGTGCACGCGTGATCGTGGCCCCGGTTGAGCGCCCGAAGCGTGGCGTCATGGCAGCTCTGCATGCCCAGTTCCACCCAGAGCAGATGCGCCCTCGCCCACCGTTCGAGAACGGCGAGGAGCTCCGCCGGAAGGCAGTCGGGCCGGGTGCCCAGGGCGAGGCCGACCACCCCCGGCACCGCGAAGGCCGTCTTGAGCATGGCCTCCAGCTTCTCGGCCGTCACGCCGTGGGTGGCGGTGTAGGCCTGGAAGTAGGCGATGACCCCCCGATCGCCGCGGCCGAGGCCCCGAGCGGCCAGCCGGCGAAGCCTATCCGCCCAGGTTTCGGCCGGGACGAGATCGCCCGGGCCGCTCCCGCTCGGATCGCAGTAGGCGCAGCCCCCCACGCCGAGCGTGCCGTCACGGTTGGGGCAGGTGGCCCCGGTATCCAGGCTGGCCTTGCGGACGCGGCCGCCGAATCGGGCCTTCAGCTCCTTCGAGATCCAGTGGACCGGGTCGGCGGCGGTAGGAAGGAAAGGGGAGACAGAAATTGGGGATTGGGGACTTGGGATCAGGGATTTCGGTCTGTCCATCCTTCATCCCTCATCCATCATCTATCATCCATCACCTATCATCTGTCATCCCTCATCCCTCGTCCTTGAACACGATCGGAGTGGCATCGACCCCGGAGGGCGGAGCGTCGTCGATGTGCCTGATCCCCTGGGTGTCGATGTACATGTAGAGGATCCGCAGGACGGGCTTTTGGAAGCGCCGGGCCAGGTAGTAGCGGTCGTAGTCTCCGGGCGAGGCCAGAAGGGTCTTGGCCTCCTGCACCAGGTGCGGCTGGCCGTAATCGGCGAGGATCTGGAAGACGTAGCGGACCGTCTCGGCGTAGGGGGGGATCTTCATGCCGTACTGCTGGACCGCGTTCTCACCCGAATTGTAGGCCGCCAGCATGAGAGGCACGTTGTCGCCGAAGAGCCCCTTGAGGTAGGCCAGGTAGGCCGTTCCGCCCTTGATGTTCTGGTCCAGATCCCAGGGGTTGCTCACGCCGAACCGCTTGGCCGTCGCGGGCATGAGCTGCATGAGGCCCACGGCCCCCTTCTTGGAGAGGACATTGGGCCGGAAGTCCGACTCGGCCCGCACGAGCGAAGCCACGAGGTTGTAGTCCAGCCCTTTGTTGTGGCAGGCCCTCTCGAGCTTGGTCCTGATCTCGCCGCGCTCCCGGCTGCTGATGGGAGGCAGCGGCGCCGAGCGTGAGGGAGAGCCGCGAAGGGCCTCCGCCGATGCCGAACCGCGGTTGGTGATGACGATCTGCCCGTTGCTGTCGCGCTCCACGCGAATCTGCGCGGAGGCCGGCAGGGTCAGGCCCAACAGGGCTGCACAGAGCAACAGGAGGGGTGTTAAGCGCCTCATGCTCCGCCTCCCGGCCAATTGTTTCTGGCGAGCTGGCCGCAGGCCGCCAGTATGTCCTGCCCCCGGCTCTTGCGGATGCTCGTGGGCACGTCGTGGCGCAGGAGCACCTCCTGGAATGAACGGGTCCTCTCCTTGTCCGAGGGCACGAACGGGAGGCCCTCCGCCGCGTTGAACTGGATCAGGTTGAGCTTCACCTTCAGCCCCTTCACGAATCTGGCCACGGCCTCCGCCTCCTCCGCCCCGTCGTTCACTCCGCCCAGGAGGATGTACTCCAGGGAGATTCGCTCCCGGTCCCGCCGCGAGAGACTCTGCAGGACGGACCGCAGGCGCCTTAGGTCGTACTTCGCGTTGATCGGCATGAGGCGGCTCCGCAGCGCGTCGGTGGGCGCGTTGAGGGAGAGGGAGAGCCTCGGGCAGACGGCGCTCTTGGCGAAGGCCTCCATCTGGTCGGCCAGCCCCGAGGTGGAGACGGTGATGCGCCGCCAGGAGATGGCCAGGCCCTCCTCGTCCTCCAGGATGGCGAGGGCCGCCTCCAGGTTGGTCCGGTTGGCCATGGGCTCGCCCATGCCCATGAAGACGACGTTGTATCCCACCTCCCGGATGTCGGTGCGCTCCTCGAGGATGAAGAACTGGCCGAGAATCTCGCCGGGGGTGAGGTTCCGCCGGAAGCCCATGCGGGCCGTGAGGCAGAAGGCGCAGCCAACGGCGCAGCCGACCTGCGAGCTGACGCAGACGGTCCTCCGGTTCCCGTCGGGGATGAAGACCGCCTCGATGGCCTGCCCGTCGGAGAGGCGGAGCAGGAATTTCCGCGTGCCGTCGGATGAGACCTGCTCGCCCGCCACCCCGGGCAGCTCCGCGCTCGTCCGAGCGGCCAGAGCGGCGCGGGCCTCCTTGGGGAGATTGGTCCAGGCGAGGGGATCGAGCACCCGCCGGCCGTAGATCCAGCGGTAGATTTCGGAGACCTGGAAGGGCTTGAGGCCCAGACCGGCGCAGAGGGAGGCCAGCCCCTCCCGGTCGAGTCCGACCAGGGCGATCCTTCCCTCCTGCTCGCGGGCCGCCAGCGAAAGGCTCAAAGGTGCCTCCTCAATTCTAATGTATAGCGGATGTTAGGTCGGCATGGCAACGGCAAAGCCCGCTCTCGGCTCTCACGTCTTCCCGCCGCCGGCGCTTGGGCCGGTGTGGGGGCGCATGCGGATCTCGGTGCCGCGGCGGTTGAAGGAGACCTCGCGCATGAGCTGGCTGATCAGGAAGATGCCCCGGCCGCGGTCGCGGAAGATCTGTTCTCCCTCGATGGGGCTGGGCACCTGGCTGGGGTCGAAGCCCGGCCCAGGGTCGCGCACCACGATGAGCATGCCCCGCTCCGGATCGCACTCGACGCCGATCTGGACGCATTGGTCCGGGTCGCCATGGCAGCCGTGCAGGACGGCGTTGGCCAGGGCCTCGGAGAGGGCGAGGCGGATCTCGTACTCCTGGTCGTGCGCGCATCCAAGCTCCGCCACCACCGTCATGATGCGCTCCACCACCGGAGGGATGGCCGACGGCACGCCCTGGATCGTCGTGTCGAGCTTGAGCCTCAGCGCGTCGGCGTCGAACTCGCAGGCCGAGTGGTCCCCGCGCCCAGGATTGGCCGTCTCCCGATCATCCATGACGGGTTCTCCTTGCCCCCACACTAGCACAAAGGAGCGGCGCGCGGTCCGCGGGAGTCTATCAGCATCCTGCTGGCCGCCGCCCGGTTGGGGCAAGACTTCCTCTCCGAGACTGGCTCTGAAGCGCCCTTATCTCCATGCGCCCCGGGATTCGAGCTGGGCAAGCAGGTCGTCCATGGGCTTCTCGAGATACTTGGGACACTCGCCGCGGGAGCGGACGTCGCCGAGGATGCGGATGAGCAGTGCGAAGGCCGCCTTGCTCTGCGCGATGACGTCCTTGGCGCGCGGGTCCTGGCGGAGGTTCTGGAGGTCCGGCCGGAGCATGAACACGTCATAGGGCAGAGTCACGCCCCGCTGGGCCATGAGGGTCAGCTCCTCCACCGCCGCCTCTCGGCCAAGGCGCCGATTCACCGCCGGGAGGATCGTCCCTGAGGATGGAGGCGACCACGTCCGTATAGGTCTCACCTGTGAAGGCCCGGCGGCCCGCGAGCATCTCGTAGAGGGCGCAGCCGAGGGCGAAGATGTCGGCCCGGTGGTCCACGGCCAGGCCCCGGACCTGCTCCGGGGCCATGTAGCCGGGCGTGCCCAGCACCGTGCCCTCGCGGGTGGGGGCCTCGGCGGTGGGGGCCTGCGAATCGGGAACCACGCCCTCGCCGGCTGGTGATGCCAGCCGGGCGAGGCCGAAGTCGAGGATCTTGACGCGTCCGTCCTTGGTGATGAAGAGGTTCTCGGGCTTGAGGTCGCGGTGGATGATGCCCTTCTCGTGGGCTGCGGCGAGGCCTTGGGCGATCTGAATGCCCAGCTCCACGGCTTTCGCGGGCGGGATAGGTCCGCCGTTCAAGCGCTGGCGGAGCGACTCGCCTTCGAGCAGTTCGGTGACGATATAAGGCGTGCCGTCGTGGGTGCCGAGGTCGTGCAGGACGAGGATGTTGGGGTGGTTCAGCGCCGCCGCCGCCCGCGCCTCCTGCTCGAAGCGCCGCAAACGCTCCCAGTCCTGCGCGAACCGAGCCGGCAGAACCCTAACGGCCACCTCGCGCCCCAGCCGGGTGTCCCGCGCCTTGTAGACTTCGCCCATGCCCCCCGCGCCAAGAGGGGCCAGCATTTCATAGGGGCCGAGGCGCGCTCCGTTCTGCATCCTCATGGGCCCTCCCTCCCCGCAGTCCGCCCCTTGCGAAGTGTGCGCCGTGATTCGGCGACATCCCCCGTTCCCTTCTGCCGAAGATCCTCGGCCATGACAACTCGGGTTGACTGCAATATAACACAGCGCGGTTGAACGGGGCACGCCCACTGGAACTCGTGCGGGCCCCAGCCGCTCTGAACGAAGGGACCCCAACGGGAAGCCGACGAGTCCCCTGGGGGTCGCAGGGCCGCCGGGCCGTTTGTTGCACGGCCATTTCTGAAAAGCTATATTGCCAACAAGGATAGGAAATAGAAGGAGAGGATGCGTCCCCGGATGGGGGCTGGACAGGTGAGGTGGCCACGGCTCATCGCCACCCCACCTGGGGAGGGGGAGGAGCGGGGGAATTGCTGCAACCTGAACCAGCTGGCGGCCAAGGGGAGTAGCCCCACGGGTCCCGGTTTTCGGAAGGTCGTCGGCAACGACGGATTTTGTGTCGGCGGGGAGTGCCATCCGGGACTTGAGGGCGAGGGGGGAAGGCGCTGCCCGCACGCTGTGGTGCCTCCATTCGAAGTCTCCCTCCCAACCCGAGAAGGGGTTCGTCCGCTCATGGCCCTGATGGGGGAAGGTTCCGAACCGTGGAGCCTCGCCGATGGTGCGCGGCTGGCCTCGATTCCGGATGGGGCGGTCAGGAGGCAGGATTGAAGCGGGGGAGCATGACCGGGGAATTCGCCAAGGAATTAAGCTCGCTGGAAAGGATATTCGCCTTTCTGGGGGAATTCGTGGAGGAGGAGGGGCTGGGCGAAGAGGCCGAATTCTGCATCGACCTGGTGGCCGAGGAGCTGTTCACCAATGCCGTGAAGTACGGCTCCGCCGCCAGCGACAGGGTCCGGATGGACATTGAAAGGGTCGGGCCGCAGCTTCGGCTCGAACTGGTCGACTTCGACGCCGAGCCTTTCGATCCGACGAGCGTCCGGCCTGTGCCCCCGGAAACCCCGATGGAGGCCCGCAGGCCAGGAGGGCTAGGGCTTCACTTGGTGCGCTCGCTGGTCGATAGGGTGGACTACGAGTACAGAAACCGCGAGCTGAGGATCGTGGTCACGAAGCAACTGGGGAGGTGACATGTTCGAGATCGAGGCGGGCGAGGACGGGATCATCCGGCTGCGCGGGCGTTTGGACGCAGCGCAGGTGGAGACCGCAAGCAGGGTGCTCAACCAGGTGACGGAGTCGCGTACCGTCGATTTTGCCGAGCTCAAATACATCTCCAGTGCCGGTCTCGGACTCCTCTTCACTGTCCAGAGGAGACTGGCCGACCGGGGCCGTGGGCTCAGACTGGTGAACCTCAGCCCGCACCTGCGCGAGATTTTTACGATCGCCGAATTTGACAGGATCTTCGACATGGGGTAGCGCGAGGCGAAGGCCACCAACTTTTGGACTCCCCGGCGGTACTTAAGACGAAGGAGAGGGATGCCATGCTGGTGGCCCTGTGTCTCGCAGGCGACCGAAGCGCCTTCGACCAGCTCGTGGACGCCTATCAAGCCAAGTTGTACAACGCCGCCTACCGAATTACCGGCTCCTCCGCGGACGCCATGGATGCCACCCAGTGCGCCTTCGTCAAAGCCTTCGAAGCCCTGCGTACCTTCGACTCCTCCCGACGCTTCTTCAGCTGGATCTACCGGATCGCGCTCAACGAGGCGCTCAACGTGATCAGCAGGAGAAGGAGCCAATCTGAACTCGGAGACGAGATCCCCGGAGCAGAAGACGATCCCGAGCAGGTCTGCGAAGCGGCCGAGGTCGGCCGCTGCATCCAGAGGGCGCTCATGAGCCTTCCCGAGGATCAGCGCGCGGTGCTGGTTCTGCGGCATTTCAACGGCCTCTCGTACCGGGAGATCGCCGATGTGGTCGGGGTGAGGGAGAAGACCGTCAAGTCCCGCCTGTTCATGGCCCGGCATAGCTTGCGGGCCATCTTGGTAGAGCAGGGGTACCTCCATGAATAACGAACAGTTCGAGGAGCTGGTGTGGGAACGGATCGACGGTCGCATCTCCGAGCGGGGCCTAGCTCGGCTCGAAGCTTTCGAGGCCATGCATCCCGAGGCCTCGGAGCGCCGGCGGCAGATCGAGGAGCTGGCCCGTCGGCTGGCCGAGGTCGGGGAAGTGCCGCCTCCGATGGGTCTGCGGTCCAGAATCAACGCGGGCCTCGTCGCCGCGACGCCGCCGTTGAGCCGGCCCGCGTTTCTCATGGCCCGCCTCCGGCGGACGCTTTCGTCGGCCAACTTTTGGGGCCGCACCGCTGTACTTAGGTCAGAGCACGGCTCTGTAACAGATGTGGACCGGGGTGGTCATGGGAGGTACCAAGCAATGAGCGCAAGAAGGACTGGAATCGTGATCGGCTTCGCGGTGGTGGTCGCCGTTGCCATCGGGCTGGTCGGCTACTTCTCGCTGCACCGTCAGCCGGCGCCCGCGGAGAACGCGACGGGTGCGACCGGTGCGGCGCAGCGGTATCGGACGGAACAGATCAAGGAGGAGGACGTGAGGCTCGACCTCCCCGGCGAATTGGCGCTGGGAGAGGCGGTCCTGGGCGTCCTGGACGACGAGCAGAAGGCGGCCCTGCTCGAAGATCTCGGCGAATCGGGACGGCAGGTCGTCTTCGCCCGCCTCGCCGTCAGCGAGGCCGCCTACCAGCGGATGAGCCGGGGGGAGCGGGCGGCCATTCTCGATCGGATGGCCGTCAATCAGCGCGCCGCGGTGTTGGGAAGAGCCCAGGTTCAAGAGGCCACCTTTCAGCGCATGAGCGTCGCCGAACGGGCCGCGCTTCTCGACAGGATGGCCCTCAACGAGCGCGCGGCGGTTCTGGCCCGAACGGCGGTTGACGAGGCCTCCTTCCAGCGCATGAGCGTCGCCGAGCGCGCCGCCATCTTGCAGCGTCTGAGCACCGACGGGATGAAGGCCGTGCTGGCGCGCACGCAGGTTGACGAAGCGGGGTTCCAGCGCATGGCCGAGGCTCAGCGGGCAGCCCTCTGGCTGAGGCTGAGCACCGCCGAGCGGGCGGCCGTGCTTGCACGAACCCCCGTTGACGAGGCTGAGTTCCAGCGGATGAGCGTGGCGGAAAGGGCGGCGCTCCTGGGGCGGATGTCGGTCAACGACCGTTCGGCGGTGTTGGCCCGCGCCCAGGTTGACGAGGCCGCGTTCCAGCGGATGAGCGTGACGGAAAGGGCGGCGCTCCTGGGGCGGATGTCGGTCAACGACCGTTCGGCGGTATTGGCCCGCGCACAGCTCGACGACGCGGCTTTCCAGCGGATGAGCGTGGCGGAACGTTCCGCCCTCTGGCTCCGGATGGCGGCGAACGAGCGACAGAGCGCCTTCGCGCGCATGGCACTGCCCGAGATGGCACTTCAGCGGATGAGCGCGAACCAGAAGGCCGCCCTCTGGCAGCGGATGAGCGCCAACGAGCGCATGGCAGCCTTCGGAAGGCTGGGTGTAGACAACGGGCAGTTCGATCGGATGAGCACGGTTCAGAGGGCCGCTCTGCTCGAACGCCTCGGAGTGGACGGCCGCTGCGCGGCCTTCGCCGCCAGCCGGGATTAGGCCGTGGCCCCACCGGCCTGCCGGACGAGTGGGAGCCCATTCGGGGAGGGGCGCCACGACGGGGTCGTGGCACCTCCCCCGTCTTTGTGTGCCTGGGCGAACGAACGTCCGGGGGCAGCGCAAGGGGTGGGTGCCTCCGTGGCGGGAGGTGACTCCCATCGAGCCCTGGACCGCCTGGCGCGACGGCTCGCCGCTGCCCTCCTCGTGACCTTCGGCGCCCTCACGGCGGCGTCCGCCGCGGAACCGATCAAGCTCCGGTACTTCAAGACCGACGACCTGGAAGTCGTCTACCTGGACGAGCGGAACGACTATATCCTGCCCCACATAGCCGGATGCTTCAGCAACTCGCTCCGCTTCTACCACCGCTTCCTCAACTACACCCCAAGCGAACCCGTCACGATCCTCCTCCAGGACTTTGACGACTACGGCTACGCAGGCGCCACGGCCATGCCGCTCAACTACCTCGTGCTGGGCATCGAGCCCTTCGAATACGTGTACGAGACGTCGCCCACCAACGAGCGCATCAACTGGGTCATGAGCCACGAGCTCCTCCACGTGGTGGCCTCCGACAAGGCCGCGGGGCGCGATCTCCTGTTTCGCAAGCTCTTCTTCGGCAAGGTCGCCGCCGTCCCCGAGGATCCCGAATCCATGCTCTACAGCTACCTCACCACGCCGCGGCTCTACGCCCCGCGCTGGTATCACGAGGGGATGGCGGTCTTCATGGAGACCTGGATGTCAGGGGGCTTCGGCCGGGCGCTGGGCGGCTACGACGAGATGGTCTTCAGGACCATGGTGGCAGACGGCGCGTACTTCTACGACACGGTGGGGCTGGAGTCGGAGGGCAAGGCCATCGACTTCCAGATCGGCCAGGTCTCCTACCTCTACGGCACCCGCTTCGTCAGCTACCTCGCCTACGCCTACGGCCCCGACAGGCTGATCGCATGGCTGGACCGGCGGCCGGGAAGCAAGCCCTCCTACCGGGCCCAGTTCAGGCTGGTCTACGGCACGGACCTGGACCGGGAGTGGCAGCGGTGGATCGAGTGGGAGCGGAACTGGCAGAAGGCCAACCTGGAGGCGGTCCGGCAGTACCCGGTGACCTCGTCCAAGCCCCTCTCCGAGCGACCGCTGGGCTCCGTGTCCAGGGCCTATTACGACCCCGAGAGGCGGACCCTCTACACCGCCGTCAACTACCCCGGCGAATTCGCCCACATCGTCGCCATCGAGGTGGACACCTGGAAGACGCGGAACATCGCCGAGATCGCCACGCCCGCGCTCTACTACGTCACCTCGCTCGCCTACGACCCCTTCTCGCGGACCCTGTTCTTCACCACCCACAACAGCAGCCAGTGGCGGGCCCTCAACAAGGTCGAGGTGGACACGGGGAAGACGACGATCCTGCTCAAGGACCTCCGCGTGGGCGACCTCGCCTTCGACCGGGCCGACCGCTCCCTCTGGGGGGTCCGGCACAGCAACGGCCTCTCGACGCTGGTCCAGATCGTCCCTCCCTACAGCCGGTGGGAGGAGGTGAAGGACATCTGGACCCTGCCCTACGGCAAGGACCTCTTCGACCTGGACGTGGCCCCGGACGGCAGCGCCCTCACGGCGTCGCTCATCGAGGTCAGCGGCCGCCAGCGCCTCATCCGCCTTGCCATCTCCGACCTGGAGGCGGGGAAGACGGACTATGAGGTGCTCTATGAGTTCGCGGGCAACTCGCCGGCCAACTTCGTCTTCTCCGCCGACGGCAAGTACCTGTTCGGGACCTCCTACTACAGCGGGGTATCGAACATCTTCCGCTACGACTTCGCGACCAAGGAGATGGACACCATCACCAACGGCCTCACCGGCTTTTTCCGCCCCGTGCCCGTTTCCGAGGACTCGCTCATCGCCTTCGACTACACCGCGAAAGGCTTCGTCCCCGTGCAGATGGCCAGCCGAAAGGTCGAAGACGTGAACCCCATCCGATTCCTCGGCCAGGCCATCGTGGAGAAGTATCCCGAGGTGAAGGATTGGAAGCTGGGCTCCCCGGCGGCCATCGACCTGGAGGCCCTCCATCCGCGGCGGGGCCAATACAAGCCGATGTCGAATCTCGCTCTGGCCTCCGCCTACCCCATCCTCCAGAGCTACCGCGGCAGCACCAGCGTGGGCATGAGGGCGGACCTGATGGATCCGGTGGGGGTGGACCGCTTCGACGTCTCCGCCACCGTGAGCACGGGCCAGAGCGTCCCGGACAACCAGCGGTTTCACGTCCTGGCCAACTACCACCACTGGGGCTGGGACGTCAGCGCCGCCATGAACCGAGCCGACTTCTACGACTTCTTCGGTCCCACCAAGACCAGCCGCAAGGGGTACGCCCTCTCCGGCGCATACAGCGGGATCCTTCTCAACGACAAGCCTCGCGCCTTGGACTATACGCTGAAGGCCGCCGGCTATTCCGGGCTCGACACCCTCCCCGACTACCAGAACGTCCGGACCTCCGCTTCCGAATACGTGTCCCTCGGAGCCAGCCTCGCCTACCGCTGCGACCGCAGGACGATCGGCGCGCTGGAGCCCGAGAAGGGCTTCGAGTGGGAGCTGGACGCCTCCGACAGCATCGTCAGGGGGGAGCAGTTCCCCCGCGTCTGGGGAACGGTGGCGCGGGGCTTCTACCTGCCCTGGGAGCACTCCTCGCTCTGGCTCTACACCTCGGCCGGCAAATCCTGGGGGGACCGGGAAAGCCCCTTCGCCAACTTCTACTTCGGGGCCTTCGGCAACAACTGGGTGGATCACGGCATAGTCCAGCGTTACCGCGAGTACTACAGCTTCCCGGGGATCGGGATTGACGAGGTCGGCGGGAGCGACTTCGGAAAGATGATGCTGGAATGGAGGCTGCCCCCGCTCCGCTTCCGGCGCCTCGGCGTGCCCCAGCTCTACTGCACGTGGGCCTCCCTGAACCTGTTCACGAGCGGCCTCTCCACCGATTTCGACAAGGCCGCCCTGCGCCGGACCCTCGTCAATATCGGCGCCCAGCTCGACCTCAAGGTCGTCATCTTCACCAACCTCTCGGTCACCTTGTCCGTCGGCTACGCCAGGGCCCGCGATCCGGTGCGCGGCTGGTCCAACGAGCTGATGGTCTCGCTGAAGATCCTATGACCCAAACGCCGCGATTGGAGATAGGAGTGGCTTGAAAAGGCAGATGGAAGGTAGTTTCCGTGAAAGGCGGTCTTCACCCGCCAGGGGATTTGGGTTGCCTCCGACCCCGGACTTGGTCCGGGGGAGGAAGCCCCAAGGGCGGGGTGGGGCCCCATCGGGCTTTGCCCGTGGGGCGGGGCCCCGGAGGGCAACACGACGATTCGGCAGGCTTGGCCTGCGAATCGTAGGACGAAACGCCTGGCCCTCCCCGTCCAAAAGACAATGTCTTCCCCCCGTGAACCTGAACCTTGGCCGAAGCCACCCGCATTTCAACCGCGGAATTTGGGTATGAGCAGCGAACTCGCACGCGCCATCCTTGCCCTCTCCCTCGGCGCCCTTCCGGTGCTGGTCCTGCTCTCCTTTCTCATCCTCCTCGACTCCTACAAGCTGCTCCGCCCGCGCTCCGCCGCCTATCTGGTCTCAGCCGGCGCGCTGGCCGCCGCCGCGAGCCTGGTCGCGAACCTGAGTCTCGTTCGGCTGGCCGGCATCCACCCCTACTTCGTCGCCAGGTACGTGGCCCCGCTGTTCGAGGAGGCCCTCAAGGGCGCCTATGTGGTCTACCTGCTGCGCACGAAAAGGATCGCCTTTCTCGTGGAGGCGGCCATCGCCGGCTTCGCGGTCGGGGCGGGTTTCGCGGCGGTGGAGAACGTGGCCGAGTTCGTGATCCTTCCCGAGCAGACCATGCCCCTGTGGCTGATCCGGGGATGCGGAACGGCCGTCATGCATGGCACCGTGACCGCGATCATGGCCGTCTCGACCCAGCAGATTCGGGAGCGGCACGAGGTGGCGGTGCTCGCGGCCTTCCTCCCCGGCTGGGTAGCCGCGGCGGCGCTCCATTCGGTCTTCAACCACTTCTTCCTCTCGCCTGGCCTGACGGCGGTCCTCCTCCTCGCGGCGCTCCCACTGCTCTTCCTTCTCATTTTCCACCTGGGCGAAAAGGGCACCCGCACGTGGCTCGGGACGGGGTTCGACACGGATTCCGAGCTTCTGGAGTTGATCGGCTCCGGAGCCGTCTCGGACAGCCGCGTCGGCCGGTACCTGGCCGCCCTCAAGACCCGCTTCCCCGCCACCGTCGTCGCCGACATGCTGTGCCTGCTGCGCCTGCGGGTGGAGCTCTCCATCCACGCCAAGGGGCTACTGTTGATGCGCCAGAGCGGCTTCGCGGTGCCTCCCGACCCGAGGATCGGCGAGCGCTTTGCGGAGCTGGCCTACCTGGAGGGGAGCATCGGCCCCACCGGCCTGATGGCGCTTGCCCCGGTGCTGAACATGAGCGACCGCGAGCTCTGGCAGCTCCACATGATTCGAGGGTCCAGGCGAAGGGGCTCAACCCTGGGGAGGGGAACATGACCGATTCGACGAAGGATGCCGCGGCTGGCCCGCCCCTGCTGGTCACCGTCCGCCTGCCCGACGGGGAGACCTTCGAGCGGCTCCTGGAGCATGGCCCGCAGGTGGTGGGCCGCTCGCCGCGGGCCGATCTCCAGATCAGGGACTCCCTCCTGTCGCGGGAGCACGCCCGCCTTCTTCAAGACGGAACGGGATGGGAGGTGGAGGACCTGGGCTCGCACAACGGCACCTTCCTGAACGGGAATCGCATCGGCCACCCCGCCCGGCTGCTGCCCGGCGATGTCCTCAGCCTCGGCGGAACGCAGATGGCCATAGGGGGGGCGGCGCTCGCACCGGATGGGCGGGGCGTCACGGGAACCTTCTTCCGGCCCGCGTCCCAGCTCCTCGACCGGCGCCTGGACGCGCAGGAGACGAAGGATGCGGACAAGCTCCAGGCCCAAGTCGCCCGCATGCGGGTCCTGCTCGACGTCCACCAGGCCCTCTCCCGGCCTATCGCTCTCGATCAGCTGCTCGATCTCATTCTCGATCGGGTCTTCGAGCACCTGAGGCCCGATGAGGCCGCCATCTACCTGAAGCGCGGGGGAGGCGAGGCCGCCTGTGCAGCCAGCCGCTCGCGCGAGGAGGGCCACCGCTCCCCCTTCTTCTCGACCCACCTGTTCGGCGAGGTGGCGGAGAAGGCCATGGCCGCCTACGTCCCCGACGTCTCCTCGGACGCGCGATTTGCCGACGCTCAGAGCATCATCGGCGCGGGGGTGCGGACCATGCTGGCGGCGCCCCTGCTCGATGCCCAGGGCTCGCTGGGAATGATGGTTCTCGTGTCCGGGGCGGGGACCCGGGGCTTCACCGAGGAGGACCTGGAACTGCTGGTGCCGCTGGCGTCCGCAGCCGCCCTCCGCATCCGCAACGTCGCCCTGAACGAGGAGGCCGTCGAGCGCCGGCGCCTGGCCGACCAGATGGCGCTGGCGCGCGAGATCCAGCAGGGGCTCTTGCCCGAGCGGCTGCCCGAGCTGGAGGGTTGGGCGCTCCATGCCGTCAACCGGCCCTCGGACGTGGTCTCGGGCGACTTCTACTCCGTCCAACTGCGAGGAGAGCCGCCGGAGCTGGCCCTGATGATCGCCGACGTGGCGGGCAAGGGCGTGACGGCCTCCCTCGTGACTGCCTCCCTGGAGGCCCTCTGCGCCGGGCCACTGGAGGCCGGCCTGGAGCCCGGGGAGGTGTTCGCTCGCGTGTCCGCCCAGCTTCTCAGGCGCACGCCGCCGGAGCGGTACGCGACCGCCCTTCTCGTCCTTCTCGATCCC
>JBAWEQ010000186.1:0-19497 GCA_049591295.1 Acidobacteriota bacterium
GGCCACAAAGGCTCCGAGCGCCGCCAGGCAGAGGAGCACGCCTCCCAGGACCAGGGCCGCCAGCCTCCAGAGGCGCATCAGGGCACCCCCACGGCGGCCGAGCGGGTCCATCCGCGGCCCTCGCCCCAGAGCACCAGGCTCCACTCCTCGCTCTGGGCGATCCGCACGACCTCGGAGCCCGCGGGCAGGACGGCCATGGGCTGGCCCGCGGCGTCCGGCCGCGGGTAGACGGAGGCGGGCTTGAGGATCACGGCGGGACGGTGCGTGGGGAGGACCGAGCGCGCGTAGGCCAGCAGGCCCCCGGCGATCCCCGCTCCCACCAGGGTCGCGAGCACCCCCGCGGCCAGGGTCCGCCGCAGCCGGCCGCCGTTCAGGAAGAGCGCCACGCAGAGCGCCCCGTTCCCAAGGAAGACGAGCAGGAGCACGAGCACCTCCAGCCAGCGGACCGGGACGCGGTTCAGGAGCGACTCCCACGGCGAGGGCTCCCAGCGCGCGACCCTGGCCGGCAGGAGCCTGCGGGCCACCTCCAGGTTGTGCTGGGCGGGCTTCATGGAGGGATCGTAGAGGAGGGCCCGGTGGTACTCCAGGATGGCCCGGCCCAGGTCGCCCTGCTTGAGGTAGCAGTTGCCCAGGTCGTAGTGCACGTCGGCCCCCTCCAGGCCGGACCCCTCCATCAGGGTGTAGAGACGCGCCGCCTCGGCGTAGCGGCCGTCGGCGTAAGCCCGGGCGGCCTGGCTCGCCATGAGGCCGCCCGATGCCCTGAGGGGCGCGCTGATGCCGGCGAGGAGCAGGAGGCAAAGGAGGAGGAGCGACGGTCGTCTAGGCACCGGGGCCCCCTTTCACCCAGCGGGAGACCGAGGCGTAGCGGTCCCGCATCTCCTTGCGCGTGGGACGCTCCTGGGCGTAGCGGGCCCGCTCGAGGGTGTCCACCACGCCGACCACCCTCTCCACCGTCCTCTCCGGCACCGCCGCCTCCCGCAGGGCCTCGCCCAGTTGGGGCCGCTGGAGGCCCGCCGTGGGGCGCCCCGTCCAGAGATCGAGCGTGGCCGACATGGCCACCGACAGCCGCTCGTGGAAGGCCTCCGCGTGGCGCACGTCCATGAGGCGGTGGGCCCGCCGAAGGGACTTGCGGGCGCGGTGGTGGAGAGCGCGCCGCCGGCGCTTCTCGGGGGCCATGAGGAAGGCGGTGTAGACCCAGAGCCCCGCCCCCACGGCGGCGGTGCAGAGGAAGGGGAGGGCCGCCAGCGCGAGGAAGAGCTTCAGGGGCATGGGGGCCTCCATCGGAGGGCCGGCCGCCGGCTCCGCGATGAGGGGCATGAGCTCGACGCTCGCATGGGCGCCCGAGCTCCCCCCCGCCACCACCAGGCGCCCGCCCCCCGCCTGGAGCGTCTTAAAGGCCCGGGCGGCGGGATCGAAGACCACCAGGACGGCGGGCGGAAAGGTGGCGTCCCCCGCCACCTTGGGAAGGAAGGAGCGGCTGATCAGCCGCCGGGTCCGGTAGCTGCCGCGGTCGAAGCCGCTGCTGTCCTCCGAGGTGGGGGGGTAGGAGTCGAAGAGGGGCGTGACGGCCCAGGTGAGCGGCTGGTCCGGCAGGAAGCCGGTTCCCTCGATGCGCAGGGTCTGGTTGAAGGGCTGGCCCAGCTCGGCGCGGGAGGGGATGGGCGTCACCTCCGTGAGCCGGAAGGAGCCCACCGCCCCGGTGAAGCCGGGCGGGGCCGGCGGGATGGGGAGGACCTGCAGGTCCGCCGCGCCGCCCTCCACCGTGACGAGCGCCGGGCCGCCGAACCGGTCCGGCTCCAGTTTGAGCTCGGCGCTGTAGGGGCCCACGCTCAGGCGCCCGGCCTCCAGAGGGAAGAGGATGGCCCGGATCACGACGGCGTCCAGATAGACCCGGGAATCCCGCGTCACCTGGTGGGTCGGCGAGTGCGTCGCGTTGGGGTCCTCCACCTTTCGGAAGCCGGAGAAGTCGGGGGTCTGAACGATGTCCAGCCCCCGCACCGAGCGCCGCGTGAACAGGTGCAGGGTGTAGAGCACGGGCTCCCCCACGTAGGCCTGGGAGGCGGATAGGGTCCCCGTCAGGAAGACCTCCCGCCCCAGGGAGACGCTCGGCCTCGGGCGGATGGGAAGGGCCCGGGGGGCGGCGAGGGGGGCCGGCGTCTCCACGTCCACCGCGAAGCCCGGCACGGTGACGCTCTGCCCGCCGATTCGCAGCGCCACGTCCGGCACCTCCAGGTGGCCCGAGGCGGTGGGGGTCAGCAGGTAGTGGAAGGCCAGGACCTGGCCATTGCCCGTGTTATCCAGGGATTGGTAGGTGCCCACCGACTTGAAACCGGGCAAGGGCGGGAGGGCGGGCTGGGGGATGGCCAGGCTGGTCCCCTGGATCCTGAGCGTGAAGACCAGCGTCTCCCCCACCCGCAACCGGGTGCGGTCCACCGTCGAGGCGACCCTCAGCTCCTGCGCCCCCAGCGGGAGCGCGAGGAGGAGGAGGAGCCCAAGAAGAAAGGTGGGGCGCGCGCGCCTGTCCAAGCCGATCTCTCTCCCGGGCGTTCCGCCGGAACGCCTCACGCCCGCCCGATGCCCAGGCTCGCCTCCACCTCGGCCAGCCGGACGGAGACCAGCCGCGAGACGCCACCTTCGCCCATGGAGACGCCGTAGAGCACCTCGGCCAGCTCCATGGTGCGCTTGTTGTGGCTCACCACGAGGAACTGCGTCTGCCCCCTGAACTGGAGGAGCAGACGGTTGAAGCGGTTGATGTTGGCCTCGTCCAGCGGAGCGTCCACCTCGTCCAGGATGAAGAAGGGCTGGGGGCGGTAGCGGAAGAGCGCGAAGAGCAGCGCCAGGGCCACCATGGCCTTCTCGCCGCCCGAGAGGAGCTGCAGGCTCTGGAGCTTCTTGCCGGGCGGCTGGGCGAAGATCTCCACGCCCGATTCCAGGGGGTTCTGCTCGTCCAGGAGGCTCAGGCGCGCCTCGCCCCCCTCGAAGACCTCGCGGAAGAGGACGGCGAAGTGCTCCTTCACGGCCTCGAAGGCCTCCATGAAGCGGTCCCTGGTGGTCTTGTTGATCTTGCGGATGGTCTCCTGGAGGGAGGCCAGCGACTCCTCGAGGTCCTTGCGCTGGCCGGAGAGGAAGCCGAAGCGCGCCTCCAGCTCGGCGTACTCCTCCCGGGCGAGCATGTTCACGGCGCCCATCTCCTGGATCTTCTCCTCCAGCCGGGCCAGCGCCTTCTGCTCCTCCTGCCGCTCCTCCTCCGAGAGGGGCGGGAGCTGTGCGGCCTCCGAGGCGAGGGCCTCGGGGCTCTCCTCGAAGACCTCCCCCATGCGCTCCGTGAGGTTCCGGAGGTCGGCCTCCACGGCGGCCAGGGCCGGCTCGTTGCGCGAGACCTCGGTCCGGACCTCCTCCAGGGCCTCCTGCGCCTCCCGCACCCTCCGGATCACCACCTGCAGCTCCTCCTGGAGCCGCACCAGGTCCTCCTCGAAGCGGCCTTTGCGCTGGCGCTGCTCCTCCATGGCCAGCAGGAGCGTGCGCAGGGTCCGGTCCCCCGCGGTCACCTCCTGGGTGAGGGCCTCGATCCGCGCCTTGAGGCCGTCCGACTCCTGGGCCAGGCGGAGGTCCGTGGCGCCGAGCTGGGCCCGGAACTCGGTGGCGCGCTCCAGGGCCTCGTGCGCCGCCTTGTGGCGCTGGCCGGTCTCGCCGAGGCGGGCCCGGCTTTCGGCGACCGATTCGTGGGCCGCCTCCAGGGCGCGGCGCGCCTCCTGGAGGGCCGCCTCGCCGTGGTGGGCCTCGCGCTCCGCGGCCGCCTGATCCTTCTTGGCCCGCTCCATAGAGCGCCGGGCCTCTTCGCGCTGCTCCTCCCAGGCCTCCCGCTCCTCCTGGGCCTGGGCCGCCTCGCCCTCCAAGAGCTGGCGGGAGGCGGAGAAGCGCCGCCGCTCGCCGTCGAGCTGATCGAGTTCCCGCTCAAGGGCGGCGAGCGCCTCGCGGGAGGAGGCCTCCTCCTCGCCGAGCGCGGCCAGGGAGATCCGGGCCTTCTCCAGGCCGGCCCTGAGCTCCGCCCAGCTCGCCGCCGCGGCGTCGAGGGCGGAACGCTCCCGGGCCACGGCCTTGCCGGCCGAGCGGAGCGCCCTCTGGTGCTCCAGGAGGGAGGCCCCGCCGGGTCCGCCCGCCCCGCCCCGGGCCCAACCGTCCGGGTGTACGAGCACGCCCTCCCGGCTCACCGCCGGGATGCCCTCGCCCTCCGCGATGCGGCGGGCCGCCTCGGCATCGGCCGCCAGGGCGACGGTCGGAAGGAGGGCGGCCAGCTCGCCCTGGATGCCGGGGGCTTCGTGGAGCCACCCTTCGAAACCTCCGTCTTCGAGCTTCTGCGCGGGCCTCCGGCCCCGGCGGGAACCGCCGAGGAAGAAGAGGGCCTGCCCGGCCTTGGCCTCGCGGAGGTCGCCCAGCAGGCTCGGCACCGACTCCCACCGGCCGCCCAGGTAGCCCTCCAGCAGGTCCCCGAGGGCCGCCGACAGGGCGGGCACGAGCTCCTCCGGCGCACCGGCCAGTCCCTCGGCCAGCGTGCTCTTGATCTCGTCGGGGGCCCGCTCGCAGAGAAAGGCGTGCGCCTGGGACCGGACGGACCGCTCGTGGTCGCAGAGGACCTTCTGCCGGCTCTCGGCGGCGGCCATTCGCTCCCGGGCCGAGGCCTGGTCGGAGGCCGCCCGCTCCAACTCCCTTTCCAGGCGGTCCACCTCGGCCTGGGCCTCCTCGCGGTCGCGGCGGTGGAGGATCTGCCGCTCTTCGGCCTCCTGCCGGGCGGACTCCTTTTCGGCGATCGACTCCTCGAGGGCCTGTTCGCGGGCGGTCAGGCTCTCGTCCTCCCGGGCGAGGCGGCGCTCTCGCTCGGCCTGGCGCCGGAGGTCCTCCTCCAGCCGCGAGAGCGACTCGGAGAGGCGGGAGTGCTCCTGGGCGCAGGCGAAGACCTTCTGCCGGTGGGCCTCCTGCGCCTGCTCCAGGGCCTGGAGGCCGGCCCGCCTGCCCTCGAGGGCCTCCCGGACCCGCTCGGCCTGGGCCGACGCATCGGCCTCCGCCTCGGCCAGGATCCCCACCTCCTCCTGAAGCTTCTCCCGCTCGGTGTCGGCCGAATGGACCCTCTGCTTGAGGTCCTCCCGGTCGGAAGCGATCTGCTGGAGCCTCTGGCGGCTCGTGAGGATGTGCTCCGTGCGGCGCTTGTTCTCCTGCTCCGCGCGCTCGCACTCCAGCTCCTTCTGGTGGATGAGCTGGATGAGGTCCTGAAGGGAGCTCTCGTGCTCCGCCAGGTGCTCGCGGGCCTCCTCCAGCTCGGACTGGACCTGCGCCAGGGCCGTGTCGCGCCGCTGCCGCTCGGCGTGGAGGAGGTCCAGGTCCCGGGCCAGGGCCTCGCGCCTGCCGTTCAGCCGCGCGTAGAGACGGCCCCAGAAGGCCCTCCTCCGGGTGCGCAGCTCCTCCGAGAGGCGGATGAAGCGCTCGGCCTTGGCCGCCTGGCGCTTCAGCCCCGCCATCTGGGTCTCCACCTCGGCGACGATGTCGTTGAGGCGCAGGAGGTTTCCCTGCGTGGCCTCGAGCTTGGAGAGGGCCGAGCGGCGGTTCTCCTTGTAGTGCGCGATGCCCGCCACCTCCTCGAAGATGAGGCGGCGCTCCTCGGCGCTGGCGGTAAGCAGCGCCTCCACCCTCCCCTGTTCCACCAGGAAGGTGCCCTGCGTGGAGATGCCGTAGCGCATCATGAACTCCTGGGCGTCCTTCAGGCGGACGCCCCGGCCGTCCATGAGGTAGGCGCTCTCCCCCGAGCGCAACAGGCGCCGGCCGAGCTGGACCTTCATCCCCTCGCCGTCCTCGAAGGAGAGGAGCACCTCCGCCATGCCCGAGGCGGGCCGGCGGTGGCTGCCGGAGAAGATCACGTCCTGCATCTTGTGGCCGCGCAGGGTCTTGGCGCTCTGCTCCCCCAGGGCCCAGAGCACGGCGTCGGTGACGTTGCTCTTGCCCGATCCGTTGGGGCCCACCACCACGAGCAGGTCGTCGGGGAGAGGGATGCGGGTCCGGTCCGCGAAGGATTTGAACCCGAAGAGCTCGACCTCCCTGAGCCTCAGCATGACACCCCCGGGGCGAGGTAGGGCCGCACCCTGTCGCGGAAGAAGTCGGGGATGGGCACCTTGGCGCGCCGCCTGTAGTCGTAGAAGACCTGGACGGAGCGCGCCTCGGCCACCACCTCGCCGCGGACCGTGAGGCGGTACTCGAAGGCGAAGGAGGTGGTTCCCACCGAGGAGACGCGCAAGCCCACCCGCAGCGGATCGCCCATCAATACCGGACGGCGGAAGTCGATCTCCAGGCGCGCCAGGATGAACTCGAAGCCCGCGGCCTCCTGTACGTCGAAGACTTCCGAAAAGAGGGCGACGCGGCCCTGCTCGCAATAGGTGGCGTAGACGGCGTTGTTCACGTGGCCCATGGGGTCGAGGTCGCTGAACCGGACCGGCACGGTCGTCTCGAAAAGGAAGGATTCCAAGGACTCTCTCCAGCGTCGGTGATCCGGCAACCCGATGAACGGCCGCCCTTCGGCGCGGCCGCCTTTTCCGCCGGCCGCTTTCTCCCGGCGGGCCTTTGCGTCATAATCCCTTCAGGAGGTTCATCCTATCATGAACGAAGATCGCCTCAGAAGCATCCAGGCGGCCCTCAGGGACGAAGGCATGGACGCCTGGTTCTTCGCCGATTTCAAGGGCACCGACCCCATCGCCCTCAGCGTGCTGGGGCTCTCCTCCAAGGCCATGGTCACCCGCCGCTGGTTCTACCTGATTCCCGCGCAGGGCGAGCCGCTGAGGCTCTGCCACCAGATCGAGCCCCACAGCCTGGACCACCTGCCCGGCCGCCTCCTTTTCTACGGCCCCTGGCAGGGCTGGCAGACGCGCCTTAAGGAGGCCCTCGCCGGCGTGAAGCGCCTGGCCTGCCAGTACTCGCCCAACGGCGTGATCCCCGCGCTGGGGCGGCTGGATGCAGGGCTGGCCGAATTCCTGCGCTCCACCGGCGTGGAGCTGGCCTCATCGGGCGACCTCGTGGCCCGCTTCGAGGTCACCTGCTCCCCCGAGCAGGAGGCCGGCCACTACCGGGCCATGGCGGTCCTTCTGGACACCGTGGAGATGGCCTTCGCCAAGGTCCGCGAGGCCCTCAAGGCGGGCGTGCCGCTCACCGAGTACCAGCTCCAGCAGGCCATGGTGGAGTTCATGAGGGGGCGCGGCCTCACGAGCAACGATCCTCCCATCGTCGGGGTGGACGCCCACGCCGCGGACCCGCACTACGAGCCGGGCCCCTCCGGCAGCTCGGAGATCCGGCCCGACCAGGTGCTCCTGCTGGACCTCTGGGGCAAGGAGACGGCCGCCGGCTCGGTCTACGCCGACATCACCTGGTGCGCCTGGACGGGCAGCGCCGTCCCCGAGGAGCAGCGCAAGGTCTGGGAGACGGTTGCCGCCGGGCGCGACGCGGGCATCACCAAGGCCCTCTCGGTGGCCGCCGGCCCCGTCCGGGGCTTCGAGGTGGACCGGGCCACGCGCGAGGTGATCGACCGGGCGGGCTTCGGCGAGTTCTTCATCCACCGCACCGGCCATTCGATCCACGAGGAGGACCACGGCAACGGCGCCAACATGGACGACTACGAGACCCGCGACACGCGGCGCCTCCTGCCGCACACGCTCTTCTCCGTGGAGCCCGGCATCTACCTGCCCGGCCGATTCGGCTTCCGCTCCGAGGTCAACGTCCTCGTCCGCGACTCCGACGCCGTCGTCACCGGGAAGGTCCAGGGGGAGCTGCCCGCGCTGCTCGCCTAGGAGCGCCGGGGCCGGCGCGCGGCATCCGCTGAATTCTCTCTCGCTCCGCCCCTAGGGCCGTCCGAGAGGATTTCGGATGGATTCAAGGGTGAACTGCTCGGCGGGGAGGTCGAGATCGCGCTCCGACCGGCTTCCCTCCAGGGTCGTGCGGCTGCGGCCGTCGGCCGCCTCGATGACGAGGATGGCCACCGTCCAGCGGCCCGGGGATTGCTTGACCACCTTGGCCGCCACGAGGCGCTTGAGGAGGCGGCCGTCCCTGCCGTACTTCTCGATGAGCAGCGGGAGTGCGATGTCGGGAGCGATCCAGCTCCTCACCAGGGAGTAACCGCTCTCCGAACCGGCCCCCGGCCTCGACTCCAGGATCAGGCACCGGCGAGCGGCCACCATCGCCTCACCCGCCAAGGCCTGGGAGGGCCAGCGCCAGAACTCCTCCGCCACGTCCTCGACGGAAAGGTCGGAACCGAACAGAGACCGGCCCATGATCCGGCGCGTCAGCGGGGTCACCGTCTGAGGCGGCTCGAACAGAAACCCGCCGGCCTTCCCATCCGCCGAGCACTCGACGAGGAGGGCGCGGCCCTCGGCCTCTTTCGGCCAGAGCACCCGGTAGAGCACCTGGGTGAACCCGCCCTGCCGGCGCCCCTTGATGAGCAGCTGCTGGACCTCCTGTTTCTTGGAATCCGAAGTGGTCCGGACCAGCCTGGCGCGGGCCCGGAACCCCGATGTCCTTCGGGCCTGCTCGACCCTGGCGATGAGCTGCTCGGCGGTGGGGCCGCCGTCCGTGGCGCCGGCTCCGAGGGAGAGCAGCAGCAGGAGGAGGGCAAGGCGCCTCATTCGTACCTCAGGGCCTCGTTGGGCTGCAGGCGCGAGCCCCGGTAGGCGGGGTAGAGGCCGCCCAACATGCCCAGCCCGAGGGCGACGGCGAGGGCGATGAGGAAGAGGGCGGGGCTCAGGTCACCCTCGATCCTGCCGCGCATCCAGGCCGTGGCCTCGAGCAGTTTCACGGCGCCGACCCCCAGTCCGATGCCGGCCAGTCCGCCCAGCAGGCTCAGCGCCAGGGACTCGCAGAGGATCAGGCTCACGATGCGGCGCCGCCTCCACCCGATGGCCAGAAGGATTCCGATCTCGTGGATCCGTTCGAAGACGCTCATTAGCACGGTGTTCATGACCCCCACCGCGCCCACGACCAGGGCGATGAGCGAGGTGGCCCAGCTCATGGCCTTCGCCATCTGGATGGCGGTGTTGTTCTGGGCGACCTCGCCGGTGGTGAAGGCCTGGAACCCTGGGAAGCGGTCCCGGATGGCCCTCCTCAGCTCCTCCAGCTCCTCGGGGGTGGTCCCCGGCCTCAGCGTGAGGTTCAGGAAATTGATCCGGCCGGGGTTCTCGGTGATGCGCTGGAGCTGCGGCAGCGCCATGACGACGGCTCCGTTCTCCACCAGCGCGTCGCTCTCGAAGAGGCCGCAGACGGTATAGTCGCCCGTTTCGATGTGAATGGGGGAGCCCACCCTCTTGTTTAGGATGCCGGCCGCGATGGTGCCCAGTACGACGGCGCTCTCGGCGTCGCTCGCGGGCCAGCGGCCCTCGATGAGGCGCAGGTGGCGCCAGAGAAAGCCGTCGAGCTCCCAGCCGAATACCAGCATGGTGGGGGCCTCCTCGATGCTGACCAGATCGCTGAGCAGGCCGCTCGCCTGTTCCACGCGGGGAAGCGTCAGCAGGTCCGCCTTGATCCGTCCGTCGAAGGGCGCCGCCAGCGGGCTCTGGCTCGTGATCTTGGTGACCACGAGGTCGGTGCCGCGAACGGCGTAGGCCTGCTCCCAGCTCTTTTGGAACCCCCAGGCGATGCTGGCCAGGGCCACCACGGCCCCGATGCCGATGGCGATGCCCGCCATGGTCAGAAGGCTTCGCGTGGGGCGGCGCATCAGGTTCTTCCAGACGACGGTGAGAAAGATCATGCCGGCTCCCCGCCGCGGCCGGTGTCGGCGATGATGCGGCCGTCCAGCATCCGCAAGGTCCGTTGGGCCACGCCGGCCACGCCGGGGTCGTGGGTGACCACGACCACGGTCATCCCTCGCTGGGCGTGGATCTGGCGGAGCAGGTCAAGAACGAGGGCGGCGCTCTCGCTGTCGAGGTTGCCCGTGGGCTCATCGGCCAGGAGGAGCTCCGGCTCGTTGGCGAGGCTCCGCGCGATGGCCACCCGCTGGCGCTCCCCGCCCGACAACTTGGCCGGCAAGTGGTCCATGCGGTCTTCCAAGCCCACGGCCCGGAGCAGCTCTTCGGCCCTCCGGCGGCGTTCTCCGGCCCGCCACGGCATCTCGAACATGGGCACCTGGACGTTTTCCTCGGCGGTGAGCGTGGGAAGGAGGTGGAAGGACTGAAAGACGAAGCCGATGGTGCGCGCGCGGAAGCCGGACAGGTCTCGGATGGTCCCCAGGGAGCGGCCGTGAAAGAGGACCTCTCCCTCTGTCGGCCCGTCCAGAGCGCCGAGGAGCTGGAGGAGGGTGGACTTGCCGCACCCGCTGGGGCCGACGATGGCCACGAACTCCCCCTCGCGGACCGCGAAGTCCGCGCCCCGGAGCGCCTGGACACGCCCCCCGTCGAACTCGCGGCGCAGGCCGTGCACCTCCAGGAGCGCCGTGCCCACCGGCTCCGCGGTTGCCCCGCTCCCTCCGTCGGTTCCGCGGCCGAAATGGCGCGCGAGGAACTGCTCCATGATGCCGCTGACCTCCGCGGGCCGCTCGATGTTGGGGGCATGGCCGCACCGGTCGACGAAGGCGAGCTCGGCTTGGGGAAGGCTCTTCTTGAACTCGTAGGCCATGGCGAAGGGGGTGATGCGGTCGTTCGATCCCCACACCAGCAGCACCGGGCATTGCAGCCGAGGCAGTGCCTCGCGCAGATTGTCGTGCTTGGCGGATTTCGCCATGCGCACGATTTTGCGGACCACGCTCTGGTCGGAGAGCGCGTCCTGCAACTCGCTGACGAGCTCCTCGGTGACGTGCGAGGCATCGAAGAAGACATCGAGCATCTTGTTTCGGATCCACTCCCGCGTGGGACGGCGGGGGACCTCGCGCTCGACCCCCTTGTCGAAGAGGCCCGAGCTTCCGACCAGCATGAGCCCCGCCACCCGCTCCGGATGCCTCAGGGCCAGGGCCAGCGCCACGTGGCCTCCCAGGGAGTTGCCCCCGAGCACGGCGCGGGAGATGCCCTCCCTGTCGAGCAGGGCTCTGATGTGGTCCACGAGGGCGGGTACGCCGGTCATCTCGGGGGGCATGTCCAAGACCGGCAGGTCGGGCGCGCGCACGTCCCACCGCCTCCCTAGACGGCTGGCGCAGGCGCCCCAGTTGTGGGACGCGCCGAACATGCCGTGCAACAGCAACACGACGGGCGCACTGACGGCGCCCCGGCCCCGTTCCATCCCCCGGCTCCCTCCCGCACCGCCTCCAATCGCGGGTATCTGAGGTCAGTATGGTGGGGGTTGCCCCTCACGGCAATCGCGGCATCCGTCCCCCATCCTCCGATGGGGCTTTTGGCCCCTTCAAGGTGGAGGGCATCCGGCCCGCGGACGCGGACGGACGGACCCCTGCGCGCGGCCGGTTAGCAGCCTCCTCTTGCCCCATGGTCCCGGATCAGGGCGAGGAACCGCTCCCCGTACTGGGCCGCCTTGACCTCGCCGACGCCTCGGACGCCGAGGAAGGCCTGCCGGGTGACGGGCCGCTTCCGGGCCATGTCCCTCAGGGTCTCGTCGCCGAACACCATGTAGGCCAGGAGGCCGCGCTCGGCCGCGATGCGCTTGCGCAAGGCGCGCAGCTCCTCGAAGAGCGGGCGGTCCACGCCCTCCC
Source organism: Acidobacteriota bacterium (assembly GCA_049591295.1). GTDB lineage: Bacteria > Acidobacteriota > UBA4820 > UBA4820 > DSQY01 > DTPS01. Next base: position 11,657 of record JBAWEQ010000186.1, read on the forward strand.
ATCCGGCCCGGGCCGCCTTCGATTCCCGGCGGGCGCTCTTGGCCGCCGGCTTCAGGAGGCGGGGCTCCTGCTTCCCCTTGAGGAGGGCCCAGCCCTCGGGCGTCACGCCCAGCACGCCGTACTCGCCCTGTTTGACCAGAAACCCCTGGCCGCAGAGCTGCTCGATCCAGTCCCGCACGCTCTGCCGCGGAACCTGCGCCAGGATGCCGAAGGTCGAGAGGGACCCGTGGCCGTTGTCCAGGATCCTCTGCTCCTTCGAGCCCGTCAGGACCTGGGCCGTATAGTCCGCGCCGAATCGCTCCTTGAGGCGAAGCACGCAGGAGAGGATCTTCTGGGCGGTCTCGCGGGCACCCGGGACGACCTCCAGCTCTCCCAGGCAGACGTCGCAGGCGCCGCACTCATCGCCTCCGAGCTCCTGGCCGAAATAGCCGACGAGCACCCGGTGGCGGCAGGTGGTGCCGCGGCAGTAGGCGGCCATCTCGTTGAGCTTCTGCAGGGCCGCATCGTGGACCTCCGGCTCCAGGTCCCCGAGGAGCGCCTTCCAGGTGAGGAAGTCGGCGCCGGAGTGCAGGAGCAGGCACTCCGCCTCCAGGCCGTCGCGCCCGGCCCTCCCGCTCTCCTGCAGGTAGTGCTCCAGGGACTTGGGCATGCCCGCGTGGAGGACAAAGCGCACGTCCGGCCGGTCGATGCCCATGCCGAAGGCCACCGTGGCCACCATGACGACGGCCTCCTCCCTGAGAAAGCGCTCCTGGTTCCGCCGCCGCTCCTCGTCGGGCAGGCCCGCGTGGTAGGGAAGCGCGGGGTAGCCCAGGCGGGCCAGCTCCGCGGCGAGGGCATCCACATCCGCGCGGCGGATGGCGTAGACGATTCCGGCCTCCCCCCTGTGGCGGTCCAGCGCCTCCCGGAGCAGGCGGCGGCCGCGGTCCGCCGGGGCTACCCGGTACACCAGATTGGGCCGGTCGAAGGAGCCCACGAGCACGGAGGGGTTCTCGAGCCGGAGCTGGAGGGCCACGTCCTCCCGCACCTTCGGAGTGGCCGTGGCCGTGTAGGCGTGGAGGGCGATCCCCGGCAGGGACTCTCGGAGGAGCCCGAGCCGCCGGTACTCGGGCCTGAAGTCGTGGCCCCAGTGGCTGATGCAGTGGGCCTCGTCCACCGCCAGGAAGGCGGGACCGGCGCTCCGCAGGTGGTCCAGGAAGCCCTCCATGAGGAGGCGCTCGGGCGAGACGTAGAGGAGCCTGAGCCCGCCCTCCCTGAGGCTGGCGTAAACGCGGCGCCTCTCTTCTTCCGGCAGGCTGCTGTCCAGCCGGGCCGCCGCCACGCCGCGCTCCCTGAGGCCGTCCACCTGGTCCTTCATGAGCGAGATGAGGGGAGAGACCACCACCGCCGGGCCCTTCGCGACGAGCGCGGGGGCCTGGTAGCAGAGCGACTTGCCCCCTCCGGTGGGCAGCACGACCACGGAGTCCCTTCCCGCGAGGACGCACTCCATGGCCTCGCGCTGGAGGGGCAGGAAGCGGTCGTACCCCCAGTGCCGCTTCATCGCCGCCCGAAGCGCCCCGTTCACCTCACCCCCTCTACACGCGTGCGAGTCCATCCGGAACCCCGCCCTTTCCCCGGCCCGATCATGCGCCTGGCCTTGGCGGATCGCGCCCCGGAGGGCGCTCCTGCGCGGCAAGAACATCCCGTGCGGTTCTTCCGCTGGGCCCGGCCACTCCCGCCTTCACACGAAGAAGTCCGGCATGAGCTCCGTGCCGGGTTTGACGGCGTAGCGGCCGAAGTCGGTGACGCCCTCGGCGCGCAGGACCTTCTCGTCGAGGAAGTAGTTCCCCGTGCACTGGCGGCTGGGCCGGGTGAGGACGGCGTGGGCGGCATCGGCCATGATCTCGGGCGTGCGCGAGCGCTCCACGAGCTCCTGGCCGCCGAGCAGGTTCATGACCGCGGCGGTGGCGATGGTGGTCCTCGGCCAGAGGGCGTTCACGGCCACGCCCGCCTCCCGGAACTCCTCGGCCATGCCCAGCACGCAGAGGCTCATGCCGAACTTGGCCATGGTGTAGGCCACGTGCGGCGCGAACCAGCGCGCCTCCAGGTTGAGGGGAGGGGAGATGTTGAGGATGTGCGGGTTCTCCGCCTTGAGCAGGTGCGGCAGGGCCATCTTCGAGCAGAGCCACGTGCCGCGGGCGTTGACGCCGTGCATGAGATCCCACTTCTTGACGGGCAGGTCGAGGGTGCCCCGAAGGTCGATGGCGCTGGCGTTGTTCACGAGGATGTCCAGGCCGCCGAAGGTCTCCACCGTGCGGCGCACGGCCTCCTTCACCGAGTCCTCGTCTCGAATGTCCACGGCGACGGCCAGCGCCCTCCCGCCGGCGGCCTCCATCTCCGCCGCGGCGGTGTGGATCGTGCCGGGTAGCTTGGGGTGCGGCTCGACGGTCTTGGCGGCGATGACCACGTTGGCCCCGTCGCGGGCCGCCCTCAGCCCGATGGCCTTGCCGATGCCCCGGCTGGCGCCGGTGATGAACAGCGTCTTTCCCTTCAGGTCGCCCATGGTCGGCTCTCCTATGGTGAGGCGCCATTGTAGCAAAGGAGCCGGAGAGCCGGGGCGGGAAGGGCGGGCGGGTGCAGGAAGCCAGCCATCGCGCTTCGGAGTGCGCTCCTACACGGGGATGGGAGCTTGCCGGGGCAGGCGCTCCCCTTTTCGAGGAACAGGCCCGCCCGGCCCGGCGTTATTCACTTTGGTTCCGAAGGAGGTGTTCATGCCGCCGCTGAGCTCGAAACGCTGCGCCCCCTGCGAGGGAGGCGTGAAACCCCTGACCCGCGGCGAGGCGGAGAAGCTGATGCGCGAGGTCCCCCTCTGGAAGCTCCGCGAGGACGGGGGCGAGATCGTCCGCACCTTCCTCTTCAAGGACTTCTACGAGACGATGGGCTTCGTGAACGCCCTGGCCTATCTCGCCAACCGGGAGGGCCACCACCCCGATCTGGAGGTCGGCTACGGGCGCTGCGTGGTCCGCTACCACACCCACGCCATCGGCGGACTCTCGCAGAACGACTTCATCTGCGCGGCCAAGATCAACCGGCTGCTCGGGGTGGACGAGATCTAGCCCGGGGTTCTCACCGGGGATCGAAGCGAAGCGGCACAGAGGCCCGCGGGGCTTCAGGTGTGACGGCGCCCTCCCAGGCGCTCCAGGAACGACTCCAGCCGCTCGGCCGATTCGGGGGCCACCTCCGTGAAGAGGAACGCGCCCTCCCAAGGCGGGGCCGTGGTGGCTCTCACGCATACCGCCTCGCACTCCACCAGCCCCTCCTGCAATTCCACTCGGAGGTGGGCCGCCTTGAGCTGGAGAAAGGGCTGGGGGGACCTGGCCAGCAGGGAGGCCGCCGAGAGGTTCAGCACCTCGATAGAGGCCTCCGGCTGGCCCTGCTGCGCGCATCGGCCTGGGACGGAGACGGGGTATCGTACGTGGCGCCGGCGCTCATCCATGGATCGCCTCCTTGGGCAGTGGATGGTCCTCGGGAAAACTCCCCGTTCGCTACGAGTTAGTCGATCCCGCAGGCCTTTCGGGCCCGCTCCAGGGTGGCTTTGGCGATGGGCCTCACCCGCTCCGCCCCCTCCCTGAGCACATCTTCCACGTAGTCGGGCCGCTTGGCCAGCTCCTTGCGCCGCTCGCGGGCGGGGCCGAAGGTCTCGTCCAGAACGGCGATGAGGCGCTTCTTGGCGTCCGAATACTTGAGGCCGCCCTTGAGGAAGCGCTCCCGCCACTCGGCCTGCTCCTCCGGGGAAACGAAGAGCTTGAGGAGGTTGAAGACGTTGTTGGCATCAGGGTCCTTGGGCGCCTCCACGGGGGCCGAGTCGGTCACCACCGCCATGACGCGCTCCTTGAGCGCCTTGCCCTCCAGGAAGATCGCGATGTCGTTGCCGTAGGACTTGCTCATCTTCTGCCCGTCGAGGCCCGGCACCACGCCCGTCTCCGGAAGGATGCGGTCCTCGGGGATCACGAAGACCTCCTGGCCGTAGGTGTTGTTGAAGCGCTGGGCGATGTCCCGCGTGACCTCCACGTGCTGCTTCTGGTCCTTGCCCACGGGGACGACGTTGGAGTCCACGACGAGGATGTCCGCGGCCATGAGCACCGGATAGGCGAAGAGGCCGTGGTCGGGCGTGAGGCCCTTGGCCAGCTTGTCCTTGTAGGAGTGGCAGCGCTCCAGCAGGCCCATGGGGGTCACGGTGGTCAGCAGCCACGTGAGCTCGGGCACCTCGTGGATGTCCGACTGCCGGTAGAAGGTGCATCGCGCGGGGTCCAGCCCGAGGGCCAAGTAATCGAGCGCCACGTCGCGCACGTGTTCGCGGAGCGCCTGGGGCTCCTTCACCGTGGTGAGGGCGTGGAAGTCGGCGATGAAGTAGAAGGCCTCGCCCTTGTCCTGGAGCTGCAGGTGCTGGCGCATGGCGCCCAGATAATTCCCGATGTGGAGCTTTCCCGACGGCTGGATGCCCGAGAGAATGCGCATGGCTAAAAGCCTCCTTCATCAGGCGCAAAGCCTAGCAGAGACGGGCCTTCGGCACAACACCCGCCCGACGCCCCCATTCCGCGATGGAAGCCCTGGGCAGAAGCGCCGCCCCGGCGCGACGGGGGGTTCCGAGCCAAGCCGGCTTTGCTCGTCTTCCCCTCGCATCACGGAACGTGGGGCCACGCCCCCCTTGACACGGGAGACGGGGGGGGGGGATAGACAGAAGGCAACGAAACGGGAGGACGGGGATGACGAAGACGCTTCGCGGTGTAATTCTACTTGTAGGGGGGCTGGCGTGCGCGGGGCTGGGACAGCCGCCGGCGGCCCAGACTCCCCCGTCCGCGCCTGTGACCTACTGGATTTGCCGGGGGCCGACGATTCCTCATTACACAGGGCTGTGCGCCAGCCACCCGCGGGTGACCCTCGACCGTGTCTGGTTTACGACCGGCTGCTACGATGTGGAAAGCGGCCTGCCGGTCAACTGCACTGAACAGTGGCAAGAGTATTTCTCGGCGGATGGAGTAGATCCAGCTGCCATGGATTATTGGACGGGAGGGCACAATCACTCTCGTTACAACGGAGACACGCTCCACAACATCGGCGGCCTGTGGCTGGACACTCTTCCTGGGCCCGATCAACCCGTTCTGGACAGCGGCGAGTGGCAAACGGACGGACGGACCGACGCGGGTTTCGTGGCGATCCCCGAGCCATCGGGGGTCGACTTGGTTTTCATCCGGTTCAGGGCCCCGGCCGGCTGGTGGTGCGTGGAAAACGCCTCGTGGGTGCGCGACACCTCCGACCCCTCATGCCGGACGTGCCAGGGGAGCTTCACCGTGGAAGCGCACGTGGAAGGGCTTGAGCTGCTACCGGATAGCCCGGTCTATACGAAGAGCTCCAATCCAGGGCAACACACCGCCGACGTGTTCTACGGAACCCCCGAAATGAATCAGAAGCTGGCGGCCCTCGCTCAGCAATACCGGGACTGGTACCACCAGGAGCACGGGGCGTGGATCAAGATCTCCATCAACGACATGAGCCTGCCCTACGGAGGCCTCTACGACTACACCGGCAACTGGGACTGCCCCCACAAGCTACACCGGCTGGGAAGGTCCGCGGATGTGAACCGGGCGTCCTACGTGTACAAAGATGAGCTGGATAGGATTGCTTTGAGGCGCGACGGGCTCATAGAGGATCATAGAACAGGCACGCTCATGCACTACGAGCTGCCGTAGCGTGAGGTTGGGAGGAGGACCCAGATGAGCCGAATTCTTGCTGTGATTTTCGCGGTGGTTTGGGCGGGCCTTGTGGCCGCTGTCTCCGCAGAAGCGCAGGTACCTCCACCCCCGGTCTTCGACAACCTCGGGGTTCAAGCGACGTGTGTGTATGACACGCAGACCCAGAGTTACAAGTACCAGTACCTGGTCACGAACCCGCCCACCAACACCTTGCAGTTGTGGTCCTTAGATGTCTCATTGGGATGGGGCGGAAGCGTTTTCGGGGCCATTCAGAAACCCGAAGGCTGGGATGGCGAAATGTCCGACCCGACTTGGGTCGACAACCCCGCCAGGTTTCCGCGAAAACCCAGCGTCGGATGGAACACCGTAGGCATCAACCATACGATGGTGAATCCTCCGGATCCCGGCACGATCTCTGGGCCCTTCGCCTTTTCGGTCTTCGCCCCCCCTGCCATTCGGCAGCTATGGGCTTCCCCATGGATGGACCCTTACTGGGACGCCTACATGCAGGCGACGGGGCAGGACGAGGTTGACCTCAGCGTATCGGTGCCCCTGGAACTCAGCCTGATCCGCAAGATCCCAACCCTCGGCCCGCTGGGCGTGACACCGAATACATATGAACACTGGGATACCTTCCTCGCGAACGTCGCGCAAGCCGGCACGCTGGGCTGGATCAGCGACGCGACGCTGCTCTCGGGGATTCAAGCGAATCTTCAGGCGGCCCGGCAGGCGGCCCTGGCGCAGGACCAGGCGACTGTGAACGCCAAGCTCCAAGCGGTCATCGGCGCGATCCAGGCCGCGACGCCATCCCAGCGCACCCCGGAAGGCCATGCGCTGGTCCTCTATAATGCGCAATACCTCCAGCAGAACCTGCCCTGGCCGTGCGAACCCAAACTGACCCTCGCGCCCGCCACCGCAACCCACGCCATCGGGGAGACGCACGCCGCTACCGCGATGCTCGTGAACGTCGCCAACGGCCAGCCGATCGCGAACAACTTCATCGAGATTCGAGTGACCGAGGGGCCCCACGTGGGGCAGATGGCGAAGGGAACGACGGCGGCGGATGGCTCCTTCAGCTTTGCCTACACGGGTACCCAGGTGGGAGTGGACACGCTGGTGGCCGATACCGGAGCCGGAACGATCCGGACGGCGCCCGGCAAGAACGACGCTGCCAAGCCGAGACCCGCCGGCAGAAAAGGCAAGTGGGCATCCGTCGCGAACTGCACCGCTTGGCAAGGCATGGCATCGGCTCCCTCCACCGTGACGTGGACCGGCGGCCCCGACTTGACGGTCATCGGCTTCATCCCGCCCGTGCTGATCTCCGCGCCGGGCCGGACCTTCTATATCAGCGAGACCACGATGAATACCGGCATTCTTCCCGCAGGGCCGAGCGTGACACGGTACTACCTCTCCAGTACGAGCCCCGTCGATTCGAGCACCGCCATCGCAGTCGGGGAACGCAATGTCCCAGCCCTCGCGCCCGGGGAAATGAACAAGGTGGAAACAGTGCCCTACACCGTCCCAGCGAGTCTTTCCTCCGGCACGTACTATCTCGACGCCTGCGCGGATGCGAACCACCAGATCGCCGAAACGAATGAGGACAACAACTGCGCATCGAGCCGCCTTCAGATCGCACCAGCCGCCGTGCCTCCCATCGACTGCTCAAAGGCCCTGGCCAATCCCTCCATTCTCTGGCCGCCCAACCACAAGCTGGTGCCTATCTCGATCACGGGTGTGATCGCTCCAGCCGGAGACACCGTGACGGTCTCCATCACGGGGATCACGCAAGACGAGCCGGGGAAAGGGGTCGGCGATGGGGACACCTGTCCCGACGGATTCGGCGTGGGCACAAGCCAGGCGCAGGTGCGCGCGGAGCGCTCAGGTACGGGCAACGGCCGCGTCTATGTCATCTCCTTCACGGCGACCGATGCCCACGGCGCCGCGTGCAACGGCGTGGTCAAAGTGGGCGTGCCCCACGACAAGAACGTAAATCCTCGCCGTACCCCGTCTGGCGAAGTGAGGCGCTTGGAGGATAGCCTGGGGCGGGTTGGGATGGCGGGCGCGGCGGATGGGAGGTTGCCGGGGAGCCGGGGACCGTGGGATCCGGGTAGC
>JBAWEQ010000187.1:0-6954 GCA_049591295.1 Acidobacteriota bacterium
TACGTCATCAACGGCCAGAAGTGGTACACCACGGCGGCCGACGGGGCGGCCTTCGCCATCGTCATGGCCGTCACCGATCCCGAGGCCGCTCCCTACCGGCGGGCCAGCATGATCATCGTGCCCACCGACACGCCCGGCTTCGACCTGGTGCGCAACATCGCCGTCATGGGCCACTCCGGCTCGGGGCCCTTCAGCCACGCCGAGATCCTCTATCACTCCTGCCGCGTGCCCCGCTCCAACCTGCTGGGGCCCGAGGGCGACGGCTTCCGCATCGCCCAGGAGCGGCTCGGCCCCGGGAGGATCCACCACGCCATGCGCTGGCTCGGCGTGTGCCGACGGGCCTTCGACCTCATGTGCAAGCGGGCCGTGACCCGCCCCATCGCTCCGGGGAGCGTGCTCGCGGACAAGGAGATCGTGCAGGCGTGGATCGCCGAGAGCGCCGCGGAGATCGAGGCCGCCCGCGCCCTGACGCTCCAGACGGCCTGGAAGGTGGAGGGCCTGGGCTGGAAGGAGGCCAGGGAGGAGATCTCCATGGTCAAGTTCGTCGTGGCGAACGTCATGCAGCACGTGGTGGACAGGGCCCTTCAAGTGTTTGGCGGCCTGGGCATGACGGACGATACGGTCATCGCCTTTTTCTACCGGCACGAGCGGGCGGCCCGCATCTACGACGGCGCCGACGAGGTCCACAAGCTCTCCCTGGCCCATCGGATCCTGAAGCCGTACCGGGAGGCGCACCGCGCCGGCGGAGGAGGTCTGGATGTCTTTCGAGGATAGCCCACGGCCGCCGAGGCCCGGCGAGGAGCTCGACGCGGCCCGCCTGGCCGGCTACCTCAAGGGTCGGCTTCCGGGGCTGACGGGGGAGCTGGAGGTCGCCCAGTTCCCCTCCGGCCACTCCAACCTCACCTACCTGGTCCGCCTCGGCCGTGAAGAGCTGGTCCTGCGCAGGCCGCCCTTCGGCAAGATCCCCAAGACGGGCCACGACATGCACCGCGAGTGGGCCATCCTCAGCGCCCTCTCGGGGCACTATCCCTACGCTCCCGAGCCCGTCCTCTACTGCGACGATCTCTCCGTTCTGGGAGCGCCCTTCTTCGCCATGCGGCGGATCCGCGGGCTGATTCTCCGCCGCCAGCTTCCAGAGGGCCTGGACCTTTCCCCCGAGGCCATGCGGAAGCTGTGCTCTCGTCTCGTGGAGGCGCACCGCTCCCTGCACGCCCTGGACTACCGCCGGCTCGGGCTCGAAGCCTTCGGCCGGCCGGAGGGCTACGTGGAGCGCCAGGTCTCCGGCTGGAGCCGCCGCTACCGGGACGCGAGGACGCCGGACGCGCCGGACTTCGAGGAGGTCATGGCCTGGCTCGAAGCCGAGAGGCCCCCCGAGCTCGGCGCGGCCATCGTCCACAACGATTTCCGCCTGGACAACGTGGTGCTCGACCCTCTTGACCCCACGCGCATCATCGGCGTCCTGGATTGGGAGATGGCCACCATCGGCGATCCGCTGATGGACCTGGGCGCCTCCCTCGCCTACTGGGTGCAGGCCGACGATCCGCCCGAGTTGCGCGCCATCCGCGTGGAGCCCACCACGCTCGCGGGTGCCCTCACACGGCGCGAGGTCGTCACCCTCTACCTCGAGGGCGCTGGCCTCGCCATCGAGGACGCGACCTTCTACTACGTCTACGGTCTCTTCCGGCTGGCGGGCATCGCCCAGCAGATCTACTACCGCTTCTACCACGGACAGACGAAGGACCCGCGCTTCGCCCCGCTGGTCCAGGCCGTCCACGTCCTCGAAGCCACCGCCCGCCGCGCCATCGCCAGGGGCATGACGTGACGGGAACCCCCTATCGACCCTTTGATTTTTCGATACCAGGTTGCGCCTCGCGCGCTCGAACGGGTGCTGCCGTTCCTCTGCCGCGTGTTTCGCCAGAGGCGAAACACGGCGTCCCCTCGCCGCCGGCGCGGCTCCCTTCCCGCGCCAGCTAATGTCAGGGAGGACAGGATGCCCACCGCCATCATCACCGGCGCCAGCGCCGGCCTCGGCCGGGAGCTGGCCAAGATCATGGCCCGCGACGGCTGGACGCTGGGGCTGATCGCCAGGAACCGGGCCGCCCTCGAAGAGCTCTCCGCCGAGCTGGGCCCCGCCGCGAAGGTCCGCGCCGCCGACGTCACCGACGCCGACGGCATCACCGCCCACCTCGACGCCCTCGCCGCCGAGCTCGGCGGCCTCGACTGCATGGTCGTCAACGCCGGCGTGGCCCCCCACAACCGCAAGCTGGCCTGGGAGCAGGAGCGAACCACCGTGGCCACCAACGTCCTCGGCTTCGCCGCCTGCGCCTCCTGGGCCGCCCGGCTCTTCTACCAGCAGAGGCGCGGCCACCTCGTCGGCCTCTCCTCCGTCGCCTCCCTCAGCGGCAGCGCCGCCGTCCCCGCCTACAACGCATCCAAGGCCTTCGCCTCCCGCTACATGGACGGGCTCCGCGCCAACCTCGGCCGCTTCGGCATCGCCGTCACCGACGTCCGCCCCGGCTACGTCCGCACCCACATGACCGAGGACCAGCCCGGCATGTTCTGGGTCGTGGACGCCGAGACCGCCGCCCGCGGCATCTACCGCGCCATCCGCCGCCGGGCCAAGGTCGCCTACGTCCCACGCCGCTGGGCCCTCATCGCCCTCCTCGCCCGCCTCGCCCCCGGTCGGCTCTACCAGAAGCTCTCCAACTGAGCGTGTTGGGTGGACGCTCGGCGGCCAAGGGCCGCCTCGGATCCACCCTACCTCTCTTGTTCCATCCGCAGGGTCGTCCTCGCCCTACTCACCTACTCACGGCCCTACGCCGCCGCGGGGCGCTCGGGGAGGACGAGGGCGAGGGGGATGCCGAGGAAAGCGAGGGCGACGATGGACCAGAGGGCGGCATGGAGGCCGAAGCGGCCGGCGACGAAGCCGAGGAGGAAGACCGCGGCCGCGCCGGCGGCGTTGCCGACGCCGAGGGCCAGGCCCGAAGCCATGGAGTGGTGGTGCGGGAAGAGGTCCTGTCCCACGAGCATGGTGACAGCCGCCGTGGCGAAGGTCGCCATGCCCAGAAGCCCCAGCAGGAGCCAGAGCCAGGCTCCGCTGGCCAAGAGGAAGAGGGCGAGGAAGAGCCCCGAGAGCACGCTCGATCCCACCAGCACCGGCCTTCGCCCGATCCGGTCGGCCAGGGCGCCGCCCGCCAGGTTGCCGACGATCCCCACGCCGAGCATGACGGTGATCAGCGACGCGCCCCCGAGCAGGGAGCCGCCCTTGGCGTGCCAGAGCAACGGCACGAAGATGGAGACGCCGTAGGAGACGAGAGCCCTGAGTCCCACGAAGCCCACCAGCGCCCAGACGGCGGCCCTCTGCGCGCGGAAGGCGCCGCCGAGAGGCTGGGCCGGGCGCACGGGGAGGCTCGGGGCCGCCCGCGCCAGCAGGAGCACCGTCAGCGCCCCCGGCAACGCCACGATCCACAGCCCGTGGAGGCCGAGCCAGGCCACGACGAGCCCCGCCAGCGTGGGCCAGAGGCTGCGTCCCAGCTCCCCTCCCACGAGGAAGACGGAAAGGGTCAGCCCTGCCCGCTTGCCGGCGATCTGCCGGGCGCCGGCCAGGGCCTGGGGGTGGAAGGCGGCGTTGCCGAGGCCGGCGAAGACCAGGATCGCGATGAGGGCCCAGTAGTCCGGCGCCAAGCCGAGCACGCTGCCGCCGAGCACGCTGAGGACGAGCCCGCCCACGACGAAGGCGCGCCCTCCGCACCGGTCCGCCCACCAGCCAGCCACCGGCTGGAGGAGGGAGCCGAGCCCCTGGAGGGCGAGGATGAGGCTGCCGGAGAGGGCCAGCGGCACGCTGAGGCGCTCCAGCAGGAGGGGAAGGATGCCCGGCAGGTAGTTGATGCAGCCGTCGTTCATAAAGTGCGCCCAGGCGAGAACGCCCAGACGCCCGAACTGCCGCTCCTCCGCGCTCTTCGTGTCCGTCTCGTTCATCGGCCCTCCGCCGCCTCCCCCCATGCCGCCGGTTCGCCTCGCGGCGGTCCCCCAGCATACCCCATGAACGCGCCGAGCCTAATCGGGCGGAGCCCCCCCATTCCGCGATGGATCGTCTCGCCGTAGGAGCGTTGCCCCCGGCGCGGCGACGGTTGCGGGAAGCTCCGTCTTTGGGGGCTCACCCTTGTCGCGGCGAGGCGCCGCTCCTACAAACGGTTTGCGTGGCCATCGCGGTGTTTGGGCCTTATGGTACCCTTGGTGCGGAGGAGGAGGCCCTCGTGCGGTTCAAGCTGACCATCGTCTCGCTGGCCCTGGCGTTCATCGTTTCTACGGCCTCTGGCGCGGCGAGCCCCAACATCGTCCTCATCAGCCTGGACACGGTACGCGCCGATCGGCTGGCGCCTTGGGGGGGGCCCCGGGACCTGACCCCGAATCTTGACGGACTGGCCGCCAAGGGAACGGCATTTACGGCGTGCTTCGCCCCCGCGCCCTTGACCCTTCCCTCTCACGCCACCCTCCTTACCGGGGAGTTTCCTGCCGCTACCGGCCTGCGCGACAACGGCTTCGGCAAACTCGCGGCGGGGATCCCCACCTTGGCGCAGGTGTTAGCGGCGAGGGGCTACGAGACCGCCGCCGTCGTCGCCGCCCCCGTGTTGAACAGCCGCTACGGCCTGTCGAGGGGCTTCGCGACCTACGACGACGCCCTGGGCTCGGCGATCCACAGGACCGGCGAGGAGGTCACGGACAGGGCCCTGGCCCAAATCCGGGCACGGCGCGAGGGGCCTCTCTTTCTCTGGGTGCATTACTTTGACGCCCACTTCCCCTACACGGCACCGGCCCCCTTCTCCCGACGTTATCCGGAGACTCCTTACAACGGGGCCGTGGCGTACGTCGATTCGGAGGTGGGCAGGCTGCTCAGGGCCCTTCCTCCGAACACCGTCGTGGCGGTGGTTTCGGACCACGGCGAAGCCCTGGGCGAGCATGGGGAAGTCACCCACGGTGTGTTCCTCTTCCAATGCACCGTGCACGTCGTCTGTTTTCTGGAGGGTCCGGGCATTCCCTCGGGAAAGGTTTGCGCCACCCCCACTTCCCTCGCCGACGTGGCCCGCACCCTGGCGGCCCTGGTCGGCGCGCCCCGCTCGGCCCTGCGGGGCGAGGGCGTCGATCTCCTCGCGCTGTGCAAGGGGGCACCGCCCCCTTCCCGGGTCTTCCCACTGGAGGCGTGGCCCCCCTTCTCCCAGTACCGGTGGCACCCCCTCTTCGGTGTTACCGACGGGCGGTACAAGTGGGTGCGGGGCAGGCGCGACCACCTCTATGACCTCCTCAGCGACCCCGGCGAGTCCAAGGACCTCGCGGCCGCCCCGCCGGCCGGCGCCCTGACGCTGAGAGCCAAGCTGCCCCCCCTCCCCACGGCGGCGCCTTCCCAGGGTCCGCTGGACCCCGCCCTGCTCGGGCTCGGCTATGCTCCGGCCCCGGGCGGACGGTTCGACCCCGCGTCCCTCCCCGATCCCTACGACAAGGCGGCCACCCTCCAGGACATAGCCCAGGCGAGGTTGGATCTCCGTGCTCACCAAGTCGGCAAGGCCGTCGCGCGGCTCCGGTCCGCCACCGAGAATGATTCGGGGGATCCGGCTGCCTGGTTTGAATACGGCGAGGCCTTGCGCCGGGCGGGCAGACCCGCCGAGTCCATCTCCGCGCTGGACCGGGCCCTGGCCATCGCACCGCAGGTCTACCAGGCGTGGACCTCCAAGGGACACGCCCTGGTGGCGCTGAGCAAATTCGACGAAGCGGCCCGTTGCTACGAGAAGGCCCTGGCTCTTCAACCCCATTACATGGAAGCCTTGAACCCGCTGGCCGCCTACTACCTCGATACGAACAGGACCGAAAGGGCGCTCGCCCTCGTCGACCGTGCGATCTCGACCGGTTTCGCCGACGCCGACACCTACCTGCTGAGGGGTACCATCCGTCTCGCCCAGAAACGCCACGAAGACGCCGCGAAGGACTTCGAGGCGGCCGTTCGCATCAGCGATGCACCCGAGGCGACCCTCAAGAAGGAGGCGGACGCCTACATGGACATGGGCCTCTACGACCGCGGAGAGCGCTGCTACCTCGACGGCATCCGGCGCTTCCCAGGCTACGCGGCGAACTACCTCGCCATGGGCGGCTACGCTTTCAAGGCCAAGCGGCCCCACGAGGCGCTGTCGTTCTTTCAGAAGGCGCTCGGGTGCGATCTGGACGCCAAGACACGGGAACGCGTCCAGAGGATGGTGCAGGAGCTGGGTGCGGCACCCGACGACCCTTCCGGGACAAGGTAGGCTCCACCGGAGAGAGGGCCGCCCTTTTTGGGGGGCAGGTCTTGCCTTTGAGCAGCGCCTGCGGCGGCTCGGCGCCGGCGGATTCCGCCGCACGCTCAGATCCAGCCAGCGCTTCGCACGGTCCCTTATGCCGCTGTCCCGGCAAGGCCCCCATGCGGAATCCTCATTCTCCCCCATCCCGATTCGCTCAGGCTCTCGCGTAAGGAGCGGCCGTCGCCTGAGGGCCGCGAAGGCAGTAGACTGGGCGAAGCAAACGTGGTATACGGCTCCGTGGCGCGAGCGGCCCTCCGGAGGCGCGATGGCTCCATCCTTCGACAACCCCTGGTCTGACGAACTCCTGATGGAGCATGGGATCGCCTTCCGGGGCCGTCCTCTCCCCGTGACCCGCACTCCCTTTGACATAGGCGGCGAGGCGCTCGAAAACCTGACCGATGCCGTGAATCAGCTCTGGCGGGCGGCGGAGATCGTCTCCGAGGCCTTTGTCCAAACCGCCAGCCTCCGGGAGCTGTTTGGCTACGGCTCGCTGCAGATGGAATGCATCCTCAAGGATCCCGGTTACCGCCCGGCCATTCCGCTCGGCCGCATGGACTCCTTTCTCTTCCCGGACGGTCCCCGCTTCATGGAATTCAACACCGACGGAACGGCGGGCTGGCACTACGCC
>JBAWEQ010000188.1:0-8703 GCA_049591295.1 Acidobacteriota bacterium
CGAGGTGGGCGCGATGAAGCGGCTGCGGCCCCTGCGAGGCAGCCACCTCCTCTTCCCAGCGTGGAGGCTGCCCCTGGCCCAGTCGGTGAGCTTCATGCATCCGCGCGACCGCCGCCCGATCTTCGTCTTTCCTTGGGAGGGCGTCACCCTGGTCGGGACCACCGACGAGGACCACGGCGACGGCATGGACAGGGAGCCCGCCATCAGCGCCGGTGAGGCGGTCTACCTCCTGGAAGGGCTCCGTGGCCAGTTCCCCTCCCTCGACCTCTCCTCCGCCGACGTGCTCGCCACCTTCTCGGGGGTGCGGCCGGTCATCGGTTCCGGCAAGGCCAAGCCCTCGCAGGAGCGCCGGGACTCAGCGGTGTGGGAGGAGCAGGGATTGCTCACCGCCACCGGAGGCAAGCTGACGACCTTCCGCCTCACGGCCCTCGATGTGCTCAAGGCGGTCCAGCGCCGCCTGCCCGGCTTCAGGGGCGCGAACCGGGCGCTGCCGGCCTTCCAGCCGCCGGTCCCGCACTGGCCGTGGAGTGCGGCCTCGCTGCCGCCGGCGGAGCTGCTCCGCCTGGCGGGCCGCTACGGAACGGCCCTTCCCGAGCTTCTGGCGGCGGCCGGTCCCCTGGAACTGGAACACGTGGCCTGCGCGCCGACCCTGTGGGCGGAGTTGCGGTGGGCGGCCCGCGCGGAGGCCGTGGTCCACCTGGAGGACCTCATGCTCCGCCGTACGCGTCTCGGTCTCGTGCTGCCCCGCGGCGGAGCGGAGCACCTCCCCAGGATCGGCGCGATCTGCCGCGCGGAGCTGGACTGGGGCCAGGCCCGCTGGGAGGAGGAGGAGGAGCGCTACCTGCGGCTCTGGGAAACCTGCTACAGTCTCCCCGTCGGCTTGGCGGGGAAAGAGGGGTGGACCGGACGCCGGGACGGCACCGGGGAGGCCCTTCCCGCCGCGGGCTGAGGCGGGGCTTGGTTCCCGTCCGGGACGATCCGGATGGGAACGGTGGAGGGTGGAGGGTGAAGACCTCGGCAGACAGTGATTCTGCCTTGCCCTTAGCCTCGTCCTTTCCTCCCCTCTCCGCCTGGGAATCACCATTGCCGGAGGACCGCCATTTCAGAAGGGGTGCTCCTCGGACCCGGACAATCATGGACCATTCAGCCGAAGAGGAGGGGAGATGGCGGGGGATCGGATCCTGTCCATAGACGTGGGCACGCAGAGTGCCCGTGCGATCGTGCTCAGCCCTGACGGAGAGATGCTGGCCAAGGCGCGCGTACCCCTGCGCTCTTACACTCGTCAGCACGCGGGCTGGGCCGAGGAGGACCCCGACTACTTCTGGCAGTGCCTCGGCGAAGCCTGCCGCAAGCTCTGGGAGAACGAAGGGGTCCACAAGGATTCGCTGGCCGGCGTGGTCCTCACCACGCAGCGGGCGACGGTCGTGAACGTGGACCGGGAGGGGCGTCCTCTCAGGCCGGCCATCCTCTGGCTCGATCACCGGAGGGCGAAGGACCTGGGCAGGCTGGGCGGCCCCTGGGGGTTGGCCCTCTCCATCGCCGGGGTTGGTGGAACGGTGGCCTACCTCATGGCCGAGGCCGAGGCCAACTGGATCAGGACCCTCCAGCCCGAGGTCTGGGCCGCGACGCACAAGTACCTCCTCCTGAGCGGCTTCCTCACCCACAGGCTCACGGGCCGCTTCGCCGATTCGGTGGGTTGCCAGGTGGGCTACATCCCCTTCGACTACAAGCGCCTGAAATGGGCGCGCGGGTGGGACTGGAAGTGGCGCGCCGTGCCCATGGACCCGTCCGTCCTTCCCGACCTCGTGCCTCCCGGCGGCCCGCTCGGCGAGATCACGCCGGCGGCCTCGCAGCACACGGGCATTCCCGCCGGCCTGCCCGTGGTGGCGGCCGCGGCCGACAAGGCGTGCGAGGTCCTGGGATCGGGCTGCCTCACGCCGGAGACGGCCTGCCTCGGCTACGGCACGACCGCCACGATCAACGTCGCGAGCTCCAGGTACGTGGAGGCCATTCCGCTGCTGCCGCCCTACCCCGCGGCCCTTCCGGGAGCCTACAACCTGGAAATAGAGATCTACCGGGGCTATTGGATGGTGAGCTGGTTCA
This sequence comes from Acidobacteriota bacterium, assembly GCA_049591295.1. Taxonomy (GTDB): domain Bacteria; phylum Acidobacteriota; class UBA4820; order UBA4820; family DSQY01; genus DTPS01. The sequence goes on from JBAWEQ010000188.1 coordinate 2,104, forward strand.
AGCAGGAGTTTGGGGACTTCGAGCGCCGAATGGCTCCGCAGCGAGGCGTGGAGCCCGAGGTCCTCTTCGACGAGCTGGTGCGCGCCGTGCCGCCCGGCTCCGAGGGGCTCATGCTCCAGCCCTACTGGTCGCCGGGCCTGAAGGTGCCGGGGCCGGAGGCCAGGGGAGCCATCATCGGCTTCTCGGACGTCCACACCCGCGCCCACGTCTACCGGGCCATCCTGGAGGGGCTCGCCTACGCGCTGCGCGACGGGAAGGAGCGCATCGAACGCCGGAGCGGCGTGGCCATCCGGGAGCTGCGCATCTGCGGCGGCGGCTCCCAGAGCGACGAGGCGATGCAGCTCACGGCGAGCATCTTCGGCCTCCCCGCCAGCCGGCCCCACCTCTACGAGACCTCGGCGCTGGGGGCGGCCGTGGACGGCGCCGTGGGGCTCGGTCTCCACCCCGACTTCCCCTCCGCCATCAGGGCCATGGCGCGCCCGGGCCGGACCTTCGAGCCCGATCCCCTCACGCGGGAGATCTACGACGGCCTCTACGAGAAGGTCTACCGCAAGATGTATCGCCGCCTGAAGCCGCTCTACGATTCCATTCGGGAGATCATCGGAAGGCAGGGGCGGTAGGGGCGAAACGCGAGACGCGAGACGCGAGACGCGAGACGCAAGATGCGAAACGCGAGACGCGAGACGCGAGACGCAAGATGCGAGACGCGAGACGCGAGACGCGAGACACGGGCTGGAGGTGCTGCGGCGGCAGGGTTTGACAAGGACCTTGCTCAGAACTCGGCTCCGTGGTTCGTCGGAGTCGCAAGGGCGTGCGCGGCGGAGAGCATCTCGCGGATGGTTTCGATGGCCTTGCGAGGGTGCTCCACGGCGATGAAGTGGCCGCCGGGTCTTACGCCCCCAGGCGCTCGAAGAGCCTGACGAGGGACTCGATGCCGCCGTAGAAGTTCTCGATGAGGAACTTCTCGTTGGGACCGTGGGCGGCGCAGTCGGGCAGGCCAAAGCCCATGAGGAGCGTGGGGGCCTTCAGGTACTTCTGGAAGCTGGCCACGATGGGGATGGAGCCGCCCGTCCGGATGGTGACCGTCTCCTTCCCGTAGACGTCGGCCATGGCCGCTGCCGCCACCTGCACGAAGCGGTTGTCCGTGTTCACCACCACCGCGTCCCCCACGCTGAGCTGCTTGATCGAAAGCCGGATGCCCTTGGGGCAGAGCGACATCACGTAGTCGGAGAAGAGCTTGAAGATGGCCTGGGGCTCCTGGTCGGGCACGAGCCGCATGGAGACCTTGGCCGAGGCGCGGGCGGGGATCACGGTCTTGGCGCCGGCGCCGGTGAATCCCCCGGGCATGCCGTGGACCTCCAGCGTGGGCCGCGCCCAGGTCCGGTAGAGCACCGAATAGCCCGGCTCGCCCGTGAGGGCCGTGGAGCCTACCTCGTTCTTGAGGTACTCATGCTCGTCGAAGGGCAGCGATTCCCAGGCCTTCAGCTCGGCCTGGGTGGGCGCCTTCACCTTGTCGTAGAAGCCGGGGATGAGGACGCGCCCGTCGTCGTCTTTCAGCCTTGCGATGATCTGGCAGAGGGCGAAGAAGGGGTTGGGCGACGCCCCGCCATAGGAACCCGAGTGGAGATCGGTGGCCGGTCCGCGGGCTTCGATCTCGGTGTAACAGAGGCCGCGCAGTCCCACGGTGAGGCTCGGCAGTCCGCGCGAGAACATCTCCGTGTCCGAGACCACGACCACGTCGCAGGCCAGGCGCTCGGGGTGGTTCTTCACGAAGGCTTCGATCCCCTCGCCGCTGATCTCCTCCTCCCCCTCGATGATGACGCGCACGTTCACGGGCAGTTTGCCTCCGCCCGTCTTCAGGAGCGACTCGAGGGCCTTGAGGTGCATGACCATCTGGCCCTTGTCGTCCGTGGAGCCGCGGGCGTAGAGGCTGCCGTCCCGCTCCACCGGCTCGAAGGGAGGGGTGGTCCACTCGTCCAGCGGATCCGCGGGCTGCACGTCGTAGTGGCCGTAGCAGAGCACCGTGGGTCTGCCCGGCGCGTGGAGCCAGTCGGCATAGACGAGGGGGTGGCCCGCCGTGGGAATGACCTCCACGTGTTCCATCCCGCTGCGCCGAAGGTTTTCGGCGACCCACTTCGCCGCGCGCTCGATGTCGCCCTTATGCTCGGGCAGGGTGCTCACGCTCGGGATGCGGAGCAGATCCTTCAGTTCGTTCAAGAAGCGCGCCCGGTTTTCGCGGGCGAAGGATACGGCTGGGGAGATGGTCGTCATTGGGCCCTCCAGAGGCGCCGTGTTGGGGAAGAGCGGTGCGCCAATCCGCTTGTACCACAAACTGGCTCCTCATGCAGGGGGCAACTGGCCCTGATTTTGCACAGTGGCACGGCGAGGTGGCAGCACTCGCGACGCAGGCTGGAAGCTCCCGCTGATGGCCCTTCCAAGTACAACTCCAATGATTTTCAATCCTCTTCTCGTTCGCTGAAGCGCTGTGCAGGTGGCGCGATACTCTTGTATTTCCGGTGGTTTGACGAAAATCCACAGGATTCTTCACAGCCTTTTCCACCGGAACGGTGGAAAAGCGGCGCGGGGCCAGGATGCCCACCCACCGTATCTTTCATGGGACCACGATGCAGCCCCGTCGGCGGGCGCTGGCACGGACAAGGCGGGGATGGCCCCCCTTGAATGTAAAGCCGGGGGAGGGTAGCCAAGGGTCGGCGGGCGGCTCAGGGGCTCTTCGGAGCCTCTTCCCGCTCGGACGGTGGGGCTGGGGAACTGGCGTTGAACTCGGCGTGGAGCTGCTTGACCGAGATCCACCGGAGCCTGCCGTCGGCCAGCATCTTCACCTGGTATGCGGGCCGGTGATTGCCGTCCGGAAAGAGGTGGCTCGACGTGTAGCCCACCAGCACGGCGGACTGGCTGCCGGACCTCGCGTCGCGCAGGTAAATCCCGATGGGCCAGGGATGGAGGCGGTCCCAGTAGTGGAACACCAGGATCGCCGCGAAGACCACGAAGAGCAGGCCCAGCAGGGCAATCTGCTTCCTGCGTGGCGCGTCCGCGGGGGGCAAGCTGACCTGCTTGGTCTCTTCGGCGGGGGGTGGCACATTGTTAAGGCCGAGCCGCTTGTTGTACTCCCGGCGGATTTCGGGATTGAGCAACACCTGCTCGGCCTTGCGCAGGTTGTTTGCCGGCTCTTCCTCATTGATCTCGCCGGTTTGGCGCAGGCGGGTCCTCGTCTGTTCGATGCACTCCTGGATTTCCCTCTGGGTCGCGTTCGGCTTAGCCCCGATGAACTCGTATAGGTTCGCCAACCTCTCCTCCCCTGTCCGCCCCTCGGCTCAGCATACAGATACCACGTTCTGCCCGTCCGCTCAAGCTCAGGAGGTGGGCACTCCCGGCAACCCGATATGCGGACTAGCCAGGCGGCATCGAACCTGGGACCACCGTCGCGCATCCGCCACCCTGGCGAGCGGCGCGAGTCCGGAACCGATCGCGTGCAGGCCGGAATGAGCGCACGGCGATGTGGTAGGATGCAAGGCAGGGGAGACGGACCATGGGATACGCGCTGGACCAGGCCGCCGAGCATCTCATCCACGCCCTGTGCGAGGCGGTGGTTCTCAAGCGGCGCCTCGCCCCGGCGCCGGATTCCAGGGAGGCCATCATCTGCCACGACCTCATCGAAGATCTCGCCGCCGGTCTGGGCCGCCACTGCGGGATCAGCGACCAGAGGGTCGAGGGAAGCGAAGCCCTCGGACGCTTCACCTGGAACGTCCTGCGCTGCAGCGAGACCTGGCAAATTGCCAGGGTCTTCCAGAAGACCCCCGGCATGGAGGCCTATCTCATGGCCCCCTACTTCAGCGCCGGAGACCTCCAGAAGGCCCAGGAATCCCCGTAGTTCCCAAGCAATTTGGTTGAGGGAGAAGCCGGTTGGCCCGCGCGGCGTGCGGTGCCTCAGCCCCCTGTTTCGAGCTGCAGCGGCGGACACCTCTTCAGATCCCGGAATCCGACCATCCTCTGGCTGGCCTCGTCCCAGAGGTGAAGCCGCAGGGATTTCAAGCTCCGCCACAGCGTCAGTGGCTCAACGCCCTGTAGCGCCGGGAATGCGTCGAGGCACCGCTGGAGGTTGTAGTTCGGAATGCGCGGCCGGATGTGGTGGATGTGGTGCAGGCCGATGTTCCCGCTGAACCACTGGAGGACCTTGGGCAGCTTGTAGAAGGAGCTTCCCTGCAGCGCGGCCCGCAGCGGGTCCCAGGCCTCGTGGCGGGCCCAGTAATCCTTCTCGAACTGGTGCTGGACGTAGAAGAGCCAGATGCCCCCCGCGCCGCCCATGAGGAGGATGGGCATCTGGATGAGCAGGTAGGTCCTCAGGCCGATGGTCCAGCTCGCCGCGCCCGCGATCGCCACGAGGAGCAGGTCGGTAAGCAGGACGCTGGTGCGCTCGGGCCGCTTCGAGCCCTTGGGGAAGAAGCGGAACGAGATGAGGAACACCCAGACGGGCCCCAGCACGAACATGACCAGGGGGTGCCGGTAGGCTCGGTAGCGCAGCCGCCTCAGCAGCGGGGCCGACCGGTACTCCTCCACCGTCATCGTCGTCACGTCGCCGACGCCGCGGCGGTCCAGATCGCCAGCGGTGGCGTGGTGGACGTTGTGGGCGAGCCGCCAATCCTTGAAGGGCGTGAAGGTTAGCACGCCGGCCACGGTGCCCAGGACGGAATTTGCCCGCCGGGACCGGAAGAAGGAGCCGTGACAGCAGTCGTGGAACATGATGAAGATGCGCACCTGCAGGCCCGCCGCCACGAGCGACAGCAGCAGGACGATCCCGTAGGGGGCCCCCCGCCTGACGAGCAGGACCATCACCGCCCACAGCGCGAGGTAGGGCACGAAGGTGTCGAGCATCTGCCAGAGCGCCCTTCTCAGGCTCGGCAGCTCATATCGGGACATGGCCCTGAACCACTCGGGCTTGGCCGAGTGCGCCCCTCGGGCCGGCGGGGTGGCTGAACTATCGGGACACACCATGATCGTCTCCTGACCATTCCCGCGCCCGCCCTCGTTGGAATGCTTGAGGCTGAAATATACATCTCGAAGGCCGCGCCCGCAACACGTGAGAGGCTAGTGCGCCCACCCGCCTTGCTCCCAGGGCCGGCTAGGGCAGACCGAGGGAGCGCAGGAAGGATTCCACCGCCGCGGTATACTCCCCCGGCAGTCCGAGGGTCCTGTTGATCTCGCCGTGACTGAGCGCCTCCGGCAGGACCGCGGCCCGACCGCCCAGCTCCTCCGCCTTGGCGGCGAAGGCGCGGGCCTGCGGGCAGGAATCCCGGCGGAAGCTGGAGCAGACCATCAGCAGGGGCGCCGGGGCGGAGGTGAGGCGGTCCATGGGAGAGGCCCTCCTCCAGAAGGCGGGGTCGCTTCCGAATACGCGGTCGTAGAAGCGCATATGCCTGACCCCCATCGTCTCCGCCACATCGAGGCAGGCGCTGTCCAGCAGCACGGCGCCCAGCCAGGGCCGCGCGCCCTGGCGCGACGCGATGCCCGGGTCCGCAGCGAGTAGCCCGACGAGATGCGCTCCGGCCGAGTGCCCCATCAACACGAAGCGCGAAGCGTCGCCGCCCCACGCCGCCGCGCCCGCCTGCGCCGCCGCGAGCGCCTTCGCCACGTCATCGGCCTGTTCGAGCGGGCCCGCCTTGGGCCAGAGGCGGTAGTTCACGGAGACCACGATGAATCCCTGCGGAAGCCACCGCGCCACCTTGTTGGCCACCACGCCGGCCGAGGCCTTGTCGCCGAACATCCATGCGCCGCCGTGGACAAGGAAGATCACCGGCGCACCCGCAGCGTTGGCCGGCACGTAGGCGTCCATCCGCTGGGCGGGGTCGGGGCCGTAGGGAATGTCGCGCTCCACCCGCGCCCCCTTGGGGAGCGCCACGCCTCCCCGGCCGCCTCGTCCCGCATGATCGTCCGGACTCCGGCGCGTGCCCAGCCGCTGGAAGAGTTGCGTCCCCGACCCTCCCGGGCCGGCGGCCGCCGCCGGGAGCGGCAGCATCCAGGCCGCCAGTACCGCCAGACCCGCGCAGATCCTCACACTCCTCATGCGTCCCTCCTGCGGCCCGTCGAAAGCTGCATCTTCCCCCTTCCTCCTGGGATTTTGCAGCACAACCTCATGCCGTTCAAAGAACGCGCCGCCTCGCGGCCCCATTCCCCGGATCGGACGAGGGGAGCACGCCTACCCGCGGGGCGGCCCCTGCCTGGGCCAGAGTGGGACGCCGGTGGCCGGGTCCCGCAGCTTGAGGACCGCTCCGCCCTTGGTCACCTCCGCGGCGACCATCATCTCCCGGCCCTGCATGGCCATCTTCGATCCCTTGATGCTGACCGAGTCTCCCGGGGTCAGCTTGACGGACTGCTGGTCCAGGTAGGCGGAGGGCCCGAGGTGCACGAGCAGTGTCCCTTCCGCCGTCTTCAGCTCCAGCACGACGAAGCTGTGGTCTCTGAACTGCCGCGTCTCGATGGACTGAACCGTCCCGGTCATGCTCTCCACGGTGTCCGTGTCGTACATCATCCGGGGCCCGCCGCGTCCGCCGCGCCCGCCCGCGCCGCCGCCCCACTGCGCCCACG
>JBAWEQ010000189.1:0-3152 GCA_049591295.1 Acidobacteriota bacterium
ACGCACAACGATGTTTTGCAGGCTGTTAATGAGTGAGGTTCTCAGCTTGACCAGATGCGTCCGTTTGCGTAACAGGTCCATCACCGGGCGCTCTTCCCGTGGATATATATATCCTTCCGGCAAAATGCCCAAGCGTAACATTTGTTGTTTTTCACATTAAATTGACTGATTTTTTCTGATTATTTGGGACAGACCGCCTAGTTTTTCAGATTGTTTTGACTGGGCCGGGTGGTCCGGCCCGGTGATAGGTTGTTCAAAAGATTTCGGTAGCTGCGAGTCTGACGTGATCTGCGGTGACGATGGTGGATTGGTTGTTTGCCGCTGCGACGAGAGCGCCTCTTGCCAGATGATTAGCCTTCCTGAATGTTCCTCCTGAGCCTTGATGGATTGCGGTGATCGCAGCGTCGTCAAAGAGGCTGGATTTGACGCCGGTGAGAGAGAGATGGTGAGAGAGGTACTGCTCCATCTCCTGCCTGCTGACCGGCTCCATATGGCTGCGTGCGACGATTCGTGACGCGAGCGGAGCGGAGGTTTGATACATGAGCTTGTCGATGAGGTTGCTCCGCCCGGTCAGGACAATAGGCAACCACGGTTTTGAGTCAGCCTCGAAGACGGTGATGGTGTGGATCTCGGCAAAGACTTCCAGACGCATCAACGATGCCTCATCGACCACCAGCACGATCTTCATCTTCTTTTCCAGGATCACTTCCCGTACTGCCTTCTTGATAAGGCGCACCATGATGGCTTTCTGTGATCCCGCCATGTGAATACCGAATTCAGCGAGGAAGAGCCGATAAAACTCCAGAATGGAGCCTGAGCAGGCAGTGATCCACACGGTCTTGTATTCGGATGGGTGGAGCTTTGAGATGACGTACCTGAGAGCCGTGGACTTTCCCGATCCCACCTCGCCGGTGAGGGTCGCAATAGCTCCCAACCTGACCGTATAGTCAAAGCGCTCTTTGATTGCTGCAATGTCCTGGGTTTCCAGAATGTCCTTGATGTTTATGTCGGTGGGGAACGCCTCCCGGCTCATGCCGAAGAAAGATCGATAGTTGGTGCTCATGTACGGTCCTTCTTTCCCCAAAGACTTCCACCTTGGTATTTTTCTGCCTCCTCGGAGGATTGAAGCTCTATATTTCGCCACTTGTCCCGTTTCACCCGGCTATTGACGTGGATATTTACTGGGGCAGCCATGCCGAAAGAGACTCCGCCGAGCATGATCTCGACCTGATCCGGCTCTTGTTCGTGATATAGAAGGGCGACTTGTTTGCCTATGAGGGGGACAGGCGCTTCAAAGATCCTTCCGTCCAAGCTTATGGTTCTGTCTTTTGCTACTCTTCGTCGCACGGTCTTGCGAAAATAGTCCCTGAGATTGCGGGGAGTTTCTCTCAGGCATTCCATACGTGACGTAAACCGGGCAAAGGGAGTCTGGCCGGTGGAAGAATGTACCCGCTGGTGGTAGATGTCACCCAGCCAGAAGAAGAGGGCTTGATTCAGATCGGCGAGAGTAGTGCCTTTGAAGCCGGACAGAAAATCGCCCCTCACTGTGCGGAAGAACCGCTCGATTTTCCCTTTGCCCTGTGGCTTGTACGGTCGTGCATGGATAAGAGCGATACCTAGGCTGGCCGTAACGTGTTCCAGGTGATGGGAACGAAAGGCGCTCCCATTGTCGGTGTAGATCTTTCTGGGGAGTCCCCTGGTCAAGAGTGCTTCTTCAAGGGCTTTCAAATACGATGGAAGCGACTCGGTGAGATAAAACTCGGCATGAGGAACCAGGCGGGAGTGATCGTCGATGAAAGCAAGGAGATAGGTTTTCCTCTTCTTCCCCTCGTGCTCCACGCTCGGGCCATGCATGCAGTCGGACTGCCACAGATCGTTCGGTAACTCAGCTTCGAATTTTCGTCGATCTTCGGCGAGAGCCTCTGTTCCCTTCATCAAACCATTGACTCTCAGGAAGCGGTGTACCGTTGTAGCGGTAAGGGTGATGCCCGGCGATACCAGTCGTCTCTTGTTCATCTCACGGATCAGCCGGGCGACCGTTGCTTTGGGAAGCTCCGCCCTCAAACGGATCAAAGCCAAACCGGTCTCTTCATCTATGGCGCGGCTCCTCCCATGATCCGATCGATCATGGTTAGCCAGCGCCTCCAGTTTGCCGCCAGAGTCTTTGTAAAGCTTCACCCAGCGCAGGATAGTGCTCCGGGTAATACGAGTCTTGTCCGAGAATGGTATCACCCATTTTCGGTCGCACTTGTCCCTTATGAGCCTCTCCTGCTCGCCAGGTTCGAGCGCCGCATGTCCTACGAGGTCGTGAATCACCCCGAACCGAAACGTTGCAATCTGCTTTTTCTTATCTTCCTCCATCGATCTGCCTCCTTGGGTATGTTGTCTGGGGTGGTACTCCCAAGACAATCCCAGGACAACGACACTCTTCGGTAGGGTGTGTGAGCGTCGACGGACATTGCAGATTAGATGCGACGGGAAACCGGATTCTCATTTTTGAGCATCAGCTCATCGAATCCCTCCATAAGACGTTTGCTCCATCCCTGGCCAAACCGGGCACACACTCTCCGTGTAAGAGACCTCAGCCAGTGACCCTGCCGAGACCGTGAAGTACCTGCAGGCCACCGACCATGCTCCAGCCTGAAAGCAATGGACGAACGGATCGTCTTAACCGATGCTTGTACTCGTTCGAAATAGCCCGACGGTCGCGCCCTCATCACGCACCTGCACTCCGGGCAGCGGTACCGTCTCAAAAAGAGCTGTTCATCAAAACCGTCAAAAAAGGCAGTGACAAATCCATGACTCCAGATCCGATGCCCTTCACACCGAGGGCACGCCTCCGGTCTCGGCCAAGGAAAATCCCGCCCCCTCGCAACTATCTCCTTGATGGAAACAAGAACAGGGAATATCATCAGAACATCCTTTTGTAGGGCCTTACGGCCCGTACATGTTTCGGGCGGTAGCTCCGTCAAGCCACCGCCCTCTTCATTCCGTCCATCTATTCTGATATTTTCCCCTGCCAGGTCAATCTAATCTGAAAATTTTACCCCTTTTCTGTCCATTCAATTCGAAATCCTACACACATGAACGAGGTCCTGTAAGAGACTTCAGAGAAGTCTGCTGCTTCCTTGAGTTTTGAAATCGTATTCGCT
>JBAWEQ010000190.1:0-28826 GCA_049591295.1 Acidobacteriota bacterium
GGGCGGGGGCGCCCGCCCCACGGGGAGAGGCGGCGGCGGGCGAGGGCGCCCGCCCCACGGGGGGAAGGGGGGCCGCCGCGGTTTGGTCGCGGTCTCCGTCGCGCCCGCCTTCCCTCTTCAATCTCCCTCGCGTCTAGCGTCTAGCGGTTCGCGTCTCGCATCTCGCGTCCCGCATCCCGCCCTTCTCTCCTCCTCCCTTCCCTTCGGGGGCCCTCTGCACTACCCTGGGCCGGTGGAGGCCGAGATGGGCTACAAGGACCTGCGGGACTTCGTGGGGGCGCTGGAGCGGGATGGGGAGCTGCTACGGATCCGCGAGGAGGTGGACCCCCGCCTGGAGATCACGGAGATCCTGGACCGGGCGGTGAAGGAGGGCGGGCCGGCGGTGCTCTTCGAGAGGGTGAAGGGCCACTCCATGCCCGTGCTCGGCAACGTCCTGGGGACGCACCGGCGGATGCTGAAGGCGCTGGGCATCGCGCGGTACGAGGAGGTGGACGAGCGCATCGCCGCCTTCTTCGACATCAAGCAGCCGCAGGGGCTCCTGGACAAGCTGAGGATGCTGCCCCAGCTCGCGGAGCTGGCCTCCTTCCTCCCCAAGACCGTGAAGTCGGGTCCGTGCAAGGAGGTGGTCCTCAAGAAGGGCCAGTTCTCCCTGCGGGAGCTGCCGGTCTGCACTTGCTGGCCGCAGGACGGCGGCCCCTTCATCACCCTGCCCATGGTCTTCACGAAGGACCGCGCGTCGGGCAAGCGCAACTGCGGCATGTACCGCATGCAGGTCTACGACGAGACCACCACGGGCATGCACTGGCAGCTCCACAAGCACGGAGCCAAGCACGCGCGGCAGGCGCTGGCGGCGGGGGAGAAGATCGAGGTGGCGGTGGCCATCGGCTCCGACCCGGCCACCTACTTCTCGGCGGCCATGCCCCTGCCGGACGACATCGACGAGATGATCCTGGCGGGCTTCATCCGCAAGGAGCCGGTGGAGATGGTGGCCTGCGAGACGGTGGGGCTGGAGGTGCCGGCCAACGCGGAGATCGTGCTGGAGGGCTGGGTGGACCCGGCGGAGCTGCGGCGCGAGGGGCCCTTCGGCGACCACACGGGCTACTACTCGCTGGCCGACGACTACCCCGTCTTCCACGTGGAGTGCGTGACGCGGCGGAAGGAGCCGCTCTACGTCCACACCATCGTGGGGCCGCCTCCCATGGAGGACGCCTTCATGGGCTACGCCATCGAGCGCGTCACGCTGCCCATCCTGAAGCGCCAGCTCCCCGAGGTGACGGACCTGCACATGCCGCCCGAGGGGGTCTTCCACAACCTCGTCCTGGTCTCCATCGAGAAGGCCTACCCGGGCCACGCGCGAAAGGTCATGCACGCCCTGTGGGGCCTCGGCCAGGCCATGTTCTCCAAGGTCATCATCGTGGTGGACTCGGATGTCAACGTGCAGGACGCGAGCGAGGTGACCTGGCGGGTGCTGGCCAACATCGACCCCGGGCGCGACCTGGAGCTGGCGCGGGGGCCGGCCGACGCTCTGGAGCACGCCTCGCAGTTCTTCGCCTACGGCGGGAAGCTCGGCATCGACGCCACCAAGAAGTGGCCCGGCGAGGGCTTCACGAGGGAGTGGCCCGACGTCATCGCCATGGAGGCGGCCGTCAAGGCCAAAATGGGCGCGCTGTGGGAGAAGAGCAGGAAGTAAGATTGCGAATGGAAGGACCGTACGAGCCTGACCCCGCCCCAGAAGGTCATTCCGGCTCGTCCGGAATCCGGCCCCATCATCGTCATTCCGGCTTGTCCGGAATCAGATTCTGGACTCGCTCCGCTCGCCAGAATGACCGGAGAACAGGGTGGCGCCCCGCGTCCCCGCCTCCCGCCCGCTTTCCCGTCATCCTGAGGGCTGCTTCGAGGGAGAGCCCACGAAGGATCTCCATCACCGGACGTGCAGGGCCGTCGCCCGAGATCCTTCAGGGGAGAAGCTTCGAAGGAGGCTTCAGGATGACGGGAACACTATTCGGGCGGGCTCGCCAGCGCCTCGCGTCCCGCGTCTCGCCCCCTTTTCCCGTCATCCTGTGGCATGCCCACAACGGGCGGCTAGCACAGGATCCCGCCGCTCCGGTGCCGCCGGTGGTCTCTCTGCCACGGGATCCTGAGCCAGCGGCCCTTCGAAGAGGTCCTCAGGATGACGCGCGTATGAGGGCCCGCACTTCGCGTCTCGCGTCTCGCGTCTCGCGTCTCGCGTCTCGCGTCTCGCGTCTCGCGTCTCGCGTCTCGCGTCTCGCGTCCCGCCCCTCAGCGGTGAATCCTCGCCTTCTCCCGGTCTCCCTTGGTGCCTTGGTGTCTTGGTGGTGAATCCTATTTCTTCTCGCTGTCCGCCTGTTTCACTGCCGCGCTGTCGCCATCTCCACCCTCCGGCACGAACTTGAGCGCGGCGGAGTTGATGCAGTAGCGCAGGCCGGTGGGGGGCGGTCCGTCCTCGAAGACGTGGCCGAGGTGGGCGCCGCAGCGGGCGCAGAGGATCTCGTCGCGCACCATGAGGAAGGAGCGGTCCACCTGGTTGTCCACGGCGCCGGGGGAGACGGGCTTGAAGAAGCTCGGCCAGCCGCAGACGGAGTCGAACTTGGCGTCGCTGCGGAAGAGGGGCGCCCCGCAGCAGACGCAACAGTAGGTCCCGGCCTCGTGGCTGTTCCAGTATTTCCCCGTGAAGGGGCGCTCGGTCCCCTTCTCCCGCGTCACTTCGTACTGGAGCGGCGTGAGCTGCCGCTTCCACTCCTCGTCGCTCTTCTGGATCGGAAAGGTCATGGGACGTGCCTCCCGGGCTCCGCGGATGACGGCGGGCGAAGGTCGCTCATCGACGGCGAGGCCCAGGTGCTGCAACGCGGACCACGCGCCCCACGTCGCCGCCGCCGCCAGAAGCCCCGACACCAGCCACCGCCCTCGGTTCATCGTCACTCCTCGGATTGATGAACGTCGGGACGGCGCGTTTGATTGCCTCCGGGGGGGGGGAATCGAGATGAGGTGATGAGGAGATGAGGTGATGAGGAAAGAGACGACGGCCCGGTTCGCCCGGCCTTTCGCCTCGCGCCTTGCCTCTCGCATCTCGCGTCTCACCCCCCCGCCCGGGACCCGTCATCCTGAGGGCTCCTTGCAACGGGCTCCTCCCGAAGGATCTCAGGCGAGGTTTGGGCTTCTTCCGCCCTTGAGATCCTTCAGGGGAGAAGCTTCGAAGAGTGCTTCAGGATGACATGCCCACCGTGCGGGCGTGCTCACCGGCGCGGCGAGGACGGGGGACTCCGCGACTCGGGCAGAATGCCCTCGCGTCTAGCGTCTCGCCTCTCGCCTCTCGCGTCTAGCGTCTCGCGCCTCGCGTCTAGCGTCTCGCGCCTCGCGTCTCGCGTCTCTCCTCAAAACGCGTACCCAATGAAGAAGTACAGCAGATACGGGGAGGGGTCGCGGGGGTCCTTCTTCAGCTTCCAGGCCAGGTCCGCGCCGAGCGGTCCCACGGGGGTCTTGTAGCGGATGCCGAAGCCCGTGCCGGAGTAGAGGGTGGCCCCCCTGAAGTCGAGGGGCTTCTTGAGGGCGTTGCCCGCGTCGAGGAAGACGAGCCCGGTCAGCTCGCCCGGCAGGGGGAAGCGCAGCTCCGCCGAGGCCAGGGCCAGGCCGCTGCCGCCCAGGAGCGCGCCGTGCTTCGAGAGGGGGCCCAGGCTGTCGTACTTGTAGCCCCTCAGGCTGTTGGCCCCGCCCGCGTAGAAGCGCCGCGTGATGGGGATCTGGGAGGGCTTCTGACTGGTGAGGATGGCCCCCAGCTCCATGCGCAGCGCCAGCACCCAGCGCTGGCTCACCGGGAAGTAGGAGTGGACGGCCAGGTCGGTCTTGGTGAAGTTGTCGCCGGTGCCGAGCACGTGGGTCGGCTCGGCGGAGAGCGTGGCGAGGAGCCCCCGGCTCGGGCTGATGGGGTCGTCCGTGCTCCGGTAGGTGACCGACGCGGCCACGGAGCCCATGGTGGCCCGATCCCGCGCCTCAGCGGAGAGCGCCTGGTCGAGGGCCAGGTCGGGGGTCACCTGGAGGACCCGCTCGCCCACCAGATAGAGCTCGCCCGTCCACCGCTCCGAGAAGGTGTGGTCGAGTCCCACCCTGGCCTTGGCGGAGCGGTAGGTGAAGGAGTTCTCCACCCGCCGGCCGTAGACCAGGTCGGCGTTGAACCAGTTGTCGGAGGTCCAGAAGTAGGGCCTGCGGAACCAGAGGGAGCCCTCCCTGACGAGGTCGGAGGTGCGGAAGGCCGTCCCGATGTCCACCACGCGGTTGTCCACGCGGAGGGTCTCCCAGCTCACGGAGCCCCGGGGCCCCTCCTCCGTGCCGTAACCCAGGCTGCCCTGGAACCGCCGGTGGCGCCCCTCCTTGACGCGGACCACCACGGGGACCATGCCGGGCGGTCCGCCCTTCTTCTTGAGGTGGATGTTCACGAGGTCGAAGAGCCCGAGGCGGTAGAGGTTCGCGATGCTCTTCTCCACCTTCCGCTGGTCGAAGGGCTGGTTGGTGCGGAAGGCGAGCGCCCGCCTGAGGATGAGCGGCTCCGCGTGGATGACCCCCTCCAGCGTGATGGGGCCGAAGCGCATGGCCTCGCCGGGCTTGACGGTGTAGGTCACGGCGACCTTGTGGGCCGCCACGTCGGCCACGGCCTCGGGCGAGACCTCGGCGAAGGGGAAGCCCCGGTCCTGCCAGGCGCGGGCCAGCATCTGCGCGGCGTCGCCGTAGCTCTGCGCCGAGAAGACGTCGCCCGGCTGCACGGGCAGCTTCCGCTGCAAGACCGAGAGGGGGACGGGCTGAGGCGCCCCGGCCGGGTCCAGCCGGAGGTCCACGGATGACACGCGCCCCGGCGGCCCCTCCCGGATGAGGATGAGGGCCTTCCCACCGCCCTCCGCCTTGAGCTCGGCGCTGGCCTCGAAGTAGCCGCCGCGCTGGTAGAAGAGGATCAGCTCCTGGATCCGCGACTCCAGCTCCGCGCGGCTGGTGGTGGCGTGCCCCTTGAAGAGGCGCAGGCGAGAGGGCCGCGAGAGGCCCGTCACGTCATAGAGCTTCTTGTCCGGAAAGGCGTGGTTGCCCTGAAAGCGGACCTCGCGGAAGGTCTCGCCCGCCGGGGGGCCCTGCGCCGGGGGGCCCTGCGCCGCGAGACACGCCGTCCAGAGCAGGGCCGCCAGCAGCACCGCGCACAGCCGCCCGGACCTAGATGTCCCCAGCGATTTCCGGCCTTCTTCGTAGTCTGCCTTCCGAAGCGGAGCGGAGGAAGGCGCGTTCCGGCGCCGTTGGGCCTTATGCAAGGAAGGCGAGGCGGCCGCACCGCAAGCGTACTCCCCGTACGCTGAGGATGCGGACGCCGAAGCGTGACGACGCAGAAGGTCCGACGCCGCCGGCGCACCTTTGAAAAGTGAGAAAGCGATGGAACCTGCACGAGGCCGGGCCGAGGCGCCCGAAGGGCGCCATGGGGGCCGAAGACCGGAGTGCGGCCACGCTGGCGTGGACGCACCCGGACAAGGCCCCCAGCGCCGCGCCACCGGCGCGGCCGTGGCCCGGCGGGGTGTCGAAACCCGCGCACTTCTGCTTGCCAGATGCGCACGCCACCCGCGCATCAGTACCGCTGCTCCCACAGCACGTCCCCTCCCGATTCGCCGTTGGTGCTCACCTGGGTCTGGAGGCTCAGGTGGCGGTTCACGCGGTATCGCAGGTTGACCCTCTCGCCCGGCAGGGTGCCGAAGATCTGCTGGTACTCCACCACGGTGCGGTCTCCCAGATACTTGGAGAAACCCAGCGCCGTGCCCTGCCCGGTGGAGGAGGTGCCCACCGTGAGGGTGTCCAGCCCCAGCTTGCCCCGGATGTCCGCCAGCAGGGGTGCGGCCTGGTACTGGGCGGCCATGCCGGCGGCCGCGTTGGACCAGGACGAGCGCTCGCCGGCGTTGAGGTCGCCCAGGGGGCGGCCGAAGAGGAGCGTGGCCAGGATGTCGGCCTTCTCCATGGCCGGATCGGAGGTGAGGGTGAGGTCCGGATGGGCCGGGTTTCCCCTGAGGTGGATCGTGATGTCGGCGCTGTCGGCCTTGTAGAGCGCGGTGATGTCCAGGTAGGGCACCAGGTCGGTGGTGCCGTTGAAGCTGATGCTCGACTCCTGGATGAGGAACTTCTTGCCCTCGAAGAGGTACCTCCCCTGCTGGAGGTTCAGGCGGCCCCCCACGGCCGGGCCCTTGTCGGTCAGGCGGACGATGATCTGGCCCGTGACCTCGGCCAGCAGGTTCCTGTTGCTCGCCCAGAGGCCGCCCTGGCTGGAGAGGACCACCTGGCCCCGGAGGCGTCCCACCACCGACGGGGCCCCCCCCTCCTTCTCCCGGCCCAGGTCGAGCCCCTCGGGGACGTTCACGAAGCGGACGGTGGACGGCATGGGCTGCTGCTGGGCGAGGTCGGGGAGCTCGATCTTCCCCTTGAGGATCTGAGCCTCGCCGCTGATGACGGGCTTCTCGATGGAGCCCGAGAGCCCGGCGCGAACGTCGGCGAGCCCGTCGATCTGCCGCCCCACGACGAAGGGGAAGGCCTTCGCCGTCACGCGGAAGTCGAAGGTCGCGGGCAGAAAGCCCCTGAACTGGACGTAGCCCGTGGCGTCCGCTCGCCCCCCCTCGCGCGTGGTGGCCGTGCCCTGGGTGAGGACGAGGCGGTCGCCCTTGGCCTTCATCGCCAGCGTGATGGGGGCGATGGTGAGGTCGCTCTCGGGGTAGGTGTAGCTCCCCTCGGTGAGCTCCGCCGTGCCGTTGATCTGGGGCGCGTTGAGGCGCCCCGACCAGGTCAGGTCGGCGGCCAGGTAGCCCTCCATGGCGCCGGCCGTCCTGGGCAGGGGCACGAGGGCCAGGGGGAAGTGGACCGCAACGACGCGTCCCTGCATGGGGGCGGCGGCGAAGCCTTTGCTCAGGTCCAGGCGGCCCTCCGCCTCCAGCCGGCTCTTCTGCTTGACCAGCACCAGGCCCGACCACGCCAGGCTCTCGCGCGTCCACGCCACGCGCGCCTCCCCCTCCTGGGCGAAGCGCTTGCCGGTGGTCTCGAACAGGATGTCCGACACGCGGAGGTCCATGCGGGGCGGGACGAGGGCCCCGCTCACCCGGAACGACAGGTTCCTCTTGCCCGGCAGGAGGGCCTTCCAGGTCACCTCCGCCCGCGCGGGGACGCCCCGCAGGACCACGGAACCGTCGCCGAGGTCCGTCTCCGAGACCCGCAGGCCGGTGTAGGAGAGCTTCAGGTCCGAGGCCGCCCCGGTGCCGCCCCAGCGCCCGGAGGCCTCCAGGCGGCCCAGCTTGAGGCTGCCCCAGGTGCCTCCCTCCGCCGAGGCCGTCCCTTCCACCGACGGGTCCTTCCAAGGGCCTCCGAGGTGCACGTCGGCCTTCAGGTCGCCCGCCAGCCCTTCGATGCCGAGGAGGCGGCCGAGCCGGGCGGCGTCTCGCGCCTCCCCTTTCACGTCGGCCCGGAGCCGGCCATCGGACGAGAGCGTGCCGCCGATCCTGGCCGTTCCCAGGTCGCAGGTCAGAGTCGCCGGGTCCAGGGTCGTGCCCGAAGGGCCCAGGTGGAGCCGCATCGCCAACGGCGAGAAGGCGATGCCGTCCCACTGGCCCGATCCCAGGTCCAGCTCCAGGAGGCCCTCCCGCGCCGAGGGGCCCTGGAAGGCCGCTCGGCCGCCGAGCCGCCCGGCCGGACCCAGCCCCCAGAAGGAGGGATCGAGCGAGGTAACCGCCGCCGACCAGACCACGGGGCGGCCGGAACCCAGCGGGCCGGCCGCCACGCTCCACTCCCCGCCCTTGGGGTCCGTGACCTTGGCCGAGAGGGTGAAGCCCTGGGCCGCCTCCTGGCCCATGGAGAGGGCCTCCACCCGCCAAGGCCCTGCGGGCGGATGGAGACCGGCCGGAAGGGCCGGCATGAGGCCCAGGCTCGTCAGCACGCCCTGAAGGTCTACGCCGTCGCCGGCGAGCTCCGTCTGCCACCTACGGGGATGGAGACCCCAGGAGAGGCTGCCCTTGAAGCTCCCGGCCATGGTCGCCTCGCCCTCGGCCGACAGCGAGCCCTCGCCGGCCGAGCCCTCGGCCTTGACGCGGGCGCCGCGGAGCGAGAGGCCCCAGATCCGGGAGGCGCGGAGTTCCCCGTCGGCCTTCCACCGGACGGCGCCGCGGCCCCCGTCCACGGACCAGCTCGCCGTGCCCGCCACCTGCGCCTCCCGGCCCGCGGGCGTCTTCCAGAAGGGGGTCAGGGAGGCGCCCCCGGTGGCCGCCGTGCCATGAAGGTGCACGCGGCCGGAGGAGATCTCTCCGCTGCCGTCGGAGCTGACGGGCCCCAGCCCCTTGGCATCCAGCCTGGCCTTCCATCGGAGCGTTCCGCCCTTGCCCTCGACCTGAGCGCTCCCGGTGACCAGTAGGTCCGGGGCCAGAGCCCACCCCACGGCCGCCTCGCGCAGCGCAAGGGGAGCGAAGGAGAGGTCGGCGGAGAAGGTCCCGTCCGCCTTCAGGCTGGCCTGTCCCTTCACGCGGGAGAGGGCGGAGGAGACCTCCCCGTCGAAGCGTCCGCTCCCGCCGGCCGACCAGCCGAGGCTGCCGGAGGCCCTCAGCCTGGAAGGGAGCGGCGCCGGGCAGCCCGCCTCCAGCGAGGCCAGCGTAACGTGGAGGGAGCCATTGGAGAGGGTGGCCGAGCCCCCGGCGGAGATGCCGCTCCAGAGAAGGGGCGCGGCCGCCGGCCGCCCGTGCCAAGAGAAGCGCCCGGCCTTGACCTGGAAGCGCGGCACCCAGACGTTCAGCCACCTGGGCAGGCTCCGGGAGGCGGAGGCCGGCCCCACGGCCGGCGCGGGCCGGGTCAGGTCGAGGACGGGGCCCTCGATGACCACGTCGGTCACGCGGATGATCCCCGCCCCCAGGGGCAGCACCGACAGGCGCGCGTGGAGGTGCTGGGCGGTGAAGGTGACCTTGCCGGGCAGCGAGAAGGAGACGCCGTAGAGGTCCAGCCCCTTCACCAGCCGCCCCTCGCGCCGGGCGATCGTGAGCGTGCCTCCGCTCTGGCGCACGGCCTTGGCGAGCAGGTCCTGGGCGATCCGGTCGGGCAGCGGCGTGAAGAGCGCCAGGAGGACCACCGCGCCCATCGCCGCGAGCAGGACCGCCGAACCCCACAGCAGAACCTTGACGAACTTCCGCCTCACCTCAGGCCTCCCCCTGGAGCGGCGCCACCGCCGCGCCGCGCGCCCAGTATACCTTCGGTCATGGCCGTCCAAGACCATTCCCCTTGTGCCGAGCGGTCCGCCTTGCGCCGCGAAGCGGCCCAAGGCGCGTCCCGGCGCCGCCGGCGCGCTTGACGGCGCGTTGCCGGCGCCCTAGCGTACCCTCAGGAGGATCAGACCATGGCACGGCTCGACATCTTCTCTCGCTGGCTCCTCGCGGCGCTGCTCGCCACGCTCGTCTCGATGGCCCTGGGCGCCCAGGGAGTGCCCCTGGGCGCCCCGTACGAGCCCTTCCGGCAGGGGCGCATCGTCGCCATCCACGAAGTTCACGGACGCATCACGGCCACGGTGAAACTGGAAGAGGCGACTCCCGGCACGCCGGGGGTGGGCGTCACGCCCATGCCCGTGGAGCCGGGCATGACCGTCCGGCTGGCGTTCAGCCTGGGCACCGGCCTGTTCAACATGCCCATCGGGCAGGTCCGCTCGCTCCCGGATTCCAAGGGTGAATTGCTCGTGAAAGTCCGGCCCAAGCTCCTGGAACGAACCGTTCAGAATCCGCAGAACCAGAACCTCCAGCCCATCCGGGAGTTCTTCCGCGTGGGGGCCCAGGTCACGATCACCCGCGAGACCTTGCCCTAGGCCGCCTCAGCCGGGCCAGAGGGCGAAGGCCAGCACTAGATACAGGACGCCCACCACGGTGGTCACGAGCGTGACCAGCACGCCGTAGCGGAAGTACTGCCTGAAGCCCATCACCCGAAGTCCCCCGGAGAGTTCGGCCACGATCAGGTTGGCCATGGACCCCACCAGGGTCAGGTTGCCCGCGAAGGTGCTGGTGAGGGCGAGGAGGTACCAGTGGAGCCTCGGGGCGGGCAGCCCCTGCACCCATTGGGCGGCCACCAGCACGAAGGGGACGTTGGAGAATAGGTTGCTCGCGGCCACGGAGACGACGGTGAAGCCGGCGATGCCCGCCGCGCCGCCGCCCGCGGGAAGCCAGGCCCGGAGCGCCGCCACCACTCCCGCCCGCTCCACGCCCCCCACCACCACGAAGAGCGCGGCGAAGAAGAGGAGCAGGGGCCAGTCCAGCTCCCTGAAGATCTTGGACGGCGAGATGCGGTTGATCAGGATCACGAGGGCCGCCCCGCAGATGGCGGTGAACGCCAGGTCGGCCCCCAGGAGCCATGCCAGAACCACGCACGCCAGCACCAGAAGGCTCCTCGTGGCGATGGCCCTCTTGACCCTCGGGGCCTCTCCGGACACCTCCGCCCGAGGCCCCGAGCGCAGCCTCTTCCCGAAGACCGCCAGCAGGAGCCAGTGGTTCAGCCCGAGGCAGAGGGCGGCCACGGGCGCCATCACCAGCAGGTACTCCCGGTAGGAGATCCCGGAGGCCATGCCGATGAGCATGTTCTGCGGGTTGCCCGCCAGGGTGGCGACGGAGCCGATGTTGGCCGAGGTCGCGAGGGCCAGCAGGAAGGGCAGGGGTTCGAAGCCCGACGCCTCGGTGAGGGCGCAGAGGAGGGGGGTCATCATGAGGCAGACCGTGTCGTTCACGAGGAAGGCGGAGGCCAGCCCCGACAGCCAGACCACGCCTCCCAGGACCGCCCTCGGGGACCACCGGCGGTCCAGCGTCCTCCACACCACCGCGGAAAAGAGGCCCGCCTCGCGCAGGTAGCCGGTCAGCACCATCATTCCGAAGAGCAGGCCGATGGTGGGAAGGTCCACGCAGCCGTAGGCCTCCCTCGGCGTCAGCACGCCGAGAAGCACCATACCGACGGCGCCCAGCAGCGCCCCCGCCGGCCGGCCGATGTGGAGCAGGGAGAACCGCCGGGCGGCTATGAGCACGTAGGTGACGGCAAAGACCAGGACCGCGGTCAGCACCTCCCACCTCCGCCGCCATTCTGCCACGCCCGCCGCCCCGGAGTCCCGCACCGGCGGTTCGCGGCGGGTGCGCCACGGGGAGCAAGGCAAAGACTCCCATTGGAGAGGCCGCTCCTGGCAAACGCCCTTCTGGCTTCTGCGTGGCGGGCCTTACCCCCTTCCCGCCTTTCTCATCCGTGTCATTCTGACCGCCGCCCCCAACGGGCTCCCCAGGAAGAATCTCTGGCGAGGTCCGAGGCGCCTCCCGCGCCGCCTCTGTCATTCTGACGGCTGCCCCCAACGGGCTCCCCAGGAAGAATCTTAATCACCATTCCACCACCTCCTGCCCTTGAGATCCTTCCAGGGCGGCCCTTCGAAGGGTGCGTCAGGATGACGCCAAGATGGTCGGCGAAGGGCTTCGCCTCCCACGGCGGGGGATGAGGGATGGTCATGATCGCGCCGGACTATCGACTTCCGGCAACTGGCTTCCGACGGCCCCCTCCACTCTCCGCCCCCCACTCCCTTGAGTCTCCCCCAGGCCGGGCGTACCCTGTGGGCGGAGGGGAACCATGCACGTGCTCAATCCGGCGGAGCTGGAGGTGGACCTCTTCTGCAAGGGGATCCGCATCGATCCATCCTGCGCCCTGGACCGGGACGGGCGGTTTTTCTCCCGCACCCGGGCGGGTCTGGGCTCCGGCCTCGAACTCGTGATTCCCTCCAGGCACAAGGAGATCTGGGTCAACGTCCCGGTGGAGGAGGACTTCGCCGGCACCTCCCCTTACCGGCTGCTCAAGATCGGCGACGGCTACATCATCGCCGACGACCGCCAGCTCGGCCTGGAGTACGGCGTCCGGATTCCGCCCCAGCCCAAGTGGTACACCATGACCACCAGCCGGGGCACGCCCATGAGCAAGGTGGGCGTCCTCCAGGGCACCTACCTGGGCATCTACGTCTCCAACTCCTGTCTCTACTGGTACACGGAACCGAATCAGGGCTGCAAGTTCTGCACCACGGGCCTGAACGTGGGGGTCAACGAGGTGGCCGAGAAGCTCGTGGAGGACGTGGTGGAGACGGCCCTCGCGGCCAAGGTGGAGGACGGCGTCACCTTCGTCCACTTCAATTCGGGCTATCAGGCGGGGAAGGGGCTGGACCGCTGCGCCCCTTACGTGAAGGCCGTCAAGGAGAAGGTGGGCGCGCTGGTGGGGGTGCAGGTGATCCCCAGCCTGGATTTCTGGAAGTACGACTGGCTCATGGACCTGGGGGCGGACCACTTCTCCTTCTGCTACGAGTTCCAGAACCCGGAGGTCTTCGCGCGGCTCTGCCCCGGGAAAGCCGCGACCGTGGGCCAGAAGGCATTCTTCGATGCCATGGAGTACTGCGCGAAGAAGATGGGCAAGGGCCGTAATTCGGGGGAGATCATCGCCGGCGTGGAGCCCATCGAGGAGACCCTCAAGGCCATCGACATCATCACCTCCATGGGCTGCTTCCCCACGGTCTGCATCTTCCGCCCCGTGATCGGCGCCGAGATGGAGCATCACCCGTCGCCGCCCTTCGAGGAGATGGTGGAGGTCATGCGCTACATGTACGAGGCCTGCCGCAGGAACGGCATCCCCATCGGCATGACGCCCAACATCGAGGTGAGCCTCATCGTCAACCCGGACGATGCCAAGGTCCTGGCGCCGCCCGGCTTCGGCAAGTTCTGGTACGAGACCAAGCTGAAGGCCGTCAAGCGGCTGGCCGCTCCCTATTTCGCCTGGAAGATGCGACCCAGGCCCGTCCGGGAGAGCGCCGAACGCTACTCCAAGGCCCCGCGAGATGGGCGAGGCGCTAGGAGCTAGACGCGAGACGTAAGACGCGAGACGGGAGGGCATTCTGGCCGGGTCGCGGAGTCCCCCGTCCTCGCCGCGCCGTTGAGCACGCCCGCGTGGTGGGCATGTCATCCTCTGAAGCATTCTTCGAAGCTTCTCCCCTGAAGGATCTCAGGGGCGGAAGGAGCCCAAATCTCGCCTGAGATCCTTCGGGAGGAGCCCGCTGCAAGGAGCCCTCAGGATGACGGGATCCGGGGCGGGGGGGCGAGACGCTAGACGCTAGACGCTAGACGCTAGACGCTAGACGCTAGACGCTAGACGCCGGGACACGGGAGATCTGTAGGAGGCCTCTCCAGAGGCCGATGCGCCGCGCCCTTCTCCACCCGTCGCGCTCCGGAGAGCGCTCCTACGGGCATCGCGGGCGAGCAAGAGACGAGGCATGAAAGAATCTCAACTCCGAAATCCCCAAATTTCTTCGTGTCTTAGTGTCTTCTGGTGAATCTCTTTCGCTTTCCGTTTTCCGAATTCCGCTTTCCACATTCCTCCCTGTTTCCATTCTCCCCCCGCCTATGCCAGACTGAAACCGACGGAGGCGCCATGGCGCGGGAGTGGACCGAGGAGACGGCTCGAAAGCTCAGCCTGGCCTCCGGCGCGTACATCGTGGTATGCGGCCTCATCGCGGCCGGGATCGTGCTGGACGCCCGCGGGCTCTGGCGCGCGCCGGCCCTCCCCCAACCAATCTCCAACGTCCTGCTGTGGGTCTTCCTGGCCGTGGGCATCCTCTTCGGGATGGACCGCGGCATCCCGCGGGAGGGCCTCTGGTCCCACCGGCTCTTCTGGCTCAGGCGGGGCCTGCTGGTGGCCGTTCTGCTGACGCTGGTGGCCGTGGTTCGGACCGGCTGAAAGGGAGGGAGCCATGAGGGCGGTGGTGGTGACCAAGTACGGCGATGACTCGGTGCTGGCCGTGCAGGAGGTGCCGGTCCCCTCTCCGGGGCGGGGCGAGGTTCTCCTCGCCAGCCGGGCCGCCGGCGTGAACTTCGCCGATCTCCTCTCGCGCCTGGGGATCTACAAAGCCGCACCCAAACCGCCCTTTGTTCCGGGCCTCGAAGCCGCCGGGGTGATCGAGTTGGTGGGAGAGGGCGTCAGCGGGCTCAAACCGGGGGACCGCGTGATGAGCTTCTGCCGCTTCGGCGGATACGCCGAGAAGGTGGTCATCCCGGCCTCCTTCGCCATGCTCATGCCCGATGACATGACCTTCGCCGAGGGCGCCGCCTTCCCCGTCCAGTACCTCACCGCCTATCACGGCCTCTTCCACCTCGCCCACGTGCAGAAGGGTGAGAGCGTGCTCGTGCACGCCGCGGCGGGCGGCGTGGGGATTGCCTGCCTCCAGCTCCTCAGAGACCGGGGCGCGCGGGTCTTCGCCACCGTCGGGAGCGAGTCCAAAGGCGCCGTGGTGCGCGAGGAGTGCCCCGAGGCGCGCGTGATCCTCTACCGGGAGGAGGACTTCCGAAGGGTCATCCTGGAGGCCACGGCGGGCAGGGGCGTGGACGTCGTGATGGACTCCGTGGGCGGCGAGACCTTCGCCCGCTCCTGGAAGACCCTGGCCCCCGGCGGGCGGCACGTCCTCTTCGGCGCCGCCTCCGCCGTGAAGCCGGGCCGCATCGCCAAGCTGGGCGCCCTCTGGCGCCTCAGGAAGATGCTGTTTGTGTCTCCCTTGGGGATGATTGACAGGGACCGGACGCTCTCGGGCTTCAACCTGATCCACTTTGCGGACCGCGCGGAGCTGCTGCGCGCGGCGGCCGACGAGATGCTGGCGCTCAGGGCGAAGGGCCGCATCCGCCCCCGCGTGGGGCTCTCCCTTCCGCTGGAAAAGGCCGCCCAGGCCCACCGGCGGATGCAGGAGCGCCAGACCGTCGGGAAGGTCGTCCTGACGGTGAGCTGACCCTCAGGCCCCTGCCGGCCTCAGGTCGTCACCTGGATGAGGTTCTGCTGCTTCTCCGAGACCCCCGCCTGCCCCATCACCAGAAAGCTCACCACCGTCGCGATCATGGCCGGGATGAGCACCCACGGGTTGCCCGTGGTCTCCGCCACGAAGGCCACGGCCGCCAGCGGCGTCCTGTAGCCGGCGCCCACGAAGGCCGCCAGCCCGATGAGGGGGAAGAGGGGGCCGGGCACGCCCGGCACCAGGAAGGTGAACATGGAACCCAGAATCACCCCCAGCACCGCCTGGGGGAAGAAGAGCCCCCCGACCCCGCCGCCGGCCACGGTGAAGGCCGTCGCCAGGAGCTTGGCCCCGAAGAGGAGCAGGAGCAGGGAGAGCGGGTCCTGCACCGTGAGCGTGTGCCGGATGAGCATATATCCGGGGCCGTAGATGTAGGGCTCGCCGAAGGTGGCGAACACCAGCGTCCCCAGGATGCCCACCGCCAAGCCGCCCAGAAGGGGGCGCGTGGCGCCGGGAAGGCGCCGAAAAGAGTGTTTGAGCAGGTGCGTGATCCAGACGAACAGGCGCGCTCCGATGCCGCAGCAGAGGCCCAACAGCGCGGCGTAGAGGATGTCGCGAACACCGAACCGCCCGAAGCCGCTCTGGCCGAAGAGCGGCTCGCTGCCGACGAGCGTCACGAAGGTGGCGTAGCTGGCGGAGGAGGCGATGAGTCCCGGGATGAGGGCCCTCGCCGCGAGGCTGTCCTTGTAGGGAGACTCCATGGCGAAGACCACGCCGGTGAGGGGCGCCTTGAAGATGGCCGCCATGCCCGCCGAGGCCCCGGCCACCAGCAGCATCTTGCGGTCTTCCCGCCCGAAGTAGCGCCCGAGCCAGTTCTGGAGGGAATCTCCGAGGATGGCCCCCGTATAGATGGCGGGACCTTCCAGCCCCATGTTGCCGCCGCTGGCGATGGTCACGAAGCTCGCGATCAGCTTCCCGGGCAGGTTCGCCAGGCGCATGCGGCGGTTCTTGTCGTGGAAGACGAGGATGTAGTCTTCCGTCAGCTCCCCTTCCCGGCTGGGCACCAGGTACCGCGTGGCGAGCCAGGCGCACAAGAGGCCGGCAACGGGGAGGAGGGCGTAGGCGGGCTTGGAGCGGAGGCTGTAGAGATACCAGACCACCTGGTCCCGGAGAAGAAAGTCGAAGGCCGCCACGAGCACGCCCGTCGTCACGCCGATCACGAAGGAGGAGAGAATCCACCGGGCGACGAGGGCCTCCCTCGCCCTCAGGCTGTGCAAGGTGTTGAGGGGCGAGCCGAAGAGCGCTACCAGGCGGATCTTAGTGCGTTCGAGCAATGATCAAAACCTCTTTCTTGGCCCAGCCTCGGGCGGCCATGGCTCCGCCCTCGCGCTCAGGCCAGCAGGCCGCGCAGGCGCCCGCCGTCCACCGGCAGGGCCACGCCCGTGATGTAGGCCGCCCGTTCGGAACAGAGAAAGGCCACGGCCGCCGCCACCTCCTCGGGCAGACCGAGGCGACCAGCCGGCGTGCTCTGGGCCCAGGCCGCCATGACCTGTTCGGGCGACTGAGCGCCGGCCGAGGCGCGAGCCAGCTCCTCCAGCCGAGAGGTCCGGGTGTAGCCGGGGCAGACGCTGTTCACCGTGATCCCGTCTCCGGCCACCTCCGTGGCGAGGGTCTTGAGGAGCCCCGTCAGGCCGGCGCGGTAAGCGTTCGAAAGCGCCAGGTTGGCGATGGGTTCGTGCACGGAGACGGAGGTGAGCGCCACGATGCGCCCCCACTTCCGCGCCCGCATGCCGGGCAGGAGCCCGCGGATCATCCGGACCGCCGCCAGGAAGGTCAGGTCCCAGCCCTGGCGCAGCTTCTCTTCGCTGACCGAGGCCTCGAAGCCTCCGGCGGGCGGGCCGCCGGCGTTGGCGAAGAGGACGTCGGCCCGGCCGAAGGCCCTCCCCTGCTCTTCCAGGATTCTGGAGCACTCCTCGCCCTTCGAGAGGTCCGCCGCCCCGAAGCGCGCCGATACGCCGTACCGGCCGGCGAGCTCGGCCGCCAGGCCCGAGAGCGCCTCGGCCCGCCGGGCCACGAGGAAGAGGTCCGCCCCCTCGGCGGCGAGGGTCTCCGCCACGGCCCGGCCGATCCCGGCGCTCGCGCCGCACACCACCGCCACCTTGCCCCGAAGTCCAAGATCCATGATCCACCTCGAACACGAGCCGCGGCGAAACCCGCCGTGATTACACGACCTTGTCGAACTCGGCCTCGAGCCGCTCGGCCTCGAAGCTTTCCAGCAGTGGGTCCAGGAGCATGTCCAGGTCCCCCTCCAGGATGTCGGCCAGGCGGTGGATGGTCAGGTTGATACGGTGGTCCGTGAGGCGGTTCTGGGGGAAGTTGTAGGTCCGGATCTTCTCGGAGCGGTCCCCCGACCGCACCATGGACTTCCGCGTGACCGATAGCTCGGCCATGCGCTTCTCCTCCTCCATTTGGAGGAGTCTGGAGCGGAGGATCTTGAGCGCCTTGGCCTTGTTCTTGATCTGGCTCTTCTCGTCCTGGCAGGAGACCACCATGCCCGTTGGGAGGTGCGTGATCCGGATGGCGCTGTAGGTGGTGTTCACGCTCTGCCCGCCCGGACCGGAGGAGCAGAACCGGTCGATCCTGAGGTCCTTCTCCTCGATGTGGATGTCGATCTCCTCCGCCTCCGGCAGCACGGCCACCGTCACGGCCGAGGTGTGGATCCGCCCCGAGGCTTCAGTGGCTGGGACGCGCTGCACACGGTGGACGCCCGCCTCGAACTTCAGGCGGGAGTAGACCTTCTCTCCGGAGAGGGAGGCCACCACCTCCTTGAAGCCCCCCAGCTCGGTGCGGCTCTCGTCCAGCACCTCGAGCTTCCAGCCCTTCCGCTCGGCGTACCGGGCGTACATGCGGAAGAGGTCCCCCGCGAAGAGCGCGGCCTCCTCGCCTCCCGTGCCGGCCCGGATTTCCAGGATGCCGTTCTTGGTGTCGTTGGGATCGGAGGGAAGCAGACAGATCTTGAGCTGGTGCTCGAGTGCTGCCAGTTCCGGTTCGAGACGGGCGACCTCTTCCCGGGCCATCTCGGCCATCTCCTCCGAGTCTCCCTGCAAGAGATCCTGGGCCTCCTGGTAGTCCGCCTGGAGCTTCCGGTAGCGGGTGTAGATGGCCGCCTTTTCGGAGAGGTCCGCATAGGCCTTGGAGAGCTCCCTGAAGCGCGCCTGGTCGGCCACCACGTCGGCCCGGCTCAACTGCTCTGAGAGGTCGGCGTGCTTCAAGATCAGCTTGTCCAGGCGGCTCAGAATGGCTGTATCCATGGCTCCGTCCGTATCGGTCATCGTCGCGAAGCGGGCCTCGGCCCTCGGCGCGGGGGTCGTGGGTCGGGGGCTAGGCGGCGAGGGAGGCCTGTCCCAACTCCTGGGCCTCCTTGAGGGCCCGGATGGCCACCTCGAGCATGGTGTCGTCGGGCACCCGGGTGGTCAAGAGCTGCATGCCCAATCCCGGCCACAGCAGCGGCCTCACGAAGGGCGAGCGCGGAAACTTGGCCGTGAAGCGGATCAGCTCGTAGGAGATGCCCGCGATCACCGGCAGGAACACCACGCGGGACAGCAGCTTCACCCAGAAGGGGGCGCTCGAGGGAACCAGCGAGAAGACCAGGATCGCCACCACCATCACGAACAGCAGGAAGGAGGTGCCGCAACGCGGGTGGAGCGTGGAGTGGCGACGGGCGTTCTCCACCGTCAGCTCCTCGCGCGCCTCCCACGTGTAGACCACCTTGTGCTCCGCCCCGTGGTAGCCGAAGACCCGGCGGATGTCCTTCATGAGGGAGATCCCTAGGATGTAGAGGACGAACATGACGATCCGGATGGCCCCGTCGATGAGGTTGAAGCCCACGGAGTGGTTCGCGAGCGGCCAGACCCGAGTCAGGAGCTGGGTGAGCAGCAGGGGCACGTAAAAGAAGATGGCCACCCCCGCGGCCAGGGAGAGCGCCACGGTCAGGGCCATGGGCCAGGCCGAGCCTCCCTTGCCCTTCTCTCCCTCCTCCTCGCCGCTCTCCTCCATGGCCACCTCGGCCGAGAAGTTCAGCGCCGAGATCCCCAGCATCATGGCCTTGAAGAGGATGATGCTGCCCCGGACGAGGGGGAGGTTTCCGAAGCGGCCCCTGGCCGTCTCCGGCAGGCGCTCCCGCTTCACGCGCACCTCTCCCTTGGCGTCCCGCACGGCCACGGCGTAGGTCTCGGGCAGGCGCATGAGCACCCCCTCGATGACCGCCTGTCCTCCCACGAGGACGCTGCCCTCCGCAAGGAGGGGAAGGCTGGCCCTGAGCCACCGGCGAAAGGAGCCCGTTCGGCCCGGCATGATTCGGGTGCTACTCCTTGGACTTCTTGCCGTACTTGGTATTGAACTTCTCGATTCGGCCGGCCGTGTCCAGGAACTTCTGCTTGCCCGTAAAGAAGGGGTGGCAGGCCGCGCAGATCTCGACCTTCAGCTCTTTCTTGGTGGAATGCGTCACAAAGGTGTTTCCGCAGGCGCAGGTCACCGTCACCTCGTGATAGGCCGGATGGATGGCTTTCTTCATGAAGAACTACCTCCTTCAAAAGGCTGATTATAAACCAACATCCGCGTCCTTGCAAGGTCGAACGGGGGGGCGGGATCCGGAATTCGGAGAGCGGGAACAAGGAATTCACCACCAAGGCACCAAGGCACTAGGAAATGAGAATGGCAAATGGACAACTTTTTGCGCCATGCCTCTCGCCTTTCGCCTCTCGCGTCTCGCCCCCTTTTTTCCGTCATCCTGTGGCAAGCCCACAACGGGCGACTAGCACAGGATCCCGCCGCTCCTGTGCCGCCGGTAGTCCCTCTGCCACGAGATCCTGAGCCAGCGGCCCTTCGAAGGGGTCCTCAGGATGACGCGCGTAGGATGCTTCGCGTCTCCCATCTCCCGTCTCGCGTCTACCGTCTCGCGTCTCCCGTCGCGCCTTGTTCCGCGGCCGCACTCCTACCGGCCGCCCTTGAGCAGGGCCCCGAAGTGCTCCCGAAACTTCTTCATCTTCGGCGAGATCACGAGCTGGCAGTAGGGCGCCTCACCGTGGAGGCGGTAGTACTCCTGGTGGTAGTTCTCGGCCTCGTAGAAGGCCTGGAAGGGCTCCACCTCGGTGACGACGGGCCTCGGGTAGAGCTTGGCCGCCTCCAACCTCCGGATCGCCTCTTCGGCGGCCACCCGCTGTTCGGGGCTCCGGTAGAAGATCACCGACCGGTACTGGGGCCCCACGTCCGCCCCCTGCCGGTTCGGCGTCGTCGGGTCGTGGACCGCGAAGAAGACCTCCAGGATCTGCCCGAGGGAGATCACCGCCGGGTCGAAGGTGACCTGCACCACCTCCGCGTGGCCCGTCCTCCCGGTGCAGACCTGCTCGTAACTGGGGTTCGGGACGGTCCCCCCCGAATAGCCGGACTCCACCTTCTCCACCCCCTTGAGCTCCTCGAAGACCGCCTCGATGCACCAGAAGCAACCCCCGCCCAGCGTGATCGTCTCCGTCTTCTCAGGCATCGGTCGCCTTTCTCCTTTTGGACTCTGCACCCCGGGTGCCGCGCCAAGGGCACACAGCGCCACTGCGGCCACGAGCGCCGCCGCCAGCGTCCGGCTATGGCCGTTTCGCACTCTCATCTTCATGGGAACGCCAGAGCCCGCCCTTTATTCGCCATCTGGGACGCGCGAAGGTCCACCCGGAGAACGGCCGGAGGCCCGGCCGCGTCCGGGTGCGGATTCCGGCCGGTCGCCGTGTCTGCGGAAGGGGGCCGGGGGCCCCGTCAGAAGGACTGGACCGCCTCTTCGACGGACTCGTAGCTCTCGAAGACCGCCGAGAGCTGGGCGATGTCCAGGATATCCTTGATCCGGCGGGTCAAGCGCGCCAGCTTCAAGGTGGCCCCGCGGTTCCGGGCCGAGGTGAAGGCCGCGACGAGCTCGCCGATGCCCGTGGAATCCATGAAGGGCACCTCGCCCAGGTCCAGGACGATCTTCTGGTTCCCGCCGGAGACGAGCTCCTTGATGGTCTCCCGCACCTTCAGGTCTCCCGCGCCGAGGGTGACCGACCCCACCAGCTCCACCACCTTGACCGCTCCCCTGTCGCCGATCTTGATCTGCATGTCTGCCATGACCGCCTCTCCTTCTGGAACATTCCGCGCGGGAAGCCCGGCTATGGGCTTCCCCAGGTTCTCTCTCGCTATGCTGGTAATGCCAATATGGGCGGCCCCGCCCTTCCCGTCAACCCGCCCGCTCGCCGGGGAGATGTGCTTCGGCGGGCGCCGCCGGAGGATCGGCGTCCGTGCGAGGGGAGGCCGCCCTGGCCGGGCGCAGAGGGTGCCCGGCCAGCTCGCGGGCGTGAAAATCAGCGCAGCACTTCGCGCGAGGCACCCCCATTCGTGCCAGTGTGGCAGCCTCAAGATCGAGTCCCCTGATTATGTTGCGCGGGAGCGAAGCGCGGACTAAGCTCAAAGGCATGGAGGCATCATGACTGGATTTCGCTCTGCTGTCGCTTCGGGAAAACGGGCGCTGGCCTGGCTGGGATCCCAATGGCGAGCCCGTCGCGTGCGCCGCCTGCTCTATGGCCTTGCCGTCGCCGTGGTCCTCTTCGCCCTCCTGGGCTTCTTCGCGGTGCCGCCGATCCTGAAGGGCTACCTGGTCCGCACCCTCTCCGAGAAACTGCACCGGCCGGTGACCGTGCGCACCGTTCGCTTCAACCCCTTCACCCTCACCGCCACCCTCGCGGGCTGTGACATCAAGGACCGCGATGGCGTCTCCCCCTTCCTCTCCTTCGACTCGCTCACCCTCGGCGCCTCGCTCCGCTCGATACCCGACCGGGGCGCCGTCCTCGACAAGCTCGTCCTGAAGGGCCTGCGCCTGGCCGTCGTGCGCCACCGCGACGGCTCCTACAACTTCTCCGACCTCCTCAAGCCCACGCCCGGCAAGCCCTCCGGCCGCCCCCTCCGCTACTCCCTCAACAACATCCGGGTCCTGGGCGCCTCCATCAGCTTCGACGACCGGCCCAAGGGCGCGCGCCACGAGGTGACCGACCTCAACCTCGGCATCCCCTTCCTCTCCAACCTGCCGAGCAACGTGAACATCTACACCGACCCCTCGCTCAGCGCCAGGGTGGACGGCAGGCCCTTCGAGCTGCACGGCCGGAGCAAGCCCTTCAGCCACAGCCGAGAGACCTTTCTGTCGCTGGACGTGAACGGCCTGGACCTGGCCCGCTACCTCCCCTACCTCCCCGCCGACCCGGGGTTCCGCGTCCAGTCGGGCCGCCTGAGCACGGCCCTCAAGCTCACGTTCCTGGACGACGTCCGCGGCCACCGCAAGCTCATCCTCAGCGGCCGCGCCGCCCTCGCCGATCTCGTCGTCAACCAGCGGGACGGCGCCCCCCTGGCCCGACTGCCGCGCGTGGGCTTCAACCTCGGCTCGGTGGACCTCCTCACCCTGAAGGGCATCGTGACCTCCATCCGCCTCCAATCCCCCGAGCTCTACCTGAGCCGCGACCGCCGCGGCGCGTGGAACTTCGCCAGCCTCGGCCCCGCCTCGCCGGCCGCCCCGGCGCCCAAGGCACCCGCCGCCTCCAAGGCCGCCGTGAACGTGCTCCTCGGCGAGGTGGCCCTCTCCGGGGGCACGATCCACTTCGACGACGAGGCCGTCCGCCCCGCCTTCAAGGCGACCCTCTCCTCCGTGGAC
Source organism: Acidobacteriota bacterium (assembly GCA_049591295.1). Classification (GTDB taxonomy): domain Bacteria; phylum Acidobacteriota; class UBA4820; order UBA4820; family DSQY01; genus DTPS01. Next base: position 22,536 of record JBAWEQ010000190.1, read on the forward strand.
CTGACCGTGCAGAACCTGGACACGGCCCTCCAGCGCCCCGCCCAGGTGGACCTCGCGCTCAAGACGAACCAGGGCGAGGGGCTCAAGGCCTCCGCCGCCCTCGCCTTCTCGCCGCTCACGGCGAAGGGCCAGATCGAGACGAACGGGCTCCGCCTCGTCCGCTACGCCCCGTACGACCGGGACCTGCTGCCCTTCGAGGTGGAGGAGGGCCGCCTCAGCCTCTCCGGGAACTACGCCTTCTCCGCCGCCGGCGGCGCGAACGCCATCCAGCTCGCGGAGGGCGCCGCCACCGCGACGGGCCTTCGCCTGCGCCTGCCGGGCGAGAAGGAGGATTTCCTCGACCTGCCCTCCGCCACGGCCTCGGGCCTGAGCTTCGACACCGCTTCCTCCAAGGCGGGGATCGCCTCGCTGGAGGCCGCGGGCGGAAGCCTGCGCGCCGTCCGGGCGGCGGACGGCAGCCTCGACCTGGCGCGCCTCACCTCTCCGGCACCGGCACCCGCCCGGGCCACGGCGGCCGATCCCTCCTCCGCACCGGCCCCGGCCACGGCGGCCAGCTCCTCCTGGACCGTCTCCCTCGACGCCCTCGCGTGGAAGGGCTTCGCCCTGCGCGCCGAGGACCGCTCCCTCCGCGAGCCGGCCTCCTTCGACTTTCCCGCCGTCACCCTCACCGCGCAGGGGCTCTGCACCGCCCCGAACCAGACCGGCTCGCTGACCCTCCAGGCCGCCATGAAGCCCTCCGGCAGCCTCTCCCTCTCGGGCCCCATCACCCTCTCGCCCTTCTCGCTGACCTGGGACGTGGCCCTCAACCGCCTGGCCCTCCTCCCCTTCGAGCCCTACCTCACGGGCGAGCTGGCCATCGACCTCACGGACGGGAACGCCTCCGCCAAGGGGAAGGTCGCCGTCGCCCTGCCCGCGGACAAGCCTCTGCAGGCCTCCTTCGCGGGCCAGGCCCAGGTGGACGACCTGGCCACGGTGGACCGGCTGAGCCTGGAGAAGTTCGTGAACTGGAAGTCCCTCCAGCTCGGCGGCGTCAAGGCTCAGGCCGACCCACCGAGCCTCACGATGGCCTCCGTCGCCCTCTCCGACTTCTACGCCCGCATCATCGTCAGCCCCCAGGGCAAGCTGAACCTCTTCCAGGTGCTCCACCCCACGCCGCCTGCCGCCCAGCCGGGCGCGCCCGGCGCCGTGCCGCCCGTCCAGCCTGGAGGTGCGCCGGGCATGATGGCCCGTGTTCAGCCCGGCGGGCCGGGTGGCAGAGAGCCGCGGCAAGCCTACTCGTCTCCGGCCCAGAACGTCGCGCCCGCGCCGAGAGCCGAGACCGAGACGGCGCCCAAGGAGCTGGTGGAGATCCCCGCCATCACCCTCTCGGGCGGCACCATCGACTACACCGACCACTTCATCAGGCCCAACTACTCGGCCAAGCTCACCGAGGTGGTCGGCAGCCTCACGGGCCTCTCGTCACGCCCCGGCACGCGCGCCGACCTGAAGCTCAGCGCCCACCTCGAACACCAGGCGCCCATCGAGGTGACGGGGCAGATCAATCCCCTCGTCAAGCCCCCTTACGCCGACATCAAGGGCAAGGTGACCGACGTGGAGCTGAGCCCGCTCTCGCCCTACTCGGGCCGCTACGCGGGCTACATCATCGACAAGGGCAAGCTCAACATGGACGTGAGCTACCACGTGGAGAACAACCACCTCGATGCCAAGAACCACCTCTTCCTGGACCAGTTCACCTTCGGCTCCAAGGTGGACAGCCCCGAGGCCACCAAGCTCCCCGTCCGGCTGGCCGTGGCCCTCCTCAAGAACCGCGAGGGGCGCATCGACCTGGAAATTCCCGTGAGCGGCTCCCTCAACGACCCCAAATTCAAGATCGGCCCCATCATCCTGAAGATCATCCTGAACCTCCTCGCGAAGGCCGCCACCGCACCCTTCGCCCTCCTCGGCCACCTCTTCGGCCACGGCGAATCCCTCAGCTACCTCACCTTCGCCCCCGGCACAGCCACCCTCGACGCCGCCGCCCTGAAGAAGGTCGAGCAGCTCGAGACGGCCCTCTACGACCACCCCGGCCTCAAGCTGGACATCACCGGCCGCTTCGACCCCCAGGCGGACAAGGAGGGCCTCAAGCGCGCCTTCGTCGAGCGGGAGGTGAAGGCGCAGCGATTCAAGGAGCTGCTCAAGAAGGGCCAGGCGCCCGCCTCCATGGACGCCGTGCAACTCACCAAGGAGGAGTACTCCAAGTACCTCTTCGAGGCCTACAAGCACGGCAAGTTCCCCAAGGCGCGCACCGTCATCGGGCTCGTCAAGAAGCTGCCCGACGACGAGATGGAGCGGCTCCTGCTCCTGCACACCACCGTCACCGACGAGGACCTCAAACGCCTCGCCCTCGCCCGCGCCGAGGCCGTCAAGGACGCCCTCCTCAAATCGGGCAAGGTCCCCGCCGAGCGCGTCTTCCTCGCCGCCCAGGGCGCCGCCTCCGAGGAGGCCAAGAAGGCGAGCCTCTCCCGCGTGGATTTCACGCTGAAGTGAGCGAGACGCGAGACGCGAGACGCGAGGCGCTAGGCGCTAGGCGCGAGACGCTAGACGCGAGACGCTAGTGTCCTGTAACAGAAATAACTGGAATAAGATATGATGGGTGGGTGTTGGCATGGATGAAGGGAGACACGCCATGCGCACCGGCCGACCTAAAGCAGAACTGGTTCTCACGGGGGAGGAACGCGAAGCCTTGGAATCCATGGCTCGCCGGTCTCGGACTCTCCCGCAGCTTGCACGGCGCGCACGCATCGTCCTGGGGTGCGCCGGCGGGGCGGACAATAAAACAGTGGCCCGGAAGGTGCGGGTGACGCCGCAGACCGTTGGCGTCTGGCGCTCGCGTTTTGTGGAGCAGCGCATCGAGGGGCTGTACGACGAACCCCGGCCCGGAGGTCCTCGCACGATCACCGACGCCCTGGTGGAAGATGTGGTCGTCCGAACGTTGGAGAGCACTCCGAAGGGATGCACCCACTGGAGCACCCGGGAGATGGCGCGAAAGACGGGGCTCAGCCACACGACCGTCTCTCGCATCTGGCACGCCTTCGGTCTCCAGCCCCATCGGACGGAGAACTTCAAGCTGTCGCCCGATCCTCTCCTCATCGAGAAAGTCCGGGACATCGTCGGGCTCTATACCAACCCGCCCGACCACGCGGTGGTGGTCTGCGTGGACGAGAAATCCCAGATCCAGGCGCTCGACCGGACCCAGCCGATCTTGCCCATGCGTCCAGGGCAAGCCGAGCGCCGGAGCCACGACTACACCCGCCACGGAATCACTTCCCTTTTCGCGGCGCTGGAGATCAAGACGGGCAAGGTGCTCGGACAGCTCCACCGGCGCCACCGCTCGGTGGAGTTCCGAAAGTTCCTGGACGCCTTGGACGCGGGGATCCCCGCAGACCTCGATGTCCACATGGTCTTGGACAACTATGGGACGCACAAGACGCCCCTCATCCAGTCCTGGCTCGCCAAACGGCCTCGCTTCCACGTGCACTTCACCCCCACCTACGGTTCTTGGCTCAACCTGGTGGAACGTTGGTTCGCGGAGATCACCCAAAAGAGCATACGACGCGGCGCGTTCCGAAGCGTTCCCGCCCTTGAGAAAGCCATCCGGGAATACATCGACGCCCACAACGACGCCCCCAAGCCCTTCACCTGGGTCAAATCCGCCGACGAAATCCTTGCAAGCATCGCCCGCTTCGCTCAGAGGACCGTAACCACCCATCTCAATCACACTTATTAAGCGAACCGCTGTTACAGCACACTAGGAGCAAGGCATCATACGCGGGTCATCCTGAGGACTCCTTCAAAGGGCCGCTGGCTCAGGATCCCGTGGCAGAGAGACCACCGGCGGCGCCGGAGCGGCGGGATGCTCTGTTAGTCGCCCGTTGTGGGCATGCCACACGATGATGGGAAAAGAAGGTGCGAGGCGCAAGACGCGAATGGGCCGGCGGGCGAATGGCCGCCTCCCTTTCCCGTTATTCCCAAGCAGCCGATCAGCCTTCCCAGCGCTGTTTCGCCTTTACTGTTTGCTCTTCGCCCTCTTCCGCCCCTCGACTTCCCTTCCCCGTAGCGCCCGCCGATTCAGTCATTGAGGGCGTGGCTGTAAGAGGCGGAGACGAAGCATCCACCCGCGCCTTTTCGTACCGTGCGCCGCATTTCACCGGTGTCACGAGCGCCTGCACATGCCACGGCGGGGGCGCCGAAAAAGCCGCCCCCGCCGCAGTACCGCCGTCAGCAGGCGTCCCGGCGGAAGGGCCAGGACGCAGCCACGGTCAGACGCCTTCCAGGTACGCCTGTTCCCCGTGGAGGCCCTCGTCGAGCCCCACGCTCTCGGTGGCCTGCGACACTTTGACCACGGTGATCCGGTCGATCACCCACAGCATGCCGTAGGTGAAGAAGAAGGCCCACGCCGACGAGAGACAATAAATAGGCAATAAATAGGGACAGCCACCTATTTGCGGAGTTTCAGGTCGGTGTTATAGTGTCGGCATGCCTAGACTGGCTCGGATCGCGATTCCCGGTGTCCCGCACCACGTGACGCAACGTGGTAACAATCGGCAGGACATTTTCTTCACCGACGAGGACCGCTCCTTCTATCTGGAGTGGCTCACGAAGTACGCAGCCGAGGCCGGGCTCGACATCCTCGGCTACTGCCTCATGACCAATCACGTCCACCTGCTGGTGGTGCCGCATGAAGCGGACTCGCTGGCGGCGGGTCTGGGGCGGGCGCACTGGCGGTATTCGCAGATGGTGAACCGCTTGCATGGGCGGTCCGGGCACCTCTGGCAGGGCCGCTTCTTCTCATGTGCGCTCGATGAGGCGCAAGCGTACCGCGCCCTTGTGTATGTGGAGAGAAACCCTGTTCGCGCCAAAATGGTGCGCTATGCCTGGGGCTATCCTTGGTCCAGCGCCGGTGCGCATGTGGGCTCGACAACGCCTCCGGAGTGGCTGGAGATGAAGCGATGGATTCGGTGGACGGACGCCGCTCACTGGAAGAGAGAGTTGCGGAAGGACTCGGAAGAGGCGATGGAGGCCGTGCGCTTCCACACGCGCAGAGGAAGACCCTTGGGCAGCGACGCCTTCGTCGCCAAGATGGAGTCCCTGCTGGGACATCGGCTGCGGCCTCTGGCCGTCGGAAGGCCGAAGAAGGATGAGGAGAAATAGGTGGCTGTCCCTAATATTTAGTTCCGTCACGTCAATGCCCTCGAGGTCAGGGCTACTTCTTCTGGAGTGCCGAGAGAAAGCCTTTGGCCCGCTCATAGTAGGCCAACGCGCGGCCTCCAGAAGGCTTGGATTTCACGGCTTCTTGAAAGGCGGCCTCCGCCTCGGGAAACCGGCCTCGTTGGACGAGGAGGTCGCCATAGAACCCGTACAGTGTGGCGCGCAGGCTTTCCGGCACACGCCCTCCTTGCATGAAACGATCCAGGTGCAGGAAATATGCTTCGAACTTCTTGTCCGGGAACGCTACCACCGTTTTCCCTTCATCCCGGCTCCTTCGGACCTGGTCCGCTGGCGGGACCGGCTTGAAGAGAGGGTTCGAATAATCGGGGACTTCCTGGGCCAGCGCATACCCCGCATAGGACGATGTTGGGAAGCGGCTGAGTGCAATTTGTGCCGGATGGATACGGAACGATGACAGAACCTCATGCCAGCTGAGTGGAACCCCTCGCAGCTTTACAGGATTAGCTTGCACTTCGTATTGATGCAGGGCGTTTTGGAGGGCCTCTAGATAAGCAGCATCCTGGCCTGTGGGCTGGCGCACCTCAACAGGAATGCGCAGCTCAGAAGAGAGCAGCCTGACTTCGTTGCTAACGAGAGTTTGCGCGGTGACTGTGATTCTTCCTTCATACTGGCCCGGCGGAACCTCCGTTAATGGGCACCTCTCTTGGTTGTAGATACCGGAAGAAACGGTCAGAACCCCACCGCTGGGGAATTCGCACTTTGGCCAAGTCGATGGTGCTGAAGGTCCAGTCACCCAGGAAGCGGACTCTTGGCCACAAGCTATCTTTGCCCCTTGGGAGGTATACAAAGTGCCAGTGAAATGCATGCCTTGCGCAATGGAGCCACCCAACACCACCAAGCTATGCCCCGAGTTGTTAACGACTGTGACAGTGAGACTTAGCAGGATGTTGAAAAACCCATTGTCGCCATAACAGCCATATGATATCATGCTGATTGGTTGATGGAGGTGGCGATGAGGGGAGCGGACGAGGATCAGGCGGAGCTGTTCAGCTACGTGCCTCTGGAGTCGCGGATACCGGTGGA
>JBAWEQ010000191.1:0-10851 GCA_049591295.1 Acidobacteriota bacterium
GCCGGGCCGCGGCTTCAAATCCCTTGAGCTTTCTGGCTGGGTAAACCAAAAGGGGCCTCTCGGCCCCTCTCGCTGCTCTCTTCTGGAGCGGGAAACGGGATTCGAACCCGCGACCCCAACCTTGGCAAGGTTGTGCTCTACCAACTGAGCTATTCCCGCCCAAGGGGTTACTGTAGCCGTGAAAGGCCCCCCCTGTCAAGGCCCCGGCAAGTTGACCCGGGAGAGCGGATGCCTTATCGTGGAGGCTTAGGCTCAACAGGGGGCCGCTAAATGGGTAAGGCCGGAGGCATCGCACAAGGGGGACGCCGATGAACGTCGAGGAAGCCATCGTCACCGCGCTCAGCTACGAGACCAAGGTCAGAGATCACTACCTTCAGGCCGCCAAAGAGTCGCAGGAGCCCAAGGGCCGCCATTTCTTTGAGTCCTTGGCCAAGGAGGAGCAGGGCCACGTGGACTACTTGGAGTCTCGGCTCAAGACATGGCGGGCGGAGAAGAGGCTCGACACCAGCCCGGTGCGAACCACCCTGCCCAGCCCCGAATGGCTCTCCAAAGGCATCTCCATGCTGGAAAGCTCGGCGCAGAAACGCGATTATCAGGATGACTACCGCCGCCTGTTCACGGCCCTCAAGCTCGAAGATGAGGTCAGCGACTACTACAAGCACCTCGTGGAGACGCTGGACAATCCCGACGGGCGGACCATGTTTTCGCGGTTCCTCGACATCGAGGACGGCCACACCGCCATCGTCCAGCTCGAGGTGGACGTGCTCACCCGCACGGGATACTTCTTCGACTTCCAGGAATTCAACCTCGAAGAGTAGCTGACGAGAGCATCCTCCCAGCCAGACGCGGTTCAGGGGCCGTCTCCAAGCCGCCATACGGAGACGCGGCCGCCGAACTGGGGTGCCTCCCCAATTGGCGCCACCATTCCATGCCGGAAAAAGAGGAGCGGGAGCTTGTGGCTCCCGCTGGAGGAATGGAAGGGAGGAGGGGATATTTTCACCTTGCAATGACCGTGCCATCAAAAAAGCATGGAAATATATAGCATTGTGAAAAAAGCGACCAGTGCCATTTTGGCTGCATGTGCCATAAGGGCACTCTGCTGGGGTAGGTGAGTCACGGCGTGTCCTTTTGGACTCATCTCTCGGCGGGCATGAGTCCAAAATAAATGAGCCCCTGTCGGGGCTCGGAGGTATGGAGGGAGGTATGAGGAGTCATTATAAGCAATGGGCATGCCAATTCCTCCGAGTGAAGCGCACCAGTCCATGGCCCCCGGACGGAGGCCCGAAACATGGCCTGAATGCACGTGTACGTGGGGCGTTCAGTCGCCCTCGTCCTGCAGGTTATAGAAGAACCGAAAGACGGCGCCGAGCTTGGGCGCTGTGACCTGCGAGGGGAGGGGAGGCAGCGGGTTGGAGGAACGCAGCGCATCCACCGCCGCCTGGTCGTAGGAGGGGATGCCGGAAGGCCGGATGATCTGCATGTCCGTGATGGTGCCGTCCTTCTGGACGTTGAAGCGTATGGCCACCCAGCCCTTCTGCCTCAGCACCATCTGCGCCTCGGGAACGTGCCAGTTGCCCTGGACCCGCTCCTGCACCTGCCGGGCGTAGGGGCCGAGGTCCCAGGCGGCGGTGTCAAAGGAGAGGGACCCCGTATTGAGCCGGCTGGCATTGGGATTGTTGTAGCCCCCCTGGAGGCTGCCGAGCATCATCCTCTCCAGCTGTGTGCCCAGTCCCGGACGAGGCTGGATGGGCGTCTGTGAAGGCGAGCCTGGCAGGGAGGACGCGGGCTCCTGGACGGACTCTCCTCCCACGGGCAATCCCCGTTCGGCGTTGGTGGGTTTCCCCTGCTGAAGCTCACCCTGACCTTTGGTGGGTGATGGTTTGGAGGCCTGGTTGTCGGCCGGACGATCCTGTCGGCTCTCGCCGCGCGGGCTCCGAGGGCGCTCCATCTGCGCCATCTCGCGTCCGGCGCTTCCCGGGCGTCCGGGGCGGGGGCTGGGGGAGGCCGGTGAGGGCGGCACGGATGGCCTGTTGTCCGGAGCGCCCCCAGGGCCGCCGGACTGGCGGATCGGACTCTGGCCGAAGGAGGTGGGATCGGGGGATTCTCCCTTCTTCGGGTAGGGGCTGGCCCCGCGCCGGTTCATGTCTGAGAGGCGTGAGGCATCCATGGGCGGCTCTTTGGCGGGAACCATATCCTTGACGTAGATGAAGCGGACGGGACGGCCGTTGATGGTCGTGAGACGCTGGGCCGCCTGGTTCAGGCTCCTCGGGTTTGTGGCCGAGGCGAGGTACTGGTGCGAGATGAGGAGGAGGAAGAAGACGTGCAGCGCGAGAGCGATGAGGAAGGCGAGGCTCGGAGTGTAGCGGTCTCTCACTGGAGCTCCTTGGCCGCCTCCAGGAAGGCGGCCCGCACCTTTCCGAAGTCCGTCCCCGGGTGCCGGGGATGGATCCGGTTGGTAAGTAAGATATAAGTTCTGAAGGTCTCGGGTTCCATCCAGACCCCCGTCCCGGTGAAGCCCTCGTGCCCGATACCCCCTTCGGGGAGGAGGGCGTTGGCCCACCAGCCCTCGGAGCCCGCCGCCTTCCAGCCGGCCGTTCTGTACCGGCCCTCGGCGCGGGGGCTCTCCCAGGCCAGGCGCAGGGCTTCGGGCGAGAGGAATCGGTCCTGGGGACTGAGGGCGCGGCACAGCCTCTCCACCGCCGCGAGGGTGCCGAAGAGGCCGGCGTTGCCCGCCGCTCCGCCCAGGAAGCGGGCGTTCCCGTCGTGGACCTCTCCCCAGGCCATGCCGGAGCGGAAGGGAGGCGGAGTGGCACCAAGGGGGCGCGCCATCCGGGCTTCGTATCCCCCATCCAGCTCCTCCGCCGCGCAACGATCGCGCCAGCCCGCCGGGGGGGAGAAACAGGCCTCCCGCGAGGGCAGGCCGAGGGGGATCGAGACGTAGCGCTCGAACAGTTGCCCCATCGGGGCCCCCAGGCCCTCCTCCAGCATCATTCCCAGGAGGACGTAGCCGGCACAGCTGTAGACCGCCCGGAGTCCCGCCCGTTCCTTCCTGGGACAATCCCGCAGCAGCCAGGCCTTGAGCGCGGCTGGGGAGGGAGCGCATCCGTACAGGGGGAGCCAATCGGGAAACCCGGCCTCGTGTCTCAGGAGGTCCAGCAGGGTGAAGGGTGGGGGACCCGTCCCGGCGACGGGGGCCTCCACGTCCAACTGACCCGCATCAAAGGCGCGGAGCGCGATGAGCGCCGTGGCGAGCGGCTTGGTCAGGGAGGCCAGGTCGAAAAGGGTGGATTCCTCCACCGGCGCCCGCACCGGTTCCACGATCCTGAGGCCGCCGAAGCCCCCCGCCAGGCGGCCGGCCGGGGTGCTCACACTCCAGGCGTAGCCGGGGGTGTGGGCCGGCGAAAGCTCCGAAAAGAAGGGGGACAAGGGGTGCGCCGTCACCTAGACATGCACGCCAGAATGGAGCGAGCCACCGAGACCGCCTCGCGAGCGGCCTCGCCGCCTACGAGGGGAGCGGTCTCGCGGCGAAGGACTGGAAGAAAATGCTCCAGCTCGCAGCGGAGGGGCTCGCGCTTGTCCACGGCCACCGGCACCTGGACGATGGCCCTCTGCCCGTCGCGCTCTTCCAGGCGGTAGAACTCGACGGCCTGTTCGGAATAGTCCACGCTCAAATAGGCCTGGTGCTGGAAGACCCTCAGCTTTCGGACCTTGTCCCTGGAGATGCGGCTGGCGGTGAGGTTGGCCACGCATCCTCCCTCGAAGGTCAGACGGGCGTTAGCCAGATCAACGAAGGGGGTGAGCACCCGGACTCCTACGGCCTCCACAGACCGGATGGGGCGCCTCACCAGGCTCTGGGCGATCTCGATGTCGTGGATCATGAGGTCGAGAATCACGTCCACGTCCAGGGAGCGGCCCGAAAAGACGCCCAGGCGGTGCACCTCCAGGAATCCCGGCGCCTCCACGTTCTGGGTTAGCGCCGCCACGCCAGGATTGAAGTGTTCGATGTGTCCCACGAGAAGGGGCGCGCCGCCGCGATCCCTGGCGGCGAGGATCTCGTCGCACTCCTCAAGGGTCGTGGCCATTGGCTTTTCGCAGAGCACCCCCACGCCCCGTTCCAGGAACGGCACGGCCAGGGCCCGGTGGAGGCTCGTCGGAGCCGCCACGACCACGCCGTCCACCGGCGGCAGCTCCTCGGGTCGCGTGAAGGCCTTCGTGCCGAATTTCTGGGCGATCTCCGCCGCCCTAGCCCCGTTGGCGTCCACGACGCCTACCAGCTCCGCGCCGTCCATGTCCGAGAGGATCCTGGCGTGGTGCTGCCCGAGGGAGCCCACTCCCACCACGGCCAGACGGAGAGACCTGTCTGTGTTCATGTTCGCCCCTCCCCGGCTCTACCTCTGTATGCCGCGCTTGGACTCTCGGATGAACCGGAGCAGGTAGGCCACCTCGGGGACCTGCCCGAGCTTCTCATCGGCCACGCCCACCGCCTCCGAGAACAACATCTTGGACTGGAAGAGAATGCGGTAGGCCGACTTGAGCGCTTCGATGGCCTCCGGGCTGAATCCCTTCCTCTGGAGGCCGATGGTATTGATTCCGAATGTCTTTCCCTCGCCGCGCGCCCCGACGGTCTTGATGTAGGGGAGCACGTCGCGGGTGATGATGGAGCCGCCTCCGATGAAGGCGTAATCTCCCACCACGCAGAACTGGTGGATCGCGGAGAGGGCACCCACGGTGGCGTGCTGGCCGACGTGCACGTGGCCGGCCAGAGTGCCCGCGTTGGCGAAGATCACGAAGTCCCCGACGGCGCAGTCGTGGGCCACGTGGCTGTAGGCCATCATCAGGATGTCGTTGCCCAAGCGCGCGACCCCGCCGCCCCCAGGCGTTCCCCGGTTGATCGTCACGAACTCGCGGATGGTGTTGCGTGAGCCGATGACCACCTCGGTGGGTTCGCCCTTGTACTTGAGGTCCTGAGGAGGGCCGCCGATGGCCACGTGGGAGACGAGATGGTTGTCGTCGCCCAGTGTCACGCGGCCGTGCAGGACGCAGTTGGGGCCGATGCTGTTGCGGGCTCCCAGCACCGCCTCGGGCCCGATGTAGGTGAAGGGACCAACGGTGCAGTCGGAACCGATCTTGGCGCCCGGGTCCACAACGGCGGAAGGATGGATAGTCGTCATTCTCATGCCTCGTCACTGTTCTGAAGGTGATTGCGCCTCGCGGTTGTCCGGGATGCCGCCGGGCCTTCGGGCCAGGTCTTTGTCCCCACTTCTGCTTCCAGCCTCAGCGGTTCACCATGGCCGACAGAATGACGGCCTCGGCCACGAGGGTTCCGTCCACGAAGGCCTTGCCCTGAAGCTTGCAGGTGGTGGCCTTGCGCTTGAGGACCTCTAGCTCGAAGCGGATCTGATCGCCCGGAACCACGGGCTTGCGAAAACGCGCCTCGTCGATGCCCATGAAGTACACCAGCTTCTGATCCCGGTCCGGGACCTCCCTCAGGAGCAGCACCCCCCCCACCTGGGCCATGGCCTCGATGATGAGGACTCCCGGCATCACGGGCTTCCCCGGAAAGTGCCCCTGAAAGAACTCTTCGTTGACGGTGACGTTCTTGAGGCCCACGATCCGCTTGCCAGGCTCCACTTCCAGGATCCGGTCCACGAGGAGAAAGGGGTACCGGTGCGGCAGGATCTGCTGGATTTCCGTCACGTCCATCATTGCGGACTCTCCTTGGAGGGGGCCCCGGCGAGAGATTCCTCAAGGCGCTTGAGTCGGCGGAACAGCTCCTCCAGGCGTCCGGTGAGGGCCCGTTCCCTGAGCCAGAGGCGGTGCTCCTGCGCCGGGTGGCCCGTGACGAAACCCCCGTCGGCGACGTCCTTGGTGACGGCCGACTTGGCCCCCACCCTCGCCCTGTCGCCGATCCGGATGTGGCCGACGGCGCCCGACTGGCCGGCGAAGATGACGCCTTCCCCGAGGACCGTGCTCCCGCTGATGCCCACCTGGGCCACCAGCAGGCATCGGGGACCGATGCGGACGTTGTGGGCCACCTGGACCAGATTGTCCACCTTTGTGCCCTCGCCGATGCGCGTCTCCTCGATGGCTCCGCGGTCCACGGTGGTGTTGGCGCCGATCTCCACGTCGCTCTCCACCACCGCCCGGCCGATCTGGGGAATCTTGACGTGCCTTCCGGCTTCCTGGGCGTAGCCAAACCCATCCGAGCCGATGACCGCGCCGGCGTGGAGGATCACCCGGTTGCCGAGGACCGTCCCTTCGTACAGGACCACGCGCGGAAAGAGCCGGCAGTGCTCTCCGATCTCGCAGCCGGGTCCCAGCACGCAACCCGCCTCGATGACGCTTCCCGCACCCACTCTGGTTGCATCGCCGAGAACCGCGTAGGGTCCAACGTGGGCGTCGGCGGCTACTTCGCACCGCTCCCCGAGAATGGCGGTGGGGTGGATGCCCGGCTTGAACTCGCGGGGCTTATAGAAGAGTCCGATGGCCCTGGCGAAGGCGACGTACGGATCCTTGCAGACGAGAAGTGTCCTTCCGGGCAGGCTCTCGCCCTCGGACACGAGGATGGCTCCGGCTTCGCTGATGCGGGCCGCCTCCCGGTACTTCGGATTGGCGAGGAAGGCGAGGTCACGGCCGGTGGCAGACTCCAGGGGCGCGATCCCGAAGAGTTCCATTTCGGGATCGCCCATCACCCGGGCTCCGACCTGTCCGGCGATGACCGAGATCTTCATCCCTATTTTCCGCTCGTGCCGGTGCTCGTGCCCGGGTAGGCCTGGTTCATGGCGGCTATGACGTCCGAGGTGGCGTCCAGGGTATCCGCGTTGTAGAGGCAGATGCCCTTCTCGATCACCACCGAGAGACCCTTGGACTGGGCGTACTGGGTGATCACTCCAGCAAGCTTCCGCTGGAATTCGGCCTGCATTTTCTGGCTGCGGGCCTCCATCTCGTCCTGCGCCGCCTTGGCGTAGGCCTGGTATTCGTACATCTTGGAGTTGAATTTGGCCCTGAGGTCGTCCTTCTTGTCCTCGCTGATCTTCGGGTCCTTGACCTGCTCCTCCAGGGCCTTCAGCTCGGTCTCCTTGGCCGTGATCTGGGCCTGTTTCTGATCGTGAAAGGCCTTCAGAGCGGCCTGAATGCTCTTCCCCTCCTTGCACTCGTTGGCCACGCGCATGGTGTCCACCACGGCGATCTTGAGCTGGGCCTGGGCAAACACGCCGAGGGACGCGAGGGTGAGAGTGGCCGCGAGGGCGGCTGTCAGTTTCCGCATGGTTCGTTCCTCCTTGAGGTCCCTATTAGAACGTCAGTCCTATGGAGAGCTGGAAATTGCTGAAGTCATCATTGGGGTGCTTCTTGAGGTTGTACGCGTAAATGAGTCTCAGAGGCACGTTGAACTGGGGGATGAAGAAGCGCAGCTCCGCGCCGGCGTCGGCGCGGTAGTTGCTCAGCTCCAATTTCTGGCGCTCGTGGTAGGTGTTGCCGGCGTCCATGAAGAGGGCCACGTCCACCTGCTCGACGACGTGAAAGACGTACTCCCAGTTGGTCAGCAGGTAGCGGTTCCCGCCCTCGATGGTCTGTGTGGCGGGGTCGACGAAGTACCGTCCATCCTTCGTGAGGGGGTAGACGGACCGCACGCCGAAGCCGCGCAGCGTGTCCTCTCCGCCGAGGAAGTAGCGCTCCCAGAGCGGGATCTGCTGGCCGCCGTAAGCCGTGATGTAGCCGATGCTCAGGCGGAAGGCGGCGTTCTGTTTCCGGAAGGTGGGGACGTAGATGTCGCCGTCGAAGTTGGACTTGATGAACTTGTTCTGTCCTCCGAGCCAGTTGCCGGCCACGCTCGTGTTCAAAGACAGCTGCATGCCGCGCATGGGCCGGAACGGGTTGTTGACCGAGTTATAGCTGATTCCGCCAAACACCGCCGAGGTGGTGGTGTTATTCAGGTAATCCGTGTAGAGGGTCGAGAGGCTCGTGGTGAAGTTGTTGGCGTGGGAGCGTTCCCACCGGTATCCGACGGACCAGGAGGAGAAGTCGGTGATCGGGAAGGAGACGGAGAAGGATGCGCCCTTGGTGAGCTGGTCAAACTGCAGGTAGCTCAGGTCGGAGTTGTAGATGGAGAAGGAGGCGCCAATCCGCTTGCCGAAGAACCACGGGTCCGAGTAGTTGATCGAGTAGAGCTTCTGCACCTTGCCGACGTCCGCGTTGAGGGAGAAGGTCGTGCCGGTGCCCAGGAAGTTGTAGGTCCTGAAGGACCCCGACACGAAGAAGCCGTTGACCCCGCCGTACCCGCCGCCGAAGAGGAGCTCGTTCTTGCTGGCCTCCGTCCCCTTCACCAGCACGTCCACCGTGTTGGTATTGGGCACCTTGGTGATGGTGGGATCATCCTTGACGGTGAAGAGCCCCGTCGCCTTGAGGCGGTATAGGCCCCGCTGGTAGCGGACGTAGTTGAAGACCTCCTGCTCGTAGATGAGCATCTCGCGCCTCAGGACGTAGTCCCTGGTGGAGATGTTTCCGCGGAACTCGATGCGGTTGACGTAGTAGATCTGATCCTCTGTGACCGAGATGGCGACGTCCGCCGTCTTGGTCTTGGCGTGCTTGTCAAAGATGGGGGTGGCCGTGGCGTAGATGTAGCCCTTCTCGCCGTACTTGGCCTCGATGGCCTTGATGACGTATCCGAGGCCCACCTTGTCCAGCGGCTTACCCTCCTTGAGAAAGACGAGCTTCTTGAGGTCGGCGCTTGGAAAGACCGTGTTCCCCTCAAACGAGACCTTCCCCAGCTTGTAGGCGATGCCTTCCTGGATAGGGATCGTCAGCTTCAGCCACTCCTTGGTGTGCTTCGCGTTGAAGCTCTTGTCCACGATGGGGTCGCCCACGTCCACGTCCAGGTACCCCTCCGACTCGTACAGGTCCCTCAGGGCCTTGATGTCCTCGTAGTAGCGGTCCTCCGAGTAGATGTCGTGCCGGGTGGCCCAGGAGAGAAACCAGTGCTCGCGGGTCTTCTTCAGCGTCCAGCGCAGCTTGCGCTGGGAGAAGGCATGAACCCCCAGAAACTTCACCTTCTCGATGCGCGCCTTGGGGCCTTCCTTGATGTTGAAGGTGAGGGCCACCTCGGACCGGCCCATGGTCTGGACCTTGGAGGTGACGTCGGCCTCCGGGAACCCCTTCTCGGCCGCCATGAACCGGAGGGCGGCCTCGGTGTGCATCACTTTCGTGTAGTCCAGGACGGTGCCGGTCTTGATTTCGGCGTTGTTCTCTTTGAGCTTGTCAAGGATGGTGCTGGAGGTGAGGGACTTCGAGCCCGTGAACTCCACGGAGGCCACGATGGGCCGCTCCTTGATGTGGAAGATGATGATCTTCCCCGTCTTGCCGTTCTCCTCGTCGATCGAGAGGTCCTCGAAGAGCCCGGAGTTCCAGATCTTCATGAACTCCCGCCGCAGGCGGGCCTCGTCGTAAACGTCTCCCGGCCGCAGGCTCGTGAGTGCCAGGAAGGCGTCCTGGGTGAGCCGGTCGTTCCCCTCGAGCACGATCTTCTCGATTTTGGGCTGTTCGGACTGCTGGCCCTGGGCGGCCTTGGCGGGCTGCTCCGCCTGGGGCGCCGGTTTCTTCTCGCTCCGATCTCCGGCGGGCGGTGGGTTCTGGGCGGCGAGTGCCACCGTGGTGAGGAGAAGGACGGTCAGGATCGGCAACAGTCTTCGGGCCATGCTCCACCTATCCGGATACGGGCACTGGCTCAACGCTGGCCAGCGCGATCCGATCCCCTTGCACTTCCAGGTTGATTCGAGTGTTCTCTCGCACGTCATTGAGCAGGAGCCACTCCGCGAGCGGATCCTCAATGTAGGCTTGGACTCCCCGCCGGAGGGGGCGGGCACCGTAGGTGGGATCGGTGCAGCATGTGTCCACGAGAAAATCGAAGACTCCCCCTTCCGCGGCAAGGTCGATGCCCCGGTCCCGCATCACGCGGTTCAGGTCCTCGATCATGCGGACGGCGATGGCCTGCAGGTCCTCCCTCGAAAGGGGATCGAAGATGATGATCTCGTCGATGCGGTTCAGGAATTCGGGCTGGAGGGTCCGCCGCAGGTGCCGATGGACCTCGTCCTTCTGCACCGAAGCGGTCCGCTGCGCCCCCTCGAACCCGGGCACGCCCCTGTCCAGGATGAACTTGGAGCCCAGGTTGCTCGTGAGGATGAGGATCGTGTTCTTGAAATCCACCGTGTCGCCGTAGCTGTCCGTCAGGATGCCGTCCTCCAGGATCTGCAGCAGGACGTTCAGGACGTCGGGGTGGGCCTTTTCGATCTCGTCCAGGAGGATGACGGCGTAGGGCCGGCGCTTGACCCGCTCCACGAGCTGCCCGCCCTCCTCGTATCCCACGTAGCCGGGCGGCGAGCCGATCATCTTGGATACGGAGTGCCTTTCGGCGTACTCGCTCATGTCCATGCGGATCAGGGCGCGCTCGTCGCCGAAGAGGAACTCCGAGAGGGTCTTGGCCGCCTCCGTCTTGCCGACCCCCGTGGGGCCCAGGAAGATGAAGGAGCCGATGGGACGTCCGGGGTTGCGGATCCCCGCGCGGGAGCGCCGGATGGCGCGCGCCAGGGCCGAGATGGCCTTGTCTTGTCCGATGATGCGCCGGTGCAGAATCTGCTCGATACGCATGAGCTTGTCCCGCTCGTCCTCGCGAATGGCGGTGACTGGAATCCCCGTCCAGAGGGCCACCACCTCCTCCACGAGCTCCCGTCCCACTTCGGGCGGGGCGGGGACCTCCTCCTCGCGGGCGGCGGTGCCGCCTCGCCGCTCGGGAACCCACCTGTCCGATCCGGGTCCCTCGTCCGATGGCTCCGGTGCCGGGTGCCCCAGGATGCGGGC
>JBAWEQ010000192.1:0-6614 GCA_049591295.1 Acidobacteriota bacterium
TGAAGCTCCCGCTGGGGTCCGTGAGCGCGTTCAATCCGCCGGGGGTCAACGTCACCTTCACGTTCTGCAGCCCGGCGCTGCCCAGCATCACCGTCCCGGTGACGCTGTAGCTCTCCGAGCCGTAGAACACGAGGCCCGAATAGGCGCCGCTCACGGTATAAGGGAAAGGGTTGTTGGTGAAGGTGAAGCCGGCCTTCGAGAGGTTGAAGGTGACCTGGTTGGCGACGCCTTCGGGCAGATTGAAGGAGAAGTGGCCGTTGGCGTCGGTCGTCTGGGTGTCGTAGAGGACGCTGTTGATGGTCGCGGTGATCGTCACGCCGGGGATTCCCGTCGTGGTGGCAGGCCCGACGTAGACGTAGCCCGAGACGGGGAAGATCTGCGTCGCCGTGAAGTTCTGGTTGGCCAGCGTGCCCGTGTCGATCGCCGGCGACAGCGAAGCCGGGTTGAACGTGTAGGTAGTGCCCGCCGGGGCGGTCGGGGTCAGGGTATACGTGCCGGGTATGACGGGGAGCTTGTAAGTACCGTTAGAAAGCGTGGCGGCTGTGAAGACGTGGCCGTTGCCGTCGTCGGCCGTGATCGTGACGCCCAGGATCCCCAGGAGAGTGGCCGAATCCGTCACCTTGCCGGTGAAGATGGGCGTGGAGGCGTCGAAGTTGATGTTGGTCTGGCTGGGCCCCAAGGTGAGGGTGCCCGAGCTGGCCGGGCTGAAGATCAGGGAAGGCGTATAGGAGGGCGTCACCGTGTAGGTGCCGGCCGACAGGTAGTTGAAGATGTAATAGCCGTTCGTGTTCGTGGTGGTGGTGGCGGTGGCATCGCCGCCGAGGGTCATGGTGGCGCCCTTCAGCGGGGCAACCCCGCCGCCGATGGTCACGGTGCCCGAGATGCTGTAGGACCCCTGGCCGAACCAGGCGTAGGAAGTGACGTCAGTGGCACCGACCGTGAGGGTGTAGTAATTGGGCGTGCCGTTGTCCGGGCAGAACATAGTGCCGCCCTTCGCGAAGTGCAGGGTCCAGGTGCCGGTGGCCAGGAAGAACTGGAAGGCGCCAGCGGAGTCCGACACCGCGGTGTAGGTGTTCGTGCCGTCCGTCGCCGTGACGATCACCCCCTGGATGGGCGTGGTGGTGTTTCCTGCCCCGCAATCGCCCACATAGAAGTGGCCGGCCTGGAGGTAGGCGGCCACACCGACGAACGGAGTCGCCGTTATGTTGGGGCTACCCGCCGAGGCATCCACGTTCGGGATGGATGCGGGGGTAAACATCGTATGGTCTGCCGAGGCAGTGACCGTGTAGATGCCTGGAGGAACCCTTACAATGTAGTTCTGGCTGCTTGAGTTCGCAAGCGGAGCAGCCGCGGTCACAGTGAAGGTGTTCCCTCCGCCCGTGGCCGTGATGGTGGGCGTGATGGGTGCACCCGTACTGTTGGTCACGCGTGCCGTGATGGTGTTCGCGGTGACTACGAAATTCTGGGTGGCCGTCGCGCCCGCGATGGGCACGGAGGCGGTCGCGGGAGTAAAGGTCCAGCCGGCGCCGCCGGTGGGCGTCACGGTGTAAGTGTCGTTATTGGGAAGGTTGTTGATCTGGTAGGAGCCCGTCGCGCTGCTCGTCGCGGTGTAGGGACCGGGGTTGGCGACGCCCGCCGCGCTGAGCGTAACACCAGCGATAGGTTGCCCGGACGTTTGGACCGTCACTACGCCGCCGATGTAGTACGGGGTGACCGCCAGAACCACGATGCCGCCGTCGCCCACGGCCACCACGTGACTCTGGCCGTAGGCCACGCCGTGCAGCCAGGTGGAGAGGGGGCTCTGCTCGGCGGCCCAGCTCTGGCCGTCGGCGCTACGCACGATGCCGCCGCCCTGGCCCACCGCCACGAAGCCGATCCCGGTGAAGGCCACAGCGTTCAGGCTCTCCTGCTGAGGATCCTGGGCGGCCGTCCAGACACGCCCGTCGGCGCTCGTGAAGAGGGCGCCGTTCTGGCCCACGGCCACGTAGAGGCCGTTACCGAAGGCCACGCCCTGCAAGGAGGCGGAGGCGCCCGAGGCCGGGCTCCACTGCTTGCCGTCGGCGCTGGTGATGATCGCGCCCGCGTCGCCCACGGCCACGAAGAGGCCGTCGCCGTAGGTCACGGCGTTCAGGTTCTGGGCCGTGCCGCTGACGCGGTGCTTCCAGGCGGAGCCGTTATGGCTCGTGAGAAGCAGGCCCTGCGGGCCCACCGCCACGAAGAGGCCCTTGTCGGCCTTGAGCTGGCCGTAAGCCACCGCCGAGGCGGCGGCCGGAAGGCCGTGCGCCTTGACGGACCAGGCCTTCGCGTCCGCGCTCTGGAGGAGGAGCCCCTCGGAGCCGACGGCCACGAGATTCTTGCCGCTCCAGGCCGCGGCCTGAAGGGCCTTGTCCGTACCGCTCTTGGCGGCCGACCAGCTCTGGCCGTCCGGACTCGTGAAGACGGCCCCGCCGTCGCCGAAGGCGACGAACTGGCTGCCGTCCCAGACGACACCGTGGAGCTGGCTGCTGCCCGCCACGGAGGTCGTCCACTGGTATGGGCTTGCGCCCCCCTGCGCCGCCATGATAGTCAACGGCAGGGCCAACGCGAGCAGACCCGCCGCCAGGGCCAGGACTCTCGCCGCGCCACGTACGCTAGGCCACCTCATGCTTGTCCTCCTTTTCCTTTCGATCCTGTCTCGAAACGCAAACCCGGAACCACCCGGGACATTTGGTCCTTGCTCCCCGTTTTCATGCATGCAGTGTATGAAGCGCTTCGCCCCCCTGTCAAGACAACCCTAATACTCCCCAGATCGGCGGCCCCCCCGCCTCCAAGTTTGCCAGTTCCCACTGCCATTTAAGATACACCTCCTTATCATCCGGTGCAAGCTCGCCCACGCCCACACGATGGACCGCCTATTCCCATCGGGTGTGAACGGTGTGATTCCCTAATAGGCTAGCTTTTATGCTCATAGATTCCTTCGGGTTCACAGATCTTCGCCCCAGGCGGTGCCACCCGGCCTCCGATGCCGCCCTCGCTGGATCCAAGGCCCCGACGGGCCTCTCCTGAGCCAGTGCACTGGCCGAACTCCGCACGTAGCGCCAGGGGCGAGAAGCCGGCCGAAGAGCCCCACGAACCGAGATCGAATCGCCCGCCTCCCATCTCTTCATTCTTGCCGGTGCCTCGCCAGGTCCGCTGTCACGCTTCGGAACACCCGCTTTCCGCCCTTTCTTCCCGGTGCACCCCGACGGCGAGCTGGCCTCGGCCTCCCCCCACCGTTTACAGCGCGTTCAAAGACGAATAAACTCAGGGGGAAGGCGTTGGGTTCTTGAAGGCACGGGCCTCTGGCCCTCCACGGTGCGTGGCCCGTAGCCCCGCGGCGCCGCCGGACGCCCCCGGCGATGGAGAGAAGAGAAGGAGACGAGCACCATGTCCGTTGAGAAGAGAACCGGCCCGGCGGGAGGCGCCGCGGCCGCGCTGGCCAACTCGGCCCTGGTCGAATCCCTCTACGAGCAGTGGAAGGCCGATCCCGGCTCGGTGGGCCAGGAGTGGCGCTATTTCTTCGAGGGCTTCGAGATGGCCACCTGCCCGCGCACCTGCGCGGCGGCGGACCAGGCCCACGCCCAGTCCCAGGTGGCGAGCCTCATCTACGCCTACCGGAGCCAGGGCCACCTCATCGCCCAGACCGACCCGCTGGGCGGCAACCCCACGAGCCACCCCGCCCTCGCGCTGGAGGCCTTCGGCCTGAGCGAGCGCGACCTGGACCGCGTCTTCGACACGGGCCACCTGGGCGGGCCGGAGCGCGCCACCCTCAAAGAGATCGTCGGCATCCTTCAGGACACCTACTGCCGCTCCATCGGCGTGGAGTACATCCACATCCAGGACACGGCCGTGCGCCGCTGGCTCCAGGCCAGGATGGAGCCGTCGCGCAACCGGCCGGCCTTCGACAAGGCCAAGCAGATGATGGCCCTGGAGCGCCTCGTGGACGCGGAGCTCTTCGAGACCTTCCTCCAGAGCCGCTACCCCGGCCAGAAGCGCTTCTCCCTGGAGGGCGCCGAGTCCCTCATCCCCGCGCTGCACGCGCTGGTGGAGATGGCGCCGGAGCTCGGCGTGGAAGAGGTGGTCATCGGCATGGCCCACCGCGGGCGGCTCAACGTGCTCGCCAATATCCTGGACAAGTCCTACGCCCAGCTCTTCTCGGAGTTCGAGGACAACCTCCTGCCCGACTCCTTCGGCGGCGACGGCGACGTCAAGTACCACCGGGGCTACTCCAGCGTCCACCGGAGCCACCGCACGGCCAAGAGCCTCCGCGTCTCCCTGAGCAGCAACCCGAGCCACCTGGAGGCCGTGGACCCGGTGGTCCTGGGGCGGGTCCGCGCCAAGCAGCGGCGGGAGGGCGACACGAAGGAGCGGCGCGAGGTGATCCCCGTGCTGATTCACGGCGACGCCGCCTTCGCCGGCCAGGGGCTCGTGGCCGAGACCCTGAACCTGAGCCAGCTCGAAGGCTACCGCGTGGGCGGCACGATCCACCTCGTCGTCAACAACCAGATCGGCTTCACCACCTCGCCCAAGGAGGGCCGCTCCACGATCTACTGCACGGACGTGGCCAAGATGATCGAGGCCCCGATCTTCCACGTCAACGGCGACGACCCCGAGGCCGTCGTCACGGTGGCCGAGCTGGCCCTGGAGTTCCGCCAGACCTTCGGCCGGGACGTGGTGGTGGACATGGTCTGCTACCGCCGCCACGGCCACAACGAGGGCGACGAGCCGGCCTTCACCCAGCCGGTCCTCTACAAGAAGATCAAGAGCCGGCCCTCGGTCCTGAAGCTCTACACGGCCCGGCTCGCGAAGGCGGGCGTGCTGACCCCCCAGGAGGAGAAGGCCTTCGCCGACGAGTTCCAGACCCGGCTCCAGGCCGCCTTCCAGCAGGCCAAGTCGGGCGCCATGGAACCCGACCTCTACGCCTTCGGCGGGATCTGGCGCGGCCTCTCGGGCCCGTACTCCCACGACCCGGCCCCCACGGCGGTGACCCACCCGGCGCTGTGCGACGTGGCGAAGGCCATGACCACCGTGCCCGAGGGCTTCGCCCTGAACCCCAAGGTGGCCAGGCGCCTGCCGGAGGTGCTCAAGGCGGTTAAGGAGCACGGCCAGGTGGACTGGGCCACGGCCGAGCTGCTGGCCTTCGGCACGCTGCTGAACGAGGGGCTGCCCGTGCGGCTCTCGGGCCAGGACAGCGCCCGGGGGACCTTCTCCTCCCGCCACTCGGTCTGGAGCGACACGAACACGCAGGAGAGCTACGTCCCCCTCAACCACATCCGCGAGGGGCAGGCCAAGTTCTGCGTCTACAACAGCATGCTCTCGGAGGCGGCGGTGCTGGGCTTCGACTACGGCTACAGCCTGGCGGAGCCCCACATGCTGGTGGTCTGGGAGGCCCAGTTCGGCGACTTCGCCAACGGGGCCCAGGTCATCATCGACCAGTTCGTCGTGAGCTCGCTGGCCAAGTGGCAGAGGGCGAGCGGCCTGGTCATGCTCCTGCCGCACGGCTACGAGGGGCAGGGGCCCGAGCACTCCAACGCCTATCTGGAGCGATACCTCGCGGCCTGCGCCGAGGAGAACATCCAGGTTGTCAATCTGACCACACCCGCCAACTACTTCCATGCCCTGCGGCGCCAGCTCAAGCGGAGCTTCCGTCGGCCGCTCATCGTCATGGCCCCCAAGAGCCTGCTGCGCCACCCGAGGGCCGTCTCGCCCGTGGAGGATCTGGCGGCCGGGCGCTTCCAGGAGGTGCTGGACGACCCGGCCCCGCCCGCCGAGGCCCGGCGCCTCGTCCTGTGCAGCGGCAAGCTCTTCTACGACCTGCTGGAGCGCCGCGAGAAGGACGGCGCGGGGGGAACGGCGCTGGTACGGGTGGAGCAGTTCTACCCCTGGCCCACGGGCCCGATGGCGGAGATCGCCCGGAAGTACCGGGGAGCCGCGGAGGTGGTCTGGACCCAGGAGGAGTCGCAGAACCGGGGGGGCTGGAGCTTCATGGAGCCCCGCCTGCGGGCGCTCTTCCCTGGGGTCAATATCCAATACTGCGGGCGCAGGGCCTCGGCGAGCCCGGCCATCGGCTCGCACCACGCCCACCAGCGGGAGCAGGATCAGGTGGTGAGGGCGGCCTTGGGCATCGAGGCTTCGGGCAGGGCCCAGGAGTCGCTGGCTCGCTGAGAGTCGAGAGTGGAGCGTGAAGAGTGGAGGGGGGAGGACAAGAACCATGGCCGGCCAGGTTCCGATGGCCGCCCATTCCTCCTTCACTCTCCACCCTCCACCATTTTCAGGAAGGAGCGATCGCGCATGAGCACGCCAGTGACCGTACCGGCCGTCGGTGAATCCATCACGGAGGGGATCCTGACGGAGTGGCTGAAGGCCGACGGGGAGAGCGTCCAGACCGACGATCCCCTCTTCGTCCTCGAGACCGACAAGGTCACCATGACCATCAACGCCACCGCCGCCGGCCGGCTCAAAATCGCCGTCCAGGCGGGCGAGACGGTGAAGATCGGCCAGGAGGTGGGCACGCTCGACGAGAAGGCCGCGGGCGAGGCGCCCCCCGCCCCGGCGCGCCCCCAGGCGCCCCCCGCGCCCGAGGCCCTGGCTTCATC
>JBAWEQ010000193.1:0-6834 GCA_049591295.1 Acidobacteriota bacterium
CCCCCACCCTCTGCCCCCATGGCGGCCAAGCGCGCTATCAAGGGGGCCTCCGGCAAGGGCGGCGCGTCCCGCCGCCCCAGCGTCGCGCTGATCGCGGGAATCGCCGTGGTTCTGGTTCTGGCCGGCCTGGGCATCTTCCTGGGAACCCGGTATTTCCTGGGCGGGAGCGACTCCAACCCTCCGGCCGAGATCCAGCACCTCCCGAAGCCCCAGCCGCCCCGTCTCCCCAAAGTCGAAGCGCCGGCCCAGGGAAGCTCGGAGCCCTCCGCGTCTCCGGAGAGCCAGCCCACGCCCACCGTGCCCGGCCTCCTGAAGGGAGCCGCCGACGCCATGGAGGGCAAGGACTACGCGAAGGCCGTGGCCTTATACCAGCAGACCCTGGGGATGGATTCCTCCAATGCCGAGGCCCAGGCCGGACTCGCTAATGCCAGGGACGCCCTCCAGCGCCAGCAGGTCGAGGATGCGAAGAACCAGCAGTTCCTCAAGGAGTACCAGTCTTCCATCCAGTCCCTGCAGGAGGGCGACTTCGCCGAGTGCCTCAGGATCGCCTGGCGCCTCATCTACCCCGACGACACGCTGGCCCGGCAGCTCGGCAAGCGGGACGCGGTGGCCCAGCTCATCCGGGACGGCTATTACAATTGGGCCGTCTTCAACTTGAAGGCCTCCAACGTCCGGGGAGCCCGCCAGAACCTGAAGGACCTTCTGGATTTCGACAAGAGTGACGCCGAGGCGAGAAAGCTCCTGGACTTCGTCAATCGCTACCAGAACTCGGCCCCCGACGACCGCTACCGGGACACCGTGAGCGGCCTCGCCTACCGCACCTTCTCGGAGGCGCAGTGATGGCGGGCCGCTTCGAGGAGCTCGAGAGCCGCCTGAAGGCGGGCCGGGAGGGCGGCGGCCCCGAGAGGATGAAGGCCCAGCACGACGCGGGCAAGCTCACGGCCAGGGAGCGCATCGAACTCCTGGTGGACCCGGGCTCCTTCGAGGAGACCGACGCCCTCGTGGAGCACGACTGCCGGGACTTTGGCATGGAGGACAAGCGCGTCCCCGGCGACGGCGTGGTGACGGGCTTCGCCAGGGTGGACGGCCGTCCCCTTTTCCTCTTCGCGAACGACTTCACGGTCTTCGGCGGCTCGCTCTCCGAATCGAATGCCAGGAAGATCTGCAAGATCATGGACCTGGCCATGAAGGTCGGGGCTCCCATCGTGGGCATCAACGACTCGGGCGGAGCGCGCATCCAAGAGGGTGTGGGCTCGCTCGGCGGGTACGCCGACATCTTCCTCAGAAACACCCTGGCTTCGGGCGTGGTTCCGCAGATCTCCCTGATCATGGGTCCGTGCGCGGGCGGCGCGGTCTACTCTCCGGCTATCACGGACTTCGTGGTCATGACCGAGGCGACCTCCTACATGTTCATCACGGGTCCGGACGTCATCAAGACGGTCCTGCACGAGGACATCTCCAAGGAGGCGCTCGGCGGGGCGCACACCCACGCCTCCGTTTCGGGCGTGGCCCACTTCAGCGCCGGTGACGACGCCGCGGCCCTCGCGACGGTGCGCGCCCTCCTCTCCTTCCTTCCCTCCAACAACCAGGAGGACCCGCCCGCCAAGGCGACGCAGGATCCGCCGGACCGGCGGGACGATGCGCTCAACTCCGTCGTGCCCGAGAACGCGAACCTTCCCTATGACATCAAGAAACTCATCTACGGGGTGGTGGACGACGGCAACTTCCTCGAAGTGCACCGCGACTTCGCGCAGAACATCGTCGTCGGCTTCGGTCGCCTTGGAGGCCGCGTCGTGGGCATCGTCGCCAACCAGCCGGCATTTCTCGCGGGAGTCCTGGACATCAAGGCCTCCATCAAAGGCGCGCGCTTCGTACGCTTCTGCGACTGCTTCAATATTCCGCTCGTGACCTTCGAGGACGTTCCGGGCTTTCTTCCCGGAAAGGACCAGGAACACGGAGGAATCATCGTGCACGGGGCCAAACTGCTCTTCGCCTTCGCCGAGGCCACGGTTCCGAAGGTCACCGTGATCACGAGGAAGGCCTACGGCGGCGCCTACTGCGTGATGGCGAGCAAGCACATCCGGACGGACCTCAATTTCGCGTACCCCACGGCCGAGATCGCCGTGATGGGCCCGGAGGGAGCGGTGAATATCCTCTATCGCAAGGAACTGGGCCAGGCGGCGGACCCCGAGGCCGCGCGGGCCAAAATGGTGGGCGACTACCGCGAGACCCTCGCCAACCCCTACGTGGCCGCCAGAAAGGGATTCATCGACGCGGTCATCCTGCCCTCCGAGACTCGGCCGAAGCTGATCAACGCCCTGTCCGCCCTGGCGAACAAGCGCGAGACCACCCCCCCCAAGAAGCACGGGAACATCCCGTTATGACGAGGGACGGACGGAAGCTCCTCGTGTTTCTCATGCCGGTCCTGCTGGTCTGGGGCTGCGCCCCCGCCAGGAAGCCGACGGGGGTTGGCCTGGCTCCCGCCCCGGCCATCGCCAAGGCGCCCAGTCCCACCGACAGCCTCTTCTCCACCATGGAGCAGCTCAGCACCCGGGCGGAAAACCCGGACCTCACGGACGAGCAGGCCGCCCTGGTCGCGAGGGAGATGACCCAGGCGCTCACGAAGTACGATGCCCTCACGGCGGAACAGCAGTCCGATCCCAAGCTTCAGGGGGCGCTCGAGCGCATGTGCGACCTCTGCCTTCAGCTCCAGCTCGACGCCAACGCGGCCCCCGCCTCGCCCGAACAAACCAACGGCTCTCCGACGGACGACGACCTGCTTCACGTGACCACCTTCCTGCCCCCTGACGCCCTGAAGTCAACCTACCAGGAAGTCGAGGCGGCCCTCCAGCAGGCCCACCTGGGCTTCGCCATTCCCACCGACAATCCGGCCGTCCTGACCTATGTCCAGCTCTTCCAGACCAAGCTGCACGACTGGTTCGAGCGGGCGCTCACCCGTGGCGGCCCCTACATCCCCAGGATGAAGGAGATCTTCAAGGACGAGGGGGTGCCGCCCTCCCTGGTCTACCTCGCCATCGTCGAGTCCGCCTTCAACCCCGATGCCGTCTCCAGGGCGAGGGCCGTGGGCATGTGGCAGTTCATCAAGGGAACCGCCATCCGGTACGACCTGAAGGTGGACTTCTGGGAGGACCAGCGGCGAGACCCCGAGGCGGCGGCCCGCGCGGCGGCCCGATACCTGAAGGACCTCTACGGGATGTTCAACGACTGGCAGATGGCCCTCGCCGCGTACAACTGCGGAGAGGGAAAAATCCAGAGTTACATGGAGAGGCGCCCGGACTCGACCTTCTGGAAGTTGAGGGACACGAGGTTCCTCCGCAGGGAGACGCGGGAGTACGTCCCCGCCATCCTCGCCGCCATCCTGCTGGCCAGCAATCCGAAGGCCTACGGTTTCACCCCCCCGGCCCCCGACCCTCCGCCGTCCACGGCGATCGTGACCGTCGACGAGGCCACGGACCTGCGCGTGATCGCCAAGTGCGCCCAGGCGCCCATCGAGACGATCCAGGCCCTGAACCCCTCCTTGAATCGCCTGATGACGCCGCCCGGGCCGTTCGAATTGCGCATTCCCGCGAGCCACCTGGACGGCTTCATGGCGCGGCTCAAGGCGGTTCCCGCGGACGAGCGGATCGCCGTGGCCATGCACAAGGTCACGCGGGGCGATTCCCTCCGGCGCATCGCGGCCCGCTACAAGGTCAGCACGGAGGCGATCCGCCTGGCGAACCGCATGCCGACTTGGCGCGTCCACCCCGGCGAGACGCTGGTGATTCCCATGGGCTCCGCCGCCAGCGACCCCGAGCTCTACGCCCAGAGCCGGTCCCGCGGATCCAGGGGCGCCCGGGTCTACCGCGTCCGCAGCGGAGATTCGCTCGCCTCCATTTCCAGACGCACCGCCGTCCCCATCGACCGGCTCAGGGAGCTGAACAACCTGAGTTCGAACCTCCTGCACCCGGGCCAGCGCCTGGTGCTGGCCGAGGGCGAACCGGCCCGCAGGGCCGGCACCCCGGGCCGGGGCCGCGCCCTCGCATCCCGAGAACGCGTGCATCACGTCCGGCAGGGCGATACGCTCTGGGACCTGGCGCGACGGTACGGGACCAGCGTGGACCGCATATGCCGCGCTAACCGCATCAGCCCCAGCCACCGCCTCAAGCTCGGGGACTCGCTGCTGATCCCGTAAACCGCAGATTGCCTCGCGGGGCTAGCCCTTCAGAGCTGCCAGTGCCTTGTCGTAATCGGGTTCCTTCGCGATCTCCGGGACCTGCTCCGTGTAGAGGACCACATCGTGCTCGTCCAGCACGACGACGGCGCGGCTGAGGATGCCCGCGAGGGGGCCATCCACGATCCTCACGCCGTAGGCATCGCCGAAGGCGCGGTTCCTCACCTCGCTCAGGGCGACCACGTTCTCGATCCCCTCCACTTCGCAGAACCGCTTCTGAGCGAAGGGCAGATCGCACGAGACCGTGAGGATCACCGCCCCCTGGACCTTCGAAGCCTCCTGGTTGAAGCGGCGCGCGGAGGCGGCGCAGACCCCCGTGTCCAGGCTGGGGACGATGTTGAGGAGCTTCTTCTTGCCCGCGAAGTGTCCCAGCGAGACGTCCGACAGATCCGCCTGGGTCAGCGTGAAGTCGGGCGCCTTCGCTCCTTTGGCGGGCAGGCTCCCGCTGGTGTGGATGGGGTTGCCTTGCAGCGTGATCGTAGCCATGATTGATCTCCTTTCATCGTTTGGCTTTGCCAGACGAGTGTAACGCCAAAACCGGCCATCTTCCTCCCCAGGGGACAGATTTCAGGCTTTGCTCTGAGGGATGGAGGGATGCGCTCATGGAGGCGGGATTCGGGCCGCCCCGCCTCGGACACCGTCCAAAGGCGCCCCGGATCTTCAGCCGATCCGCAGGCCGCTGATCACTCCGGTGAGGAGGTCGGGAAAGATGCCCAGGTAGAGCGTCGCCGCGCCGGTGAGCAAAAGGACCGCGAGGGTCCACGCCGGCACGTCCGGCTTGGGAACGGGCTCGTCGCCGGGGGAGGGGAAATAGAGCGTGACCACAACCTTCAGGTAATAGTAGGTGGCGATCACCGTACCCACCAGCCCGAGCGCCGCGATCCGGTAGTACCCCCCGTTGACCAGCACCCGGAAGATATAGAACTTGCCGAGGAAGCCCGCGGTCAGGGGAATCCCGGCGAGGCTGAAGAGGAACACCGAGAAGACCGCCGCCAGCGCGGGAGCGCTGTTGCCCAGGCCGGCGTAGGAGGTGAGGCTCTCGTCCATGTTGCCTCCCTTCTCCACGGCGCCCGCAACGGCGAAGGCCCCCACGTTCATGAAGAGGTAGGCCGCCAGGTAGAAGAGGAGGGCCTGGAGCATGGGCGCCGCCAGCGCGGGAATGGCCAGGGCCCCGATCCCGAGCGCGATGAAGCCCGCGTGGACGATGGACGAGTAGGCGAGCAGGCGCTTCATGTGCCTCTGGGTGAGGGCGACCATGCTCCCCACGAAGATGGTCAATATCCCGACCACCATCATCAGGGTGAACCACTTCTGAGCCAGCTCACCGTTGGCCGAGAAGACCGAGAGGAACACCCGGATGGCGGCCGCGGCGGCGGCCGTCTTCCCGCCCACGGCCATGAGCGCGCTCACGGGGGTCGGCGCCCCCTGGTACACGTCCGGCGCCCAGAAATGGAAGGGGATGAGCGACAGCTTGAAGAAGAGGCCCACCAGGAAAAGGAAGAATCCGAGCATGAGGATCGGCTGGCCGAGCGCGTACATCCTCAAGCCGAGCGCCGCTGCCAAGCCTCCGTAGTCGAGGGAGCGCGTGGAGCCGTAGAGGAAGGCCATGCCGAGGAGCAGGAAGGCCGAGGAGAATCCGCCGAGGAGGAAGTACTTGAGCGAGGCCTCCATGGAGTTCTCGTGGGTGCGGATGAAGGCGGCCAGGACGTAGAAGGAGATGGACATGGTCTCCAGGCCGAGGTAGAAGGTGATCAGGTTCGTGGCCGAGGCGAGCACCATCATGCCCGTGGCCGACAGGCAGAGGAGCCCCGCCAGCTCGGGGTGCTGGACCTCCTTCTTCCGGAAGTAGTCCAGCGACAGAAGGCAGACCAGCACCGTCACGAGCACGAAGAGTCCGTCGAAGAAGAGCGCCAGCTTGTCGCTGGAGAGGAGCGCCTGGGGCACGACCTTCCCGCCCTCCTGCCAGAGCATGAGCACGGGCGTCCCTCCCAGCAGCAGGGCCGCCGCCGCGCCGAGGAGGTTCATCGTGCGGCCGTTCCGGATCACCGCCGCCAGGAGGAACAGCAGGCAGGCAGCAGCGCCCATACCCGCCACAGGAAGCACGCCCATCCACACGTCGCCCATCAGGCCCCCCCTCGCTCAGATGAAGAAGTACAGGAGCACGAGAATGCCCAGAAGGATGAACAGGGCATAGTTACGGATGTAGCCGGTCTGGAAGAATCTCAACAGCATGCCCAGGACTTCGTTGGCATAGGCCACCACGTTCACCGTGCCGTCCACCAGCCACCGGTCGATGCCCCACGCGATCCGGGACATCATGACGAAAGGCCCGATCACGGCCCCGAAGTAGAGCTCATCCACGAAATACTTGTTGAGAACCACCCGGTACGGGAACGCCAGGGCTTTGGCGAGGCGGCCCGGGGTGTCGGTCTCCCGCCTGTACCAGAGGGTGGCCAGGCCGATGCCGAGGAGGGCCACCAGAACGGAGAGGCCCATGGCCCCCCACTCCAGCGCCGTGGAGGGGTGCGCCCCCTCCGCCGCGGCCTCGGCCGCATGGGCCGCCGCCGGGTGGTAGAGCACCGGCTCCAGCCACCGCTCCCACA
>JBAWEQ010000194.1:0-78423 GCA_049591295.1 Acidobacteriota bacterium
CCCAAAGTCCGGCGGGGACGCTCTTGGGGTCCAACCGCATAACCCACCGAACCGCCGTGTACGGACCCGTACGCACGGTGGTGTGACAGGGAAAGCCCGCGAGGGCCTACCTATGTCGATTGTCCCGATCACTTTATCGCCGGACGGCGATGCGGTGCTGGCTCACCCGGCGGGGGGATCGGCGTGGGGGATGGCGCTCAAGTAAGCGTAAATGGCCTTGAGGTCCTTGTCCGTCATCTTGCTGTAGGTGGGCCAGGGCATGACCTGGAGGAGCTGGCCCGGGTTCTCAGGGTCCGCGCCGGTCCGCATGACGTTGATGAACGCATCCAGGGCCAGGTTGGCGGGCAGTCCTGTCGTGGCATCGGGCGTGATGTTCCGGGAGATGAAGGGACCGAACTGCTGGCCCCCCGCCAGATAGTTGGTGGTATTGATCTGCTCCGGCTGTCCTTGATAAGGATTCCCGCCGTCGGCGTAAGGCGGGCTTGTGTGGCAGTCGTTGCAGCCGCCCACGGCATTCACGAGATAGCTGCCGTAGCCCACCAAGTCCTTGTCCTTCTTCTTGTAGGTGAGGTTGACCGGGGCGATGGCCAAGCCCCGTTTCACGAGGCCGCTGGGGAGGCCCGTGCTGTCCTCATCCCTCGCGCTCCCGTCCTGGGCGGGACTCGCGAGGGCGAAGGCCAACAGAAGGACCGAGAAGGCAACCGCCAATACCACCGTCAGAGACTTCTTGCTCATGGCACCTCCTATGGCTCATGTACCTCTCGACGCCCCTGCTGACGACAGGCCAGCCTTTTCTCGTGTGCACGACACCAACCTGAACATCGCGGAAAGCCCATCCATTCCAGCGAGGCAGGCGGCCGTTGTGGGCGATGGGGGCAGGGCGGGCGCGATCGCGCCGCCCACGAGCAGGTGGAACCGGCGCGTCAGCGGGTGAGCGCGGGAGAGGGCTGGGCCGAAGCCCTCGCCCTCTTCTATGCGAGGAGGTGGAAAGGTGAGGATGTGAGGAAAGAGCGGGTGCCTTTTCGAGGGCGCCCCTCCACACCCCGTCTGGATCCCCTCACACGCCCTTGTTGAAATAGATGCAGCCTTCGACACCGGCGGAGGCCACGCCGGCGGAGGCGCCGGCGGTACCCTTGATGCCCCAGCCGCAGCGGCTGTCGTACACCAGCTCGATCTTCTCGCTGATCTTGAAGGGGCCGGGCGCGACCGAACTGGTATCGATGCCCATGCCCATGGAGACGGAGTAGGAGCCGTCCGTGGGGTTGAACTGCATGGAGCCCGTGGCGTTGCCCATGCTGCCGGAGAAGGTGATGTTCCCTCCCGAATCAACGCCGGCCCCGCCGGTGATGTCCCCGCCCGCGCTCGTCTGCGTGCTCACCTCCCCGGTACCGAGATCCCGGGAGGCCGAAACGGTGAAGGCTCCGTCGGGTCCTACAGAGCAGGTGGTCTTGAGGTATTCCGAGGCGGGGCACTTGGCCTTGGGGGGCTCGACGACCTTGCAGTCCGGAGTAACGGGCTTATCGCTTTTGAAGATGTAGGCCTCGTAGTGGACCTTGTGGATCAGCCGGTCGTTGAGTGGCAGCCACTGGTCCACGTAGACGGAGGGCACCCCCTTCTCCTCGTCGGCCAGGAGCATGCGGTAGGGCCCGCGCATGTGGCCCCTGTCTGGCGGCGGCAGGGGCGACCAGCACGCG
The DNA here is from genome assembly GCA_049591295.1 of Acidobacteriota bacterium. Classification (GTDB taxonomy): domain Bacteria; phylum Acidobacteriota; class UBA4820; order UBA4820; family DSQY01; genus DTPS01. Next base: position 1,695 of record JBAWEQ010000194.1, read on the forward strand.
ATTTTCTGCCACTTGCCCACGTTGAGGAAATCGAGCTTCTCGGAGGGAAGCCCCGACACCTCCACGGTCCCGTCGGGCGACACTCGGCCGGAAAAGGACCAATCCCGTTCCTGGGAGCCGTTCTTCAGCGTGGCCGAAAATCCCCCCGCGCCCGCCACGGCAAAGCCGGGCATGAGGCCCATGGCCGGATTGACGGCGGTTCCGAAGTAGACGTACAGCAGGCGCCCTCGGCCGGTGATGTTGCCGGAGGCGTCGATGTCCATGGAGAAGGATTTCGCGCAGCAGAGCGTGTCGGTCTTGATGGCCGTCTGGGCCAGAGACTGACCGAAGGTACTCACGTCCGAGGACTTGGCGCGGACGTACTTGGCCTCGTAATGGCCCACCCACTCCGCGGGAATCCGGTCCCTGTTGCCCGGAGAGGTGCCGGCTCCGCGACCGGCGCTGTGGCCGGTGCCGCCTGAGGTGGCGGGCCCTCCCGGCCCACCGGTGCCGCCGGTCTCGCCCGAACCTCCCGGTCCTCCGGGTGAACCGCCTGGTCCCCCTGTTCCTCCGCCCTGCCCCTCCTTCCCGGAGCCGCCGTAGCCGTTCCGCCAGGCCAGCAGGTAGTACCGCTTGGCCTCCTCCTTTCGTCCCTTGGCCGCCAGGACCTTCCCGTAGGCGTAGGGGTAGAGGCCGTTCTCGGGAGCCAGGAGCATGGCCCGGTCGAGGGCTTGCAGCGCGGCGTCCAGCTCCCCCAGCTTGAGCTCGCACACGCCCAAGTTGCCGAAGGGCGAATCGAGGTTGGGGTAGTGGAGGGTCACCCACTGGAGGATGCTCCTCGCCTCCTGCATCTTGTCCAGTTCCATGAGCACGTTGGCGAGGTTGTTGAGGTAGACGGCGTTCTGCGGGGCGGAACTGGCGGCTTTTGCGAAACCATACCAGGCCTCGTAGTAATACCCCTTGAGAAAGAGGATCACGGCCTGCGCGTAGTACACCTGTGCGGCTCCGCCGCGGTAGGCCCCCAGGCGCTGCGCCGCCCGGTCGTCCATGTCGCGGCGCTGGGAGACGTTGTCCTGGTGCCGGGCCTCGTCGAGAGTGGACGCCAGGAGCTTCGAGAGGTCGCCTGCGGGCCCGGCGTCCCCGGGGGAAGGAGTCGAAGGGGCCAGTTCGGAGCGCCAGGAGGAGGCCCCGGGGCCTCCGCTCAGCATCTTGAAGGGCAGGGTCAGGATGGAGCCCGCGAGGGAATAGGGCTGGGCCGTGACACGCTTGTTCATCGAGCGGAAGGACAGGGTCACGAGCGAGCCCGCGACGGTGTACTGGCCGCTGTCCTCGAACACCTGGCCGGGCTGGACGGCCCTCAGGGACAGGGAGCCGTCTTCCTTGAGGATGAGGGTGATGACCGCGCCGGCCTTGGGTTTGGTGCCGTCGCTGTCCTGGACGAGCCTGTAGGTGCCCTGGAGGCCCTGAGCGAAAGTGGCCAGCGCGAGGCTGGCCGCGAAGAGGGCAACTGCCGTGGATCGCAACCGCATGGGGCATCCTCCCTGGGAGATGGACCCCTCGCCGGCGCAGAGACCGGACGGCAAAGCCGGCTTCCCGAGGCCGATCGAGCCCCACGGCCGCACCGTTTCCCGAAACGGCCGGCCGAGGTTGCTCGAACTGAGGGGCGTCTGCTGGAGGGAGTATAGGGCCGGCAGGGACCTGGGGACAACGGTCTGGACCCACGGTGGCCAGACCAGGGCGCGTATACTGACGGCCTCGGGCCGGGAGGCCGATGGCATGAACCGGGACGAATTCCGTGAGACCCTGCGCGAGCTGGCCCAAGGCAAGATCCAGCGGTCGCGCCACGACTTGCGGGTGGACGGAACGGATGCCACCGAAGAGTTCCAGGCCGTTCTGAGGGAGTGCGGCTACGAGCCGGCTCGCATCCGGGAGATCTCGATTCCGCGAGGAATGCGGTTCCCCGCCTGGGTCTTCAGGGAGTCGCTCGCGGATTTCGGGTACGTCTTTAAGGAGAAGTTTTCGGAGAGCGAAGTTCGCATTCTCTTCGGATCGGTGGTGCGGGACTGGCGCGGCGACTGGGAGGTCATGCTCACCCGGCGGAGCGGCCAGCCGGTGTGGGTGAACCTTCGCGAGGGAGTTCCCTTCGACGAGGACCGCCCCTCGCCGGGCAGTTGAACGGAAAAGGAGCCCTTCCCGTGGTCCAACCCAAGCCCCAGCTTCTTCGCCCGGCCCGGCCCATGGGCGTTCGGACCCTCTCCCGCCTGCTCTCCGCGCTGCGGGAGTGGAAGGCCGAGGTCGAGGAGCCGGTGGTGGGGCGCATCCGGGAGGAGCACCGCGATCCCTACGCCGTCTTGGTGGGAACGGTGCTCTCCCTTCGCACCCGCGACGTGGTGACCGAACAGGCCTTCGACCGCATCTGGCCGCTCGCCTCTTCGCCGGCGGCGATGCTGAAGTTGCCGCTGCCTCTCCTGGAGGCCGCCATCCGTCCGGTCGGCTTCTACAAGACCAAGGCCAGGGCGCTGCACGCCATCGCCGCCCTCCTCCTGGAGAGACACGGGGGAGGGGTCCCCGATGACTTGGAGGAACTGCTCGCGTTGCCGGGCGTGGGGCGCAAGACGGCCAACCTCGTGCTCACGGAGGGCTTCGGCAAACCGGGCATCTGCGTGGACACGCACGTCCACCGCATCCTCAACTACCGGTGGGGATTCGTGGCCACGAAGACGCCCGAAGAGACGGAGATGGTGCTGAGGCAGACCCTCCCGAAGCGCTGGTGGATTCCCGTCAACGGGCTCCTGGTGGCCTTCGGCCAGAGGATCTGCTGCCCCGTGGGCCCCCGCTGCGGCGAGTGCCCGGTGTACCGCCTGTGCCCTTACCCGGCCAAGAAGCCGGCGGCGTCTCCCCCTCACGCGCGGGGGTGATCGCAAAAACCATGCGGGTGTATCTACCGTACAACCCTAAAGGAACGACGAGGAGGAGGCCGTGACCGCCCGCGTCAGTGCGCCCCGGAAAAGTATTGTCGCCTGGGTATTGGCGGCGGCCTGTGTCCTGGGATGGGAACGGGCGGCCCATCCCCAGGATCTCAAGCCCGGAACCGTGATTCCCAGGGTCGAGTGCCGGACGGAGAAAGGCTTCTCCTTCGCCCTCTACCTGCCCTCGACCTATGCGCCCGGCCGCCCGTGGCCCGTCATTTTCTGCTTCTCCCCGTCGGGCCGCGGCGTGGATCCCGTCCTTCTTCTTCAGGCATCGGCCGAGCGTTACGGCTACATCGTGGTGGGCTCCAACGATTCGAAGAACGGGCCCTGGGGTCCGGTGGCCAAGGCCCAGACGGCGCTCTGGAAAGAGGTGAACGAGCGCTTCCCCGTGGATCCCGCCAGGTCCTACGCCGTGGGCTTCTCGGGCGGCGCTCGGGCGGCCATGTCGATGGCCCTGAAGCACCGCGGCGAGTTCGCCGGGGTCATCTCGTGCGGCGCCTTCACCGCCGAGGACCGGGCCGTGCCCAAGTCGTGCGGCCTCTCCCTCTACATGCTCGTGGGCAACGAGGATTTCGATTACTTCGAATTCACCTACTACGACCGCTGGCTGACGAAGAGGAACGATCCTCACTGGCTGGAGGTCTTTGACGGCCCCCACCAGTGGCCCGCCGCGCCCCTCCTGACGCAGGCCGTGGAGTTCATGCAGGCGGAGGCCATGCGGCGGGGGCTGGTCCCGCGGGATCCCGCTTTCCTCGAACGGCTGGCCGGACAGCGCCTGGCCTGGGCCCAGGCGCTGGAGGCGCGGGGAGAGCTGACGCGGGCCTACCGGGAGTACCGGCAGGGAGCAGAATTTTTGCCGGGCACGCCGCAGTCCGAGGTCATGGCGCGCGAGGGCAGCCGTCTGGAGAAGGACCCGCGGGTCCAGGAGAGTTTGCGCCTCGAACAGACCTTCGAGGAGTACTCGCAGAGGGTGGAGTCCGCCGGGGACCCGCCGTCCATCCTGGGCGTCCTGAGAGACCTCGACCGCGCCCGCCAGGCCGGGGGTGCGGCGGCGCGCAACGCCGACATCGTCTTCCGTCTCGCCGGCTTCCACTTCTCCGAGCTGGGGGCGACGCTCCTACGGATGGGACGGTACCGGGAGGCGGCCTTCTGCCTCGAAACGAGCGTGGCCGTGGCGCCCGGAAACCCCTTGTACGCCTACAACGCCGCCTGCGCCACCGCGCGGTGCGGCCTGAAGGCAAAGGCCCTCGGCTATCTCCGCAGGGCGGTGGCTAACGGATTCAAGGACCGGGCCCTGATGGCCAAGGACCCCGACCTGGACAGCTTGCGGAAGGAACCCGACTTCGCCCGGATCCTCGCCTCGGTGAAGGCGCCCTGAGCATGCGTAAAGGCGCCGGGGACCTCCATGGCGGGAAGGGGGGCGAGTGTCTCGCCGCCGGCGAGAAGGGCTGGGCCGGCGCGCGATCGGTCCAGGCCCGCGTCCTGATGTTCCACAAACCGAAGGGCGTGGTGGTGACGGCCAGCGACGAGCTCGGCCGGAAGACCGTTTACGATCTGTTGCCGGCTTGGCTCCGCGGCGAAGGGTGGGTTCCCGCGGGCCGTCTCGACAGGGACTCGCGCGGGCTGCTCCTGTTCGTGCGCGAGGGCCGGCTCGTGGAGGCGCTCACGCGGCCCGGAGGCCTGGCAAGAATCTACGAGGCGGAGGTCCGCGGCCACGTCCAGGAAAGCCAGATCCCGGTCCTCCTCGACGGGGTGGACACGCCCGCGGGACACCTGCGGTGCTCCTCCGCCCAGATCCTTGCTTACCACGGCCCGAAGACCCGCCTGAGGGTGGTTCTGGACGAGGGCCGCAACCGCCACGTCCGGCGGCTCTTCGGCGCCCTTCGCGACGAGCGCCACGGAACCCCCCTGAAGGTGCTGGACCTCAAGCGGATCGCCTACGGGCTCGTGGAGCTGGACCTCCCTTCGGGCCGGTGGCGCTTCCTGGAGCCGCGGGAGGAGCGGTCTCTCATTTCAACAACCGGCCGTTGAGGAGCCGCTCGCAGGCCATCGTTCCCCGCCTCGGCTCTTGTACTGGCGGACATCGCCGGCTTGACGAAGGCGCGCGGGCAGGCCTACCGTGGGACTGCTGGATTTCGCTATCGCGGGTTAGGGGCTGGTCTCCCGGGGAGAAGCCATGGAGGCACGAGACACTACGGAAGACGACACCGCTTCCGCATCGGAGGGCGGCGGGCCTCGGCCGTCTTCCCGCCTGGGCCGCTTGACGATTCTCATCCTGCTCGCCTCGGCGGTCCTGGCCACCGAGGCCGGGCTGATCTATTTCAACGTCCTGTTCTCCAGCCCCGTCTATCACACGGCTCCGGTGGTCAGCATGAAGCGGGTCAATGGCTATCTGGTTCTGAAGAAGGTCCTGAGCCCCGCCGTTGCCGCGGGGGGCCTCAGGCCGGGCGATGAATTACTGGCGCTGATCACCGACGGACGGCGGATCCCGTTGCTCGGCCCTATGGCCCCGTTGGAGGCCGCGAGAGCGGTCCGGTACGGCGAAGCCTTCCAGGTGGAGGTGCTCCGGAGGGAGGCCGACGGCCGGAGCCGCGTGACCGTGGTCACCTACCCGGCCATTCCCGAGTCCGCCCGTCAGAGCATCTGGCCGTGGCTCCGCGCTATGACCGCCGACCTGTTGATCTTCCTGGCCTGCCTGGCCGCCGCCCTGCTGATCGGGATCTCCCGCCCGGAGGACGAAGGGGCGCTCGCGGCGAGCCTTCTGTTCCTCTGCTTCGCCTCCTTCACGTGGCACGGCAACATGGCCATGTTTCCCTCCCCGTTTGGGGCTCTGGGCACCGCGTTGTGGCTCGTCCTGTACGCCTACGTGACCCCGGTCCTCCTGTGGTTCTGCCTTCGCTTCCCGTCGCCTTCGCCCATCGACCGCCACTTTCCCTGGCTCAAACGGTTCGGCGTGGCCTTCGGCGGGATTTTCGCCGCGTGGAACGGCATCTTGTGGTGGCTCCAGCATACGGACGAGGCCATCTATTCACAGTACATGGACCGCGTGAGATACGCCGACTGGGCCCTTGACATTATTTTCTGCCTGCTCGCCGTGATCGGCGTCGCGGCCCTCCTGCTCAACCTCCGGAACGCCCGGTCGCAGAACGAGCGCCGCCGGCTGGGTATCCTGTTGTGCGGGATCCTCTGCCTCTTTCCGTGGCTCCTGAGCTACCTCTGTCAGGTGACGCTGGGCGTCGCTCCGCCGCTGTGGATCCAGATCTGCGTGAGCCTCGCCATGCTGCTCTTCCCGCTGGCCTTCATCTACGCCGTTCTCAGGCACCGCGTCTTCGGCATCCGCGTTTTCCTCCGGCGCGGGATCCAATTCGCCCTCCTCTCCAAGGGCTTCCTCGCCCTGGAGGGAACGGCGATCTTTGTGGCGCTGTACTATGCGGCGGGCCCGTCGGTGGGCCACATCGCGGGCGAGGACCGAGGTGGAATCATGGCCGTGACCGTCGCGGGCCTCACGCTGGTCAGCGTTCTGGGCGTACGGAGGTTCAACGGCAGGGTGCTGGTCCCCATCGAGCGCCGCTTCTTCCGAGAGGCCTACGACGCCCGCGAGATCCTCACGGGCCTGACGGTCCGCGTGCGCCGGCTCGTGGGCGACCCGGACGCGCTGGCCACCAGCGCGGTGGAGACCCTCTCCTCGACGCTCCACCCGAAGGACGTCGCCCTCTTCCTGCGTGCCGAGGCCCTGGCGGCCCTGCCGCTCGTGGGGGAGCGCCGAGCCGCGATGCGGAAGGCCGCTTCGGGTTCGTCACCCTCTACCTTCCTCTGCTTCTGGCGGACGGGCGCCGCCGACACCGCGCCCAAGCGGGATGCTCTCGCCCTCCCCCTGGTGTTGCCTCCCGATTCGGCCGCGCTGGCCGTACTCTCGGATGGCCCGGCCGCGCCCGGCGTCCTGAGCCTGGACCCCAAGGACAGGCTCTCGGCGGCGCATCTCCTCGCTGGGCGAGCCTCGGAGCAGGAGCGCGCCCTCCTCGAGGGGACCCTCGGGGCGCGCCTGCTCGTCCCCATGTCCGTTGGGACCGACCTGCTCGGCTTCCTCTGCCTGGGCGAGAAACGGTCCGAGGAGCCCTACTCGCGCGAGGACCTCCAGCTCCTCTCGGCGCTGGCGCAGCAGATGGCCGACACGCTGGACCACGCGCGCCTGCTCCACCGGAGCGAGGAGGAGGGCCAGCTGAGGCGCGAGGTGGAGATCGCGCAGCAGGTCCAGCAGAACCTCCTGCCGAGGGTACCCGCGCTCATCCCGGGGCTGGACTGTGCGGCCGCCTGCCGGCCGGCGCGCTACGTGGGCGGCGACTACTACGACTTCATCCGGAGGGGCGAGAGCTCGGTGGGCCTCGCGCTCGGGGACATCTCGGGCAAGGGGGTCTCGGCCGCCCTCCTGATGGCCAGCCTCCAAGCCACGCTGCGCGAGCAGGCGGAGGCGCACGGAGACCGGGTGTCGGCGATCATGGCGGGCGTTAACCGCCGTCTCTGTGACAGCGCGGGTGAGGGGCGGTTCGCGACTCTCTTCTACGGCGTTCTCGACGCCGGCGGCAGGACGCTGGTCTACGCCAGTGCGGGCCACAATCCGCCCATGCTCCTGCGGTGGACCGTCGGCGGGACCGAGGTCCTGCGGCTCCCCGCCACGGGCACCATCGTGGGAGTCTTTCCGGAGCAGGGCTACGGCCAGCGGCAGCTCGCGCTCCAGAAGGGGGACGTGCTGGTCCTCTTCTCGGATGGGGTGACGGAGGCCATGAACGAGGCCGGTGAGTTCTTCGAGGAGGAGCGGCTCCAGGAGCTCCTGGTCTCGATGCCGGGGAGACCTGCCTCGGAGATCCGGGACCGCGTGCTGGAGGAGGTGGCCCGATTCTCGGGGAGCGCTCCTCAAGCCGACGACATCACCCTCGTGGTGGCCCGCCTGCTCTAAGCCTTGGCCTGGAAGCCGCTCCGAAGCGAACCCGGAGATGGGAAACGGACGCGAGCTGTTGCGTGGAACCGGAGGAGAGCCCCGATGATCCTTTCGCTCATCGCAGCCATGGGGGAAAACCGGGTGATCGGGGAGGGCGGCCGTGTCCCGTGGCACCTCCCCGAAGACCTGGCCTTCTTCAAGCGCACGACCTGGGGCCACCCCGTCCTGCTCGGGCGCAAGACCTGGGAGACGGTCAACGTCCCCCTGCCGGGACGGCGGACCATCGTCCTCTCCAGGCGGAAGACTTTCGATGCACCGGGCGCCGAGGTCTTGCCCGACCTGACTTCCGCCCTGGCCCTGTTCGCAGATTCGGACGAAGAGCTCTTCGTGTGCGGTGGCGGGGAGGTCTACGCGCAGGCCCTGCCGCTGGCCAGCCGGATCTACCTCACCGTGGTCCACGCCGCCTTTCCGGGCGATGCCTTTTTCCCCGAGGTGCCCGCTGAGCTCTTCCGAGAAACCTCTCGGGCGGATCGCCCGGGCCCTCCGCCCTTCACCTTCCTGCGCTACGAAAGGCGCTGAGCCAAAACCCTAGGAGTCTGCCATGCCCATCCGTCAAAGCGACTGCTGGATTCTGACGGGCTATCCCGAAGGGATGCCCAACGACGCGACGTTCCGAAGGGAAAGCCGCCCTGTGCCGCCCCCGGACGAAGGAGAGGTGCTGCTCGAAACCCTCTACCTCTCGGTGGACCCCTACATGCGCGGGCGCATGAGCCCGGCCAAGAGCTACGTCGCCCCCCTCCAGCCCGGCGAGGTCATCGGCGGCGAGGCCGTGGCGCAGGTGGTCGAGTCGAGGGACGCCCGTTTCGTCGCTGGCGACCTCGTCGCGGCCCCATTGGGCTGGCGCACCGCCGGCGTGCTCGCCGGCGCCGCGCTTCAGAAATTGAGCCTTCCCGCCGAGCGGGCCTCCATCGCCCTCGGCGCCCTCGGCATGCCGGGGCTCACCGCCTATTTCGGCCTGCTCGACGTGGGGCGGCCCAGGCCGGGAGAGACCGTGCTCGTCTCGGGGGCGGCCGGGGCGGTGGGCTCCCTCGTGGGACAGATCGCCCGCCTGATGGGGTGCAGGGCCGTGGGCGTCGCTGGCACCGAAGAGAAGGTGCGATGGCTCACGGAGGAGCTCGGGTTCGATGCGGCCATCAATTACAAGGCCCACGAGGATCTGCGCGAGGCACTCGCCCCCCTTTGCCCCTCGGGGGTAGATGTCTATTTCGACAACGTCGGGGGGACCGTGAGCGACGCGGTTCTCGGCCTGATCAACCTGCGGGCCCGCGTGGTGATCTGCGGCCAGATCGCCCAATACAACGCCAAGAACCCGCCCCGCGGCACCCGCCCCTTCGCCACCCTCCTGGTCCGGCGCGCCCGCGCCGAGGGCTTCATCGTCTTCGACTTCAAGGAGCGCTTCCCCGAGGCCCAGCGGCGCTTGGTGGACTGGGTGAAGGATGGGAGGCTCAAAGTCCGAGAGACGGTGGTGGAAGGGTTCGAAAATGCCCCGAAGGCTTTCCTGGGGCTCTTCTCCGGAGAAAACACCGGGAAGATGGTGGTTCGGGTGCGTTAGCGAGATTCTCAGGTTTTCGGGGGCAGGATGGCCACGAGGATCGCGAAATAGTGGAAGATGCTCCCGGCCAGAACGAAGAGGTGCCAGATCAGGTGGAAGTATCGGTAGCGCTTGTCCAGGGCGAAGAAGATGAGTCCCCCCGTGTAGCAGATTCCGCCGGCCCCGAGGAGGACCAGCCCCAAGTCCGGCACGCCCTCCCGAAGGGGAGTGAGGCCGATCACGATGAGCCAGCCCATGGCCAGATAGAGGAACGGGCCGACCAGGTGCATCCGGCTGAACCAGAAGAGCTTGAGCAGGGTTCCCAGGATGGCCAGCCCCCAGATGATCCCGAAGATGCTCCAGCCCCAGGCCCCCCGCAGGCTCACCAGGGTGAACGGGGTGTAGGTGCCGGCGATGAGGAAGAAGATCGTCACGTGGTCCGCCACCCGGAGAATCCTCTTGGCCCGGGGGTTGGGGATGCCGTGGTAAAGGGTCGAGGCCAGGTAGAGGATCAGGAGCGTGGCGCCGTAGACGCTGGCGCTCCACATCCGCCAGGCTCCGCCGTGCTCGCTGGTCAGCACGACCAGGACCGCTAGGCCCGCGAGGGCCAGTCCGAGGCCGATCCCGTGGCTCAAGGCGTTGGCGATCTCTTCTCGGACCTTCTGACGGCGGGCATTCAGGCGGTCGATGGCGCGCTCGCGCCGGGTCAACTCCTGGTCCAAGAGGCCTCCCTTCAGCCGGACAGTAAACCCCACGCCGGGGCACCGGTCAACCCTGAAATCGCGGTCCGGTCTCGGCGGTTATATCGAAGAGGACGTGCGCCGTGGCGACCAGCGGCTTGCGCCGGGTCCTTCGGCGGCGGCGCGTTGTGGGCAGTCCCCGTAAAGGAGGGTTCGTGCGGTCGAAGGTCGTGCTCGTGGCGGTGCTCCTCCTGACGGCCTTCGGAAGGGCATGGGCGGGCCCGCCCTTCCTGACCGACGACCCCGAGCCCGTGCCCTACCGCCATTGGGAGTTCTACCTTTTCGGGACCATGGATGACGGCCCTGGCGCTGCCGTCTACCAGGGGCCGGCCGTGGAGGTCAACTACGGCGTCGTTCCCAACCTCCAGCTTCACCTGGTGGTGCCCATGGCCTGGTCCGTGCCCGCGCAGGGGCCCTCCGCAACGGGACTGGGGGACGCGGAGGTGGGCCTGAAGTTCCGCTTCCTCTCCGAAACCCGCGACAGGCCGGAGATGGGAATCTTTCCCATGGCCGAGGTGCCCACGGGAAGCGCGGCCAAAGGGCTGGGAAACGGACAGGTTTGGTACAAGCTGCCGCTCTGGATCCAGAAGAGCTGGGGACCATGGACGACTTACGGTGGCGGCGGTTACGTCATCAACCGCGCGCCGGGGCAGCGAAGCTATCCCTTCGCGGGGTGGCTGCTCCAGCGCGATCTTAGCGAGAAGTGGACGCTCGGCGGAGAGCTCTTCGGGCAGGGAGCGCAGAGCGTCGACGGGAGTGGAGTCACCATCGCCAACCTGGGCGGCGCTTACAATTTCACCCGCGGCTTCAGCCTGCTCTTCAGCCTGGGGCGGAGCATTCGGGGAGAGCGCCACACCGTCGCCTATCTGGCCCTCTACTGGACTTGGGGCCCGCACTGAGGGGATGGGGAGATGAGGAAAAGGGGAGATGCCGAAAGAAGGCCGCTCCCGGCGATCACGGCATCTCGGCGTTACGACCGGTAGTTCCCAAACTGGAGTTCCACGCCGAAGTCCTGCTGCTTCAGGTGGGCGATCACCTCCTGAAGCTCGTCGCGGGACGGGCCCGAAATCCGGACCTTCTCACCCTCGATGGCGGCCTGGGCCTTCTTGAACTTCGCCTCCTTGATGGACTTGACGATCTGGCGGCAGGTCTCGATGTCGAGCCCCGAGACCAGCTTGATCTCCTGCCGGACGCGGTCGCCTCCGGCCTTCTGGACGGGCTCCAGCTGGCAGTTCTTGGTGGGGACCTTCCGGCGCACCAGCTTGCCCAGGAGCATCTCCCACATAGCCTTGAGCTTCATGTCGTCCGGCGCCTCCAGAACCATCAGGTGGTCGGCCTTGCGGAGCTCCAACAGCGTCTTGGCCCCCTTGAAATCGTACCGCTGGCTGATCTCCTTGAGCGCCTGATTGACGGCGTTCTCCACCTCCATCAGGTCCACGCCGGTGGTCACGTCGAAAGATTCGATTTTGGCCATGAGAGTCGCCTCCCTCGCGATGGCTGCATTCTAACGAGCGCGAAGGGGCGCCGCAACGTCCGCCGCCGAATCGGCGGCTCACCGCGCCGAACGTCCGCTCCGGGGGCGTAGAATGAGGCCTGCGGTCCGGCTCCTCCCGGCGGGGCGCAGGCGATGGAGGCACGGCATGCGGGACGCGCTCAAGTGGCTGCTGGTGGTGGCCTTGCTGGTGGGGTTCGTGTGGGGAGGGATCTGGCTGAGACGCCGGTGGGTCGGTCCTCTCAAGAGGCCACCGGAAAACCCCAGCACCCAGCTCCTCCTGAAGAGCGTGGGAGATGCCGACCGGGAGGTGATCCGCGCCCTCTACCTCGTGACCAACCTGGCCACCGGGAGGCAGGCCACGGGGGTGCTGAGCCAGGAGGGACCCATTCTGACGGACGCCTCGGTCGTCGCGGGGACCAGGCCGGGCGACATCCGGGTGACCTCCAGCCTGGGCGCACCCGTTCCCATCCGGGGAATGCAGGTGGACCCCGCCATGGGCGTGGCCCAGCTCTATCTCCGCGAGAAGCTCAAGGGAGGAATGGACTTGAGCGGAACAGAGACGGTGAGCCCCGGTGAGGCCGTCTACGCATGGGGATTCCCGGAGGGCGTACAGCCGCCGGAGCCCCTGCTCTCATCGGGAGTCGTGGCGGGGCTTCGAGTGGTGACGAGGGGAGGAGGCCTGGACACCCGGCTGGTGCTGAGCGGCGCCTTCACGTCCGGCTACGGAGGAGGACCGCTCTTCAGGACCCGGGATTTCAAGCTGGTGGGGCTCGTGGTGACGCGGCCGCTACCGGTAGATCCCGTGGTCGCTCGTGCGGCGGCGGAGTTGGGGGCTAGGGCGGCGAAAGCGACTCCGGAGCAAGGGGCGGTGGACAAGGAACTGCAACGCGCGCTCGATCGGTTGGGCCAGGCCCAGGCGGGAGTGGTGATCGAAGCCGTGCCCCTCGCGGAATTGAGCCGCCTGGGCGGTGATTGAGCCAGTGCCCCCTCCACTCTCCATGCTCCACTAAAACGAAAGCCGGGGCCCGAAGGCCCCGGCGATCCCCCCGTAATTATTGGAGTCGCTTAGCGCTTCTTGTTGGCGTCTCCCGTGGCCGCGCCGTGAAGCTTCACTTCCACCTTCTCTTCGAGGTGGTCGTAGTACTCCTTCAGAACGGCGATGACCTCGGGCTTGGAGAACTCCTTCGGGACGGGCTTGCCTTCGCTCATGAGCTTGCGGAGGAGGGTGCCGGAAAGCAGGAGCCTGGCGCCGCCCTTGTAGTTGCCCTCGTCGTCGATAATGGCCTTGCTCTCGTGCGGGCAGGTCTTCATGGAGGCCATGGTGCCGCACTCGTAGCAGTAGAAGGTCCAGTCCATGCAGAGGGGCTTGAGCTGGAGGGCGTCGGGCGGGATCTCGAGGAAGATCTTCTGGGCGTCGAACGGGCCGTAGTAGTCACCCACGCCGGCGTGGTCGCGTCCCACGATGAGGTGGGAGCAGCCGTAGTTCTGCCGGAACACGGCGTGGAGCAGCGCCTCGCGGGGTCCGGCGTACCGCATGTCGAGGGGGTAGCCGGCCATGGCCACGCGCTCCTTGCGGAAGTACTTGTTGACCAGGGCGTCGATGGCCTTCACGCGCACGTCGGCCGGTATGTCGCCGGGCTTGAGCTTGCCCACGAGCTGGTGGATGTAGACGCCGTCGCAGACCTCGATGGCGATCCAGGCCAGGTAGGCGTGGGAGCCGTGCATGGGGTTGCGGAGCTGGAGGGCGGCCACCGTGTTCCATCCGCGCTCCTCGAACATCTTGCGGGACTCGGCGGGGCGCTGGTAGAGGCCCTTGAACTGCTCGGGAAAGTAGGACTCGGAGAGCACCTTGACGGGGCCGGCCAGGTTCACGTCGGCCTGGTCCATGACCATCTTCACGCCGGGGTGGGCCATGTCGGTGGTCTTGAAGACCTTCTGGCACTCGTAGGCCTTGTCGATGGTGTACTTCTCGGTCACCTTCATGGTGGCCATGAGCGTGTCGGTCTCCGTATCCCAGAGAGCCACTTCCTCATTGGGCCCGATGGAATCAGCCAGGGCCTTGGTCGCCGAGAGGGTGATGGGAATGGGCCAGAAGAGGCCGTTCTTGCTGGGCATCTTGTACTCGTCGCAGACGCCTTTCCAGTCGGCCTGGCCCATGAAGCCATCGAGGGGCGTGAAGCCGCCGATGCCCATCATGATCAGGTCGCCGGTCTCGCGGCTGGTGATGGGAACCCTCTTGAGGCCCTGGGCCTTCTTGATCTCGTCTTCCTTGGCCTTTCCTTCGAGCAGAAGGCACTTGAGTTCTTTACTGCCGTGTGGGGGTACCAGTTTGCTCATCGACAACCTCCTCGATAGTTGGCCTCGGCCGGTCCTTTGCGAACGATCGCCGCCACAGGCGGCATGATGCGGAGCCCCCCTCCGCTAGGGCCTGACATGGCCCTTAAGGCCCTACAGCCGTTCTCCGTCTCCAATCATAGGGTTCCCACGTTAGGGTAGTTACCCAACACGGGCACTGGCGGGGTGGGATGTGTCAAATGGCTCGCGCCACTTTTCTGCATCTCTCTAAGCACTGATAAATTAGCCCTTACAGAGGCGGGCGAAATCACCAGCGATCGAGAGTAACGAATTGGTCCACTCTGGAGTGGCCAGGGCGTGCAGGTGGGTGTAGCTGGCCCATACGCGGCCCACCACCACGCCGTCACGACCGGCTAGGACGCCCGTTCCCCGCTTGACGGAGCAAGCCGTTGGAGGAGGGGTTCCGGACGCAAGGATCCTCGAATAGTGGAATTCATGGCCCTTCAGACGGGTCCCTGGTGCAAAGAACGGGTTGTCCCGGTCCACCTCCAGTTCGGCGTAACCGTGGCCCTGCGGCCTGGCCGTCACCTCCACCTCGAAGGGAAGCACCCCCGCCATCGGGTAGCGCCCGCCATGCCAGTGGAGGGCCTGGGACAGGAACATGAGCCCTCCGCACTCCGCGTAGATGGGCAATCCCCTCTCGGCGGCCTGCCGCACGGAAGCGAGGAAGCTGATGTTCTCGCCCAGGGCAGCGCCGTGCGTCTCTGGGAAGCCTCCACCGATGTAGAGGGCCTGGAGTCCCGGAGGAAGGGCCTGGTCGCGCAGGGCCGAGACGGGGACCAGCTGGGCGCCGCCCCGTTCGAGAGACTCGAGGTTCTCGGGATAATAGAAGGTGAAGGCTGAATCCTGAACGTAGCCGATCTTCACGCCCCCCGACCCGGCCGGAGGGTGTCCGGCGGGAGCCGGAACGGGCAGGGGAGGGGCAGCCGCGGCGATGGCCGCGAGCCGGTCCAGGTCGAGGTGGCCTTCCAGGAGCCTCAACAGGTTGCTCTCCAATTCGCCGATGCGGGGATGCTCGCTGGGGGTCACGAGTCCCAGGTGCCGTCCGGGGAGCACGGCTTCCCCCGGCGCGCGGGGCAGCACGCCCAGGACGGGGATTCCGCAGGTCTCCTCGATGGCCTGGCACAGGACCGCCTCGTGGCGTTTGCCGGCTACCTGGTTCAGCACGACGCCGGCGAGATGGACGGCGGGGTCCATGGCCTGGCAGCCCAACACGTAGGCCGCCGCCGTGCGCGTGACCTTGGTCGCGTTGACGACCAGGATCACCGGGGCTTGAATGGCCTTGGCCAACTCCGCCGTGCTGTGCGTTCCGGCCGAATCGACCCCATCGTAGAGCCCCCGGTTCCCCTCGATCACATTCAGGCCTCCGCGGGTGGCGTGGCGGCAGAAGGAATCGGTCGCGATGTCGAATCCCATGAGGTAGCTGTCCAGGTTTCGGGCCGGTCGGCCCGAGGCCCAGGAGAGCCAGGCCGCGTCGATGTAATCGGGCCCCTTCTTGAAGGCCGCCACCTCCCCGCCGGCCCGCCGGAAGGACAGGAGCAGGCCGAGCGAGAGGAGGGTTTTCCCGGAGTCGCCGCCCAGTCCGGCCACCACGATGCGAGGCGCCCGATCGGCTTTCATGGGCCGTCTCCCGGTGAAAGCAGACCATAGCGGCGCATTTTTCTCAGAAGGGTGGAGCGGTGGATGCCGAGCTCCTTCGCCGCGCGGCTCCGGTTGTTGGCGTGGCTAGCGAGGGCGGCGCGGATCGCCTCCACCTCCAGGCGCACAAGGCCCCGGTCCTCCCCCTCGGCCGGCTTGGCGGGAAGCCCAGCGCACTCGGCCACGTGCGGCGGCAGGCATTCGATCTGGATCTCCGATTCGTTGCAGAGAATGAAGGCCCTCTCGATGAGGTTCTCCAGCTCGCGGATGTTGCCCGGGTAGTCGTAGCGGAGCAGCGCGGACAGTGCCTCGGGAGTCACGTCCAGGATGGGCTTGCCCGTCGCCTCACGGAACCGCTGGATGAAGTGGCGGACGAGCAGCGGGATGTCCTCGGGGCGCTTGGAAAGGGCGGGCAGGGTGATCTGAAGGACGTTGAGGCGAAAGAAGAGATCCTCCCGGAAACCCCCCTCGCGAACCATGGCGTCCAGGTCCCTGTGGGTCGCCGTGATGACCCGCACGTCGGCCTTGAGCGTGAGGTTGGAGCCGAGGGGCTCGTAACTCTTCTCCTGGAGAAAGCGCAGCAGCTTGACCTGGAGGCTCTTCGGCAGGTCGCCCACTTCGTCGAGGAACAGCGTGCCGCCCTCCGCTTGGGCAATGCGGCCCGCCTTGTCGCGCTTGGCGTCCGTAAAGGCGCCTCGTCGATAGCCGAAGAGCTCCGATTCCAGCAAGGTCTCCGGCAGGGCCGCGCAGTTGACCGCCACGAACGGCCTGCGGCGCCTGGCCCCGTGGTTGTGGATGGCCTTGGCGACCAGCTCCTTCCCCGTTCCGCTCGCGCCGGTGATGAGGATCGTGCTGGTGCTCTCGGAGACCGCTGGCAGGATCTGAAAGATCCGGTTCATGGCCGGGTTCCGGCTGACGATGTCCTCGAACTGGTACTGGCCGTCGAGCTTGCGCTTGAGCGCCTCCACGTGGGAGATGTCTCTGAACACCTCGACCCCGCCCAAGAGCTGGCCCTCGCCGGTCTTGAGCGGCGCGGTGCTCAGGGCGACCAGCACGGCCTGTCCGTCCTTGCGGTGGATGCGCACCCGGCCGTTCTGGGCCCTCTCCCCCGTGGCGATGCTCCGGCGCAAGGGGCACACGGTCTTGCACAGGTTGGTCCGGAAGATGGAGTCGCAACGGCGCCCCAGGACCTCCTCCTCACGAAATCCCGTGATCCGCTCGGCGGCCTTGTTGAAGGAGGTGACCAGTCCTGAAGGATCCACCGTGAAGATCCCCTGGTCCACCACGTCCAGTACGAGAGGGAAGTAACGGGAGTCCAGCCTCTTCTGGTCCATGCCCCAGTCCTCAGGACCCGGGGCCGCGCCGGCGGCCCTCCCCGGGTCCGTACACCAAGGCTAAGGCGTCGGCGTAGCACATTGCAACACTGTCGCACGCCCCTGCCGCAGAGTGCGTCGTATGGCGCTCCCACCGGCCGCATCTTCCTCCCCTCGTCGATATGGTCCGGCGGCTTGAGGCTCAAGGCGTTAGTGCCGGATAACGCCCCCCGCAAAGGGGCAGGGCGGATGGTCCCAGTAGTGGCATCCGGAATGCACTGGGGCGGACGGGGCTGGAGAAGCACCAAAATCACCGAATCGGCCCAAGAAGGAGAGCATCCATGGCGTTGAAAACGAGGTTGGAGCGCTACAAGGCCTTCTCCACCGGCCAGGTGGCCCGCTTCTGCTTCGTGACCCCGGAGACCATCCTGAACTGGATTCGGGCCAACCAAATTAAAGCCCAGCGCACCGCAGGCGGGCAGTACCGGATCCGCCTGGAGGACCTGAGGACCTTCATGCTGGAACGGGGCATGGAGACGGCTCTGCTGGACGAAGAGAAGGACGTGCGGCCCTTCTGCTGGGAGTTCCACTGTCAGGGGAGCCTGCAAGGCGAGGCGTGCGATACGTGCCTCATCCATCGCTCCGGGGCCCTGAACTGCTGGCAGCTCCACGGCCTGCTGCCCCTGACCGCGCGCCGCTTCCGCGACTGCGAGGAATGCGACTACTACCAGCGCTTCGCCCACGAGAGTTCGTCGGGCGAAGAGTGCGACGAGACGTGAGACCAGGCACCGCTTCATACCCGAGGGGAGGTTCCATGGCACAGGATCAGCCCGCAGCGATTGGACAACAGGCGGCAAAGACGGTGACGCCGGCGGCGCCGGCCGCGCCGGCCGCCAGCAAGGTCAAGGCGCCGCCGCCGCTCTTGCCCCACCAAATCCTGGGAACGAGCTACTACGTGGAGCGCCTCTACCCGGGCGATAAGGTCAAGCGCTTCCTGGAGATCATGGCCGCCGTCCTCCAGCACAGCAACTACGGGCAGCTCCTGGACACTTATTCGCGGGTGGGGGCCAAGTGCGCCAACTGCGCGGTGGCCTGCCAGATCTACGTCAAGACCCGCGACCCCAAGGACGTGCCCTGCTACCGTTCCAATCTGCTGCTGGAGATCTACCGGCGGCACTTCACCTTCCGGGGGGTGCTCCAGAGCAAGATCACGGGGAGCGTTTTCCTCACCGACGAGAAGATCACGGAGCTGGCCGAGTCGGTCTACCACTGCACGGCCTGCCGCCGCTGCTCCTTCGAGTGCCCCATGGGCATCGACCACGGCCTGGTCACCCACCTGGCCCGGTACATCCTGAGCGAGATGGACATCATCCCGAAAGCCCTCGTGGTGGCCACGCGGGAGCAGCTTGAGGGGAAGACGGGCAACACCTCGGCCATCCCCGTCCCAGCCCTCCTCGACACCCTGGAGTTCCTTCAAGACGACATCAAGGACGAAAAGGGAGTGGATGTAAGCTTCCCCGTGGATCAGGAGGGCCGGGAGTTCGTCTTCTTTCCCGCCGTGAGTGATTACCTGTTGGAGGCGGAGACGCTTAAGGGGATCGCCGTCACCTTCCACGCCGCGGGGGAGACGGACCGTTGGACCATCGGCACGGGCTATTACGACGGGATCAACTACGGCCTCTTCTACAGCGACTGGTGCGCCGAGCGCATCATCCAGAAGGAGATCGAAGAGACCAAACGGCTCAAGGGGAAGAAGATCCTCATCGGAGAGTGCGGCCACGCCTCGCGGAGCGCCAAGCTCTTCGTGCCCTCCTTCGGGGGCGGCAAGGCGGCGCTGCCCGTCATGAACATCATGGAGGTCACGCTGGACATGCTGAGGCGGGGGAAGCTCAAGCTCAACCCCGACGTCGTCACGGAGCGGGTGACCTACCACGACCCCTGCAACATCGCCCGCACCGGGTGGATCATCGACCAGCCGCGAGAGATCCTCCGCTCCTTCTGCAAGAACTACGTGGACATGGAGCCCAAGGGGGCCAAGAACTACTGCTGCGGCGGGGGCGGCGGCACGGTCTCGGTGGACGAGATCCGCTCGTACCGTACTAAGACCACCGGATTCATGAAGGCGGAGCAAATCCGCGCCACCGGAGCGCACTACGTGGTGGCCCCCTGCGCCAACTGCAAGAAGCAGCTCAGGGAGGTCTGCGAAGACAACGGACTGGTAGGGGTCGAGGTGGTGGGCCTCCACGACCTCATCTACAAGGCCATCGTGCTGTAATTCTGGGGGGACCGGCTCATGGGAAATGTGACTCACTTCGTCAGAGGGCCGCTGCTCGTCTTCGCCTTCATGGTGTTCTTCCTGGGCATCCTGCGGCAGGTCGTGATGACCGTCGTGGAGCTCTGGAGGGCCTACGAAAAGGCAGGCGACCAGCACGTGCCCGTCAGCTTCCTCTTCAAGCGCAGCCTGGGATGGATCGTTCCCGTGAACGCGCTGCGCGGGACCCGGACCTTCTACACCTTCGCCTCGCTCCTCTTCCATGTGGGGATGTTGCTCGTGCCCCTCTTCCTGGCCGGCCACGTGGAGCTGATCCGGAAGGGCATCGGCCTCTCGTGGCCCACGCTGCCTCCCGGCGTGTCAGACGGGCTCACCCTGGCCGCCCTGCTGGGGCTCGCCGCCCTGGCTTTCCTCAGGCTGGTGGATCGCGCCTCCAGGACGCTCGGGACCTTCCAGGATTGGTTCCTGCTCGCCCTCTGCTTTATCGCCTTTCTCTCGGGCTACTGGGTGGCCCACCCGGCCACGAATCCGCTGCCCTTCACCGTCATCTATTTGGTCCACCTCTTGGGCGCCGAACTGATCCTGCTGCTCGTCCCCTTCACGAAGTTGGCCCACGCCGCGCTCTTCCCCTTCACGAGGATCTCCTGGGAGCTGGGCTGGCACTTCGTTCCGGGCGCCGGAGCGAAGGTGCGCGCATCCCTGGGAAAGGCAGGTGAGCCGGTATGATCCAGAATCCCACCATCCTGACCGACGTCACCAAGTGCATCGGCTGCGAGCAGTGCGTGGCCGCGTGCAAGAAAATCAACCACCTGCCGGCAGAGGGACCGCCTCCCCGCCCGGGCTCCACCCCCGACGGCCTCTCGGCCGACCGGTGGACGACGGTCATCCGGAAGCCCCACAACCACTTCGTGCGCAAACAGTGCCGCCACTGCGAACAGCCCGCCTGCGTCTCGGTCTGCCCCGTGGGGGCCCTCCAGAAGACGCCCGAAGGGCCGGTCATCTACGACAAGAGCATCTGCATGGGCTGCCGCTACTGCATGCTGGGATGCCCCTTCGGGATCCCCCACTACGAGTGGACCTCCGCGGCTCCCTCCGTGCGCAAGTGCATCATGTGTTACCCCCACCTGAAGTCGGGTGAGGTGAAGGAGCCCGCCTGCGTCACGGCCTGCCCCACGAAAGCCACCCTCTTTGGAACCCGCGAGGAGATGCTGGCGGAAGCGCACAAGCGCCTGGCCGCCGAACCCAAGAAGTACATCCAGCGCGTCTGGGGCGAGAAGATCGTGGGCGGCACGTCGGTCCTGTACATCGCCGACATCTCCTTGGATTTCCTGGGCTGGAACGACAGCAAGGAGCTGAGCGACGAGCCTCTGCCCCAGAAGACCTGGGCCGCACTCAAGATGGTGCCGTTCGAATTCGTGGGCATGGGGGCCCTGATGGGAGCCATCTATTGGATCATCGAGCGCCGCCGGGCTCTGGCCGGCCAGCACTCGGACAGCACGGACGCGGGGCAGGAGGAGGGGGGCCATGGAAAATAGGCGCATCTTCGTCTTCAAGGGAATCCTCTGGCTCATCTGCGGCCTGGCCGCGGCCGTGGCCATCCTGCGCTACGCCTTCGGCCTGGGCGCCGCCACGGCCCTCTCCGACACCACGCCCTGGGGGCTGTGGGTCGGCTTCGACGTGATGGGCGGTGTCGCCCTGGCGGCGGGGGGATTCGTCCTCGCCGCCATCGTCCACATCTTCCACAAGGAGCGCTACCACGCCGCAGCGCGCCCGGCCATCCTGACGGCCTTCCTCGGCTACGGCGCAGTGGCCGTGGGGCTCCTCTTCGACCTGGGGCTGCCCTGGCACATCTGGCATCCCATCATCTTCTGGAACATCCACTCGGCGCTCTTCGAGGTGGCTTGGTGCGTCATGCTTTACCTGACGGTCCTCGCCCTCGAGCTGGCGCCCACGATCCTCGAGCGGACGCCCTTCCAGAAGGCCTACCGATTCTTCTCCAGGCTCGCGCTGCCCATCATGATCCTGGGGATCATGCTCTCCACCTTGCACCAATCGTCTCTGGGCTCTCTCCTGCTCATCATGCCCTTCCGCGTCTACCCGCTCTGGTACAGCCACCTGCTGCCCGAGCTCTTCTTCGTCTCGGCCATCTGCCTGGGCCTCAGCATGGTCATGTTCGAGTCCTCCATCACCTCGTGGCTCTATCGGCGCAAACCGGAGCTGGACATGCTGTCGGGGCTCGCCAAGATCGCCGCCTGGGCGCTCTCCTTCTATCTCGCGTTCAAGCTGGTGGATCTCTTCGCGCAACACAAGCTGGGGCTGATGTTCGCGGGCACCTGGGAGAGCAAGCTCTTCCTCTTCGAGATGCTCATCTCCACGGTCCTGCCGATCATCCTCTATTCTCTGCCGGCGGTTCGGCGCTCGCCCACGGCGCTCTGGCTCACCTCGCTCATGTCGGTGCTGGGGTTCGTCTTGAACCGCATCGACGCCTCGGGCATCTCCCAGGTCTGGGCCACGCGGAGCTTCTACTTCCCGGCCTGGACGGAATTTGCCATCAGCCTGGGCATCGTCTCCGCCTGCGGACTGGTCTTCTTCTTCATCCAGGAGCACTTCCCCGTGGACCCGCACGAACTGGAGACGATCGAGCGGGAGCGGGCCACCGTGGATAAGTCGACCCCCCGCTTTGCCCCCTTCACGCAGGTCTGGCTGGGGGAGGGCTGGCGGAAATCCCTGCGGGTCTACTCCATGCTCTTCGTGCTGGCCATGGCCGTCGGCCTGACGCTGGCGCCCAAGTCCGAACCCGCCGTGAATAGGCCCGTCCAGCGGGCCAGGGGCGCGGACATTCTCAGGGTGGGGGACGGACCGCGCTACGTCTATTTTGATCACAAGCGCCACCAGGACGACAACGGGGGCAAGCAGTCCTGCGCCCTCTGCCACCACCTTCACATGGCAGGCGACGTGGGAACGCCCTGCAGCGAATGCCACCGGCACCTCTACACCCCGACGACCATCTTCAGCCATGACCGGCACGTGGCGAGGCTGGGAGGCGACGCCTCCTGCGTGAAGTGCCACGGCAAAGAGAGGCCGGTGGACCTCGCGGCCGTCAAGAAGTGCTCGGGCTGCCACGAGAAGGACATGATGACGAAGAACCCGGTGGTCAAGGTCTTCGACGTACGGACGGCCGGCAGCTATAAGGATGCTATGCACAAGATGTGCATCCCGTGCCACGTGAAGAAGGCCTCCGACCCAAAGCTGAACAAGCCGAACCTGGGCCGGTGCGGCGCGTGCCACAACTCGGGAACGGAGTCGGAGAAGATCTACCTGGCGGCCTTCCCGCCGCAGCCCGAGGAGGCCGCCCGGCCATGATCCCCGCACAAGCCGCCACCAGGGGGCCGCTGCGGGTTCTCGTGGTGGACGACGAGGAGGACATCGTGGAGTACCTCTCGGCGGTGCTCGAGGACAATGGGTTCAGTGCCATCGGTGCCAGCGACGCCGATGCCGCCCTCGAGGCCACCGAGAGGGAGACCCCCGATCTCATCCTGCTGGATATCATGATGCCCGGCCATTCGGGGCTGTCCCTCTACAAGGAACTGCGCCGGCGGGAGGCGACCGCCAAGGTGCCCGTGCTGATCATCAGCGGATACTCGAAGGAGGAGGACTTTCAGAGAACCGCCCTCCGGCAGCTCTCGCTCGAACACGTCCCGTTGCCGGACGGATACCTTGAGAAGCCCATCTCCGTCCACAACCTGCTCATTCGCCTGACCGCGCTCTTTGAACGGAGCTGAGGAGTCCACCGTGGGTGAGATCCAGGACCTGCTTCACGACCACCTCTTCGAACAGGCCCCCATCATGGTGGCCGTCCTCAATGCCGACTTCGAGATCGTGGAGGCCAACGGCCGCTTCAGAGACGTCTTCGGGCCGTGGAATGGGAAGCGCTGTTATGAGCTCCTGAAGCAGCGGGACGCTCCCTGCGAGCGCTGCATGGCGGCCTGGACCTTTGAGGATGGCAAGGTCAGGGTCTGCGACGACCGCCTGCACATGGGGGGGGCTTTGACCTCTCACTTCGTGGTGCGGATCGCCCCCCTCGGCTCGGAGCCCAGGCCAGGGCCTCCGTACCTTGTCTGGATCGGGTCCAACGTGAACGAGGCCAGCAGCCTTCAGCACGAGAACGAACTGCTGTTCGAGAGGGCGCCCTCCTACATCACCGTGCTGGACCGCGACCTCGAAATCGTGCGGGCGAACCGCAAGATGCGGGAGACCTTCGGGCGGGCCTGGGGCAGCCGGTGCTACCAGGTGTACAAGCGGCGCGACCGGCCCTGCAGAGAATGCCCAGCGCTCATGGTGTTCGAGGACGGGCAGGACCACACCTCCACCCAGGTGGGGATGTCGGCGTCGGGGGAAGAGACTCACTACATCGTGACGGCCTCTCCGCTCTCGCGCGAGGCGGGCGATCCCAACGGCAGGGTCAACTTCGTGATCGAGATGGCAACCGACGTCACGCACTTGCACAACCTGGAGAAGGAAAAGCTGGAGGCGGAGCGGATGGCGGCCGTTGGCCAGACCGTGGCCGGACTCGCGCACGGGATCAAGAACGTCCTCATGGGGCTTGAGGGTGGGATCTACGTCATGCAGTCGGGCCTGAGCAAGAACGAGACGGCGAGAGTGCAGCGCGGTATGGAGATGCTGAGCCGGAACGTGGAGAAGATATCCGCCCTGGTGAAGAACCTGTTGGGGTTCTCGAAGGGGCGCGTGCCCTCCGTTGCCCTCGTCGATCCGAACGCTGTAGCCGGCGAGGTGCTGGAGCTCTTCCGGGAAACGGCGGGCAAGTCGGGCATCCGGCTGGCCGGCAACCTCCAGCCGGGCATCCCGCGAGCCCCGCTGGATGCCGAAGGCATCCACACCTGCCTGTCCAACCTCATCTCCAACGCGATCGACGCCTGCCAGACGAGCGAGAAACCGGGTTGCGAAGTGCGGCTCAAGACCTCGGAGGAGGAGGACGGCGTCCTCGTCTTCGAAGTCTCCGACGACGGCTGCGGTATGGACTACGAGGTCAAGAAGAAGATCTTCACGACCTTCTTCACCACCAAGGGTGCGGGGGGCACGGGCCTTGGGCTCCTTCTGACGCGCAAGATCGTGCAGGAACACGGGGGCAGAATCCTGGTAGAATCCAAGGAAGGGCAAGGCACTTCGTTTCGGATCCTGTTGCCGCGGGAGAGGCTGCCGAAGCCTACCGGCCCCGGCGACGACAACGGTGGAAGTGCAGCCGGGCCGAGGTGAACCGCGGTATGGAGGAGGGATTCCATGGAGAAATCGCAGGGCAAGAGGGTGCTGGTGGTGGACGACGAGGAGGACGTGGTGTTCTTCCTGAGCACGGCGCTCCAGGACGCCGGCTTCCAGGTGGAGACGGCCTCAAGCGTGGATGAGGCCATGGAGAAGATAGGAGCGAACCCCCCCGACTGCATCTCGCTGGACATGGTGATGCCTGGCAAATCGGGCGTCGTCCTCTTTCACGAGCTCCACAAGAACGCCCTTTGGAGCAAGATCCCTGTCCTGTTCGTGACGGGCCACGCGCGGGACGAGAAGGTGCGTAGGGACCTAGACGCCGCGGCCTCGCTCGCCGAGAGCACCATGTCGGGTCCCACCACCTACCTGGACAAGCCGGTCACGGCCGCCAAGTTCGTGAAGGCCGTCGCCGCCGCGATGCGCGTCGATCTGCCCGAGGCCAGCTCCCCACCGGCGAACTCGGAGAGGGATGAGTTGCAAGAGCTCATCAGGAGCGCGGACCCCGAAGCCCTCAAGGAGGCGCTCCGCGTTCTTAAGTCCAGGCCTCGACAGGGATAAGGGCTGACGCCGGGCCGGCGGCCGGCTCAGCGCCCGCTCCAGTCAGCCCTGGCGGTGGCTGCGGAGGACGCCGTGAGAACTCAGGGAAGGGGGAGTCAGGGCCTGCCGACAGATGGCTTCCCCGGGCCGTCGGACGTGAAGACGATTCTGGACTCCATCAACGACGGAGTCTTTACCGTGGACGCGAAATTCACGGTGACCTCCTTCAACAGGGCCGCGGAGGCGATCACGGGCGTCGATGTCCGGGAGGCGGTCGGCAGGCCGTGCTGCGAAGTCTTCAAGGCCGACATCTGCGAGGGCAACTGCGCCCTGAAACAGACCATCGCCACCTCCCGACCCGTCATCAACAAGCGCGTGCACATCCTGACCGCGGCGGGATCCAGGGTCCCCATCAGCGTCAGCACGGCCCTGCTCAGGGACGGGAAAGGGCGGGTCATCGGGGGAGTGGAGACCTTCAGGGATCTATCCCTCGTGGAGCAGCTTCGCAAGGAGGTGGAAGGCCGTCACGCCTTCGGAGACATGCTCTCGGCCAGCCAAAAAATGCGGGAGGTCTTCGACGTCCTGCCTCTAGTCGCCGAGGGGGAGAGCACCGTCCTGATCCGAGGGGAGAGCGGCACGGGAAAGGAGCTGCTCGCCCGCGCCATCCACGGCCTGAGCCCCCGCGCCAAAGGGCCCCTGGTGTCGGTCAACTGCGGGGCCCTGCCCGATACGCTTCTCGAGTCCGAGCTCTTCGGTCACGTCGAAGGAGCCTTCACCGGGGCGAGCCGGAGCCGACAGGGACGGCTGGAGGCCGCCCGGGGAGGGACCGTGTTCCTGGACGAGGTAGGGGACGTCTCGCCGGCTCTCCAGGTCAGGCTCCTCAGGGTTCTGCAGGAGCATACCTTCGAGCGCCTCGGTTCCAACCAGAGCGTCCGTGCCGACGTCAGGTTCATCGCCGCCACCCATAGGGACCTCGAGGAAGAGGTACGGGAGGGCCGCTTCCGAGAAGACCTCTTCTACCGCCTGAACGTGGTGCAGATCGCAATCCCCCCCCTCCGGGACAGGCCCGAAGATGTTCCCCTTCTGGCGCGTCACTTCGTGGACCGGCTCAACCGCCTTCATGGCCGCGATATCCAAGGCATCTCTCCGGAGGCCATGGAGTTGCTCATGCGCCACCCCTGGCCGGGCAACGTCAGGGAATTGGAAAACGCCATCGAGCACGCCTTCGTGCTCTGCCGGCGCGGAGTGATCCTCCCGGAGTACCTGCCGGCCTCCCTCTCTCCGGCGCACCCCCCTCACGCCGAGGTCCCGCCAGCGGCGAAGGACCTGAGAGAGGCGGAACTGTCCATGATCTATTCGGCCCTCGAACGCAACCGCGGCAACAGAAGCGCCGCGGCGCGAGACCTGGGCATCCACAAGACGACGCTTTGGCGGAAACTGAAGCGGGAGGCACACGCCGGTTCCAAGTCGCTGTGACGGTCCTGCCGTGGTGGTTTTTTTCATCTCCCAAGTTTCTCCGCATGGCTGTCCACCAAAGACCGTCTCGCCGGCTATGACCCCGGCCGGGCCTCGGCCGCGCCGTTGACGCGTCGCTGGGGCCAGCCCCCTTGATCCACCGGCGCCGGGACGCGCCTTCCTCTGCTTCGCTCCGGAATACGGGCTGCTCGAAAGGCAGCCGGCTCGATCTTGCACGGCCACGTCCCCCAAGGCAGGGTTGCGCTCCACCGCGCGGTCCCTGTCAGCTTGCGTTGCTCGGCGGCAGAGGAAAGGGGGCGGACACCACCGGTCCGCCTCCTTTCCATCCGCTGTCCGTTCCCGTCCCCGATGTTTCCTCGTATACAGGAAGAGCTGGTTAGTGCAGTGTGCACCCCCTCATGAGTGTCGGCCAACCCCAAGGCAAGAATGCATTTTGCACTCCTCGGGCATGGATCTGACGCAATCTGCATCAAGTGAGGTGCCCTTTGAGGGTATCATGCGGAGCCGATATGGAGCCTTTTCAATGGATTGCCTCGATGGCATCGGTGTTGCTTTGAATACCGTGGAGGTGGCCGTGCTGGTTGCAGTTCCGGAGTTCAACGGGCGGGTTTCACCGACCTTTGATTTTTGCCACAGAGTCAGCCTGTGGCGACTCGACGAGCGTGGATTTCAGAAAACGGGAGAGAGGAAGTGCTCCTCACTGGGATCTGGAGAACGAGCGGAGAAGCTTCAATCCATAGGTGTGGGCCTGCTCCTGTGCGGAGCCATCGGGCAAGAGCTGGAGGGAGACATTCGAAGCCGGGGCATCGAGGTCTTGGCCGGCGTGTCGGGAAGCGTGGTGGAGGTGGTGGCGGCTTACGCCAGCCACACCCTGGACCACCCAAAGTTCAGATTGCCTGGCGTAGTGCGGTGAGGCCTACGGCCGCGATTTGCCGAGGAGGTGGAGCGATGGTCGCAAAACGCAACAAAAGGGCCCTGCAGGCTCTTCTGGGCTTGGCAGGACTGCTGATTCTGGGGATGCACTCGGCGGCGGAGCCCGCGCGACTGCAGGTAGCGGTGGCCGAGCCCGACATCGAGGCCATCGTCCGCGCCGTCGGAGGCGACCAGGTGGACACCTTCAGCCTGTTCAAAGGCTGCATCCTGCGCAAAGACCTGGCGGTCGAACCCTCTGTCCGGGAGCGCCTCCTCAAGGCGGACGCGGTGGTATGGACGGGCTTCTTCAACGAATCGGCCGCCATCCACGAGAGCATCAAGCTGCTCGACCAGAAAGGAAGAGGGTCCCGGCCCCAATGGATCGACGTGTCCCGGGATGTGCAGCGGGTGAACGTGCCCATTTCGACGTGCTTCGGGTACGTGGAGCCCTCCTTTATGCACGGGGACCCCTTCTTCTGGCTCAACCCGCGCAACGGGAGCGTCATCGCCAGAAACGTAGCGGAGGGGCTCGGCAACATGCGGCCCGAGCGACGGGAATATTTTCTGGCGAACGCCCAGGCCTTCGACGCGGCCCTCCGCAAGGACATCGAGCGATGGCGGGCTGAGCTGAAGCCCCTTTCTGGTCTGCGCATCTTCACCGCCCAGTGCGGCTGGAACAACTTCTCGCAGATCGGCGGCCCCACTTTCGCCTCCTGCAAGCAGTCTCCCGGCGTCCTTCCGGCGCCGGATGAGCTGGTCAGGCAAGTGAAGGCGCTGAACGTGTCCGTCGTGATCGTGGATCCAAACACCCCACCCGAGTATGGGAGGGCCTTCCGCGAAGGCCTGAAGGCCAAGGTCATCGAGGTGCCCTCATCCATCGAGTCGCTGCCGGGAGCGAAGAGCTATAGCGCGCTGTTCGACAACTTCATCCAGTCCCTCCAGGAGGCGGCTAAGAGCTAGTCGTGCAGCACGCCGCGTAGGCGTAACCGCAACAAGAAGGAGCGTTGCCGTGGCGAATGAGGGGCTTCGTCGCAGCGAGCGGCGGAGCGAGGAGAGAAGTGTGCGCCTGCATTGGGCCGATAAGGCGGCGGGCTGAAACCCGAAGCGAGACATACGGAGAACACGACATGCTGCAAACCGATAGGCACGACACAAGAGCCATGAAGCCAGTTCCCTTGGCGAACCCGCCGAGGGCAGTGGGCAACCGCGCGCTCCGGTTCCGGTGTGCTGGGCGGAGGGGCTCCTGGCTCCTCAACGTCCCAGCCCGCCTCCTCGTTCTGGCCGGTTGCGCCGTGTTGCTTTCATTCCGCGCGGGCGCTGGCGTTCCGCCGAGCGGAACCGGGGCTTCCCCCAAACACCCCTACCTGGAGGCACACGCTCGCCAGGCCGCCCTGAGCACCGCCGACCATTCCAAGTTCGCGGCCCTGAAGGGACCCTTCGCCGATGGAGATGGCCCCGCGGTGACCAAGGCTTGCCTCACCTGCCATCCGAAGGCGGGGGATCAGGTCATGGGAACCAAGCACTGGCTCTGGAGGGTCCCAGAGAAGAAGTACGAGGCCTACGGTAAGGGAGGCTGGCTGATCAACAACTTCTGCATCAGCATCCGGGGGGGCAACTATCCGGCCTGCACCAAGTGCCACGCGGGTTATGGGTGGAAAGACAGCTCCTTCGATTTCACGAAGACCGAGAACGAGGACTGCCTGGTCTGCCACGACACGACGGGCGACTATATGAAGGATGCGGCGGGGCTGGCCAACCCCGCGGTGCCGTTGGACGAGGTGGCCCAGCACGTGGGGCGTCCCGGTATAGCCAACTGCGGCGGGTGCCACTTTTCGGGTGGCGGGGCCGACGCGACCAAACATGGGGACCTCGACGAGAGCCTGCTGGACTGCAAGAAGTCCGAGGACGTGCACATGGCCAAGGGCGGCGCGGGCATGGACTGCGTGGACTGCCATACCACCGAAGGGCACCACATCGCGGGGCCCGACTACCTGCTTCCCGCCGACATGCAGGAGACCCCCCAGTACCCGGGGCAGAAGCTGGGGCACATGTCCTGTGCCTCCTGCCACGGTGAGGCGCCGCACTCCTCCTTCGTGCTCAACCGGCATTACCGGAAGGTGGCGTGCCAGACCTGCCACGTCCCCGCCTTCGCTCGGGGAGGGCTCGCCACGAACGTGTGGTGGGACTGGTCCACGGCAGGCCGGACGAAGGACGGAAGAGCTTATGAGGAGAAGGACAAGGATGGGAACGTGACCTACGCCACCATCCACGGATCCATGGTCTGGAAAAAGAACGTGCTTCCCACCTACGAGTGGTTCGACGGCCGCATGAGCTTCATGCTGGCCACCGATAAACTGCCCGCACAGCGCCCCGTCTGGCTGAACAAGCCCCTGGGCTCCTACGACGATCCGAACGCCAAGATCTGGCCCTTCAAGGTGCACGAGGGCAACCAGCCCTACGATACACAGTTCGACAAGCTGGTCGTCCCGCACCTCTATGGCGACAAGGGCTCGGGCGCGTTCTGGGTGGACCACGACTGGGCCACGGCCATCAAGACCGGCATGGAGATCGCCGGTCTGCCCTACAGCGGCCACTACGGATTCGTGCGCACGAACATGATCTGGCCCATCACCCACATGGTGGCCCCGGCCAAGGATGCCCTGACCTGCGTGGACTGCCACTCCGAGAAGAGCAGGTTGTCGGGCGTGAAGGGGTTCTACCTGCCCGGGCGGGACCGCTCACGCGGCATCGACTTCCTGGGCTGGGCGGCCGTCCTCATCTCCTGTGTGGCCGTCGTGGCGCATGGCTCAGGCAGGATCTTCTTCAAGACTAGGAAAAAGAGGGGTTCGAAATGACCCGCGTACTCCTGTACCAACGGTTCGAAAGGTTCTGGCACTGGGCCCAGATGCTGCTCATCCTGGGGCTCCTGTTCACGGGGTTCGACGTGCACGGGAGCTACCACCTCCTCGGCTACGCCCGCGCGGTGGACTTTCACAACGCTTTCGCGCTCGCTCTGATCGTGCTCATCGTTTTCGCGGTCTTCTGGCACTTCACAACCGGTGAGTGGAAGCAGTACATTCCCACCCGGAAGTTCCTCAAGGAGATGGCTGGTTTCTACCTGACCGGGATCTTCAAGGGAGCCCCGCACCCGGTCAAGAAAAGCCGGACGGCCAAGCTCAATCCCCTCCAGCGGCTGGCTTACTTGGGGTTCAAGCTGCTCATCATCCCCGTCCAGGTGACCAGCGGTTTGGTCTACTTCTTCTACCCGAACCTCAATGCCCACGGCTGGCCTCCATGGACTTTGCGGGCCGCGGCCGACGTGCACGTCCTGGGTGGGTTCTTTCTTCTGGCCTTCCTCATCGGCCACGTCTATCTCACCACGACGGGATTCACCCCGCTGACGAACCTGAAGGCCATGGTCTTCGGGTGGGAGCTCATGGAAGAGGAATAGCGGTCCCGGGATGTTGGCCGGGCGTGGGGGCGGAAATGCCCCGCACCCGGCCGACGCCGGCCCGCACCACAAGGGGCGGCCATGGAGCGAAGCGATAGCGAAAGAAGGGGGAACACGGTCGGGGCCGGGCGGCGGGAGGAACACGGGAGTGCGGCAAGCGTTCCAGCGACGGCCCCCGGGCCGGTCCTCTCCTGGCGCCTAGTGCCCGTAGGTGTGGTCCGGACGCCCTTTTCGGCCCCGCTCACGACCCTCAAGCACTTCGAGCGCGTCGGACGGGCCACCCTGGAGGTCTTCCCGGAATTCGAGGCGGCGCTGAAGGACATCGATGGATTTAGCCACCTTTGGCTCCTGACGCTGCACGCCGAGTCAGGGGACTACCAGCCCGATCTCCTCCCGAGGGAGGGGCGCTCCATCCATGGCCTCTTCGCCACCCGGTCTCCCAGAAGGCCGAATCCAATTGGCCTGTTCTTGGTGGAACTCGTGGGCAGAGAGGGCAGATTCCTCAGGGTTCACGGAGCCCACGTCCGAGACGGGACACCGCTGTTGGACATCCGCCCCTATCTGCCGGGCGAGGACTGGGTTCGGAATGCACGCTGCGGTTGGATGGCCCAGGGAGAAGCATCAGAAGCTGGGGAGCTATCCACGAGCAAAGAAACACCCCCGCGCAAATGAGTGGGGGCCCGCAACCCGCCCCATGCCCCCGCGAATGCAGCGGCGCTAACGCATTACCGGCGTCCCTTCGATGCCGTCGCCTGCCGCTCTTCCCGATCGTCTCCTGGCAGAGACGGTCTCCAGGCCGGCGACCGTGGATTCACCGCGGTCTGGGGCGGTTTAGCCCAAGAGGCGCCGCACTTCGGCGAGCAGGTCTTCCGGCTTCACCGGTTTCTCGAGGTACCCTTCTGGAGCGGGCACCTGCGAGCGGGTGGAGATGAACTGCTTGAATTCGTGGGAGACCCCGGTCACGATCACCACCGGGATCTTGGAGAGGGCCGGGTCCTCTTTCATTTTTCGATAGGCCTTGACCCCCGTCATTTCTGGCATGGTGATGTCCAGCGTGACTAGGTCGGGGTGGTCCTTCAGCACCTTCTCCATGGCCTCTTCGCCGTTGAAGGCTTCGAGCGCCTCATAGCCGTTGTCCCTCAGCACCGACGCCAGGTAGGTGACCACGTCCGGCTCGTCATCCACCACCAGGATTTTCTTTCCCATGGGAACCCCCTTCAAAGACCAGTGAGGAGTGGGAGGCCAGGAGTGAGGAGCCGGAGAGGATTCGATGAGCCATGCTGGCGCAGGGATTTCACCCTCTTGCCCCCGCTCCGGGCCTCACTCGGTATTCCACGCCTCTACCCCTTCGCTCCTCATCCCTAACTCCTCACCATCCCTAGTGCCACTCCCATTCGATGAAGCCCGGTTTCACGTCCACCATGGCGTTGACGATGAGCTCCACGAGGCCCCCGTAGAGGATCTTGTTCTTCTCCCACAGGTCATAGTAGGCAAGCATGTCGCGGAACTGGCCTTTGCAGTTGCTGCACGGGGCGCAGAGGTACTTGGGGATGGAGGGGTCCAGGCAATCGGAGAAGGCATTCAGGACCTGCTGCAACTTCTTCCGGCCGGCCACCTGGAACCGCCAGTCCTGGAAGTTGTTTCCGCTCATGATGGCAAACCCGGAGCCTCCGCCACAGCAGTAATTGTCCACCCCGTGCGGCCACATCTCGCGGAACTGGGGGCAGATCTTGCGGATGACCTCCCGCTGGGGCTCCACGACTCCCATGAGCCTCACCAGATTGCACGGGTCGTGCAGGGTCACCGGGAAATCGTTGCGGCTGGGATCGAGCTTGATGCGGTCGTTCATCACGATGTCGCGCAGGAGGGTCATGGAGGACTCGCGGGGGATGTTCAGTTCGCCGGTCAGGACGCGGTCCGCGATGACGGAGAGCGCCTTGTGCGCGTGGCCGCACTCGCCCAGGACGATCTTCTTGACGCCCAGCTTCTTGGCGGCCTCGGCGTGCTTGATGGCCACCCGGGCGAACTGGGCGTCGTCGTACCAGAGGCCGTAGTTGATGGAATCGTACCCCGCCAGCTCGGAGGAGAGGGTCCAGGTGATGCCGGCGGCGTTCAGGATGACCGCGAAGGCCCCCGGGTTCTCGGGCCAGGCCATGATCTCGCCAGCATTGTGGATCAGCAGGACCTCGGCGCCCTCAACGTCCCACGGCGTTTCCACCTTGACGCCCGTCTTCTCCGTCATGTCCTCGTCGATGAATTCGATATTATCCTTGACCACCAGCGAGCTCATGCCCGTGGAGGAGCCCACCTTGAGCTGGAGCACCGAACCGTTGTCGTGGCACTCCTTGGCGCTGATCCCCATCTCCATGCTGAAGAGCTTGCGCAACTCGTGCCCCACGAGCCCGTTGTCCGCCCCGATGGGGCAGGTCTGCGCGCAGCGCCTGCAGAGGTTGCAGCGATAGGAGAGCTCCGCCAGACGCGCCACTAGCGGCCAGTTGACGGTGACGTCCCCGTGCTGCCAGGCGGAGAGCAGCCCGCCGTGCTTGACGTGCTTGAAATAGAGCCGGCGGAGGATCTCCGAGCGGTAGGTGGGGCGGTAGACCTCGTTCTGTCCGCTCGCTTCGTAGATGTGGCACGCGGCGGAGCAGGTCTGGCACTTGGCGCAGTGCTCCATGGTGAGGACCAGGGGCTGGAGGAAGGTCCAGTTGTTCTCGCGGGTGAAGAGCTTGTCGAGGCCGGAGAGGAACTTCTTGACCAGCTCGTCCTCTTCCTCCTTCGTTTTCGGCTGCGGGATGTTGAGGGCGCAGGTGTCATCCAGGCCGCACTCCACGGCGCCCTTGGTTTTATCGGTGAGAGGCTTCCAGTCCGGGGTGCTGGCCGGGTCCTGAAGGGGGGCCGGCAGGGCCATCAGCTCCTCTTTCTCGACGTGGGTCAGGGGAACCCTGTCCCGCCGGGACATCTCCGATAGCCTGATCTTCGCCTTCATTTCTTCCCCCCTTCCCACGGATTGGTAGTGACGACGTCGGCCCAGCTCCGCTTGCCGTCGGCCGTCACGTGAGGGGCCGACCAGGTCGGCCGGTAGGTCAAGTACTCCGCGAGCTTGGCCGCGATCTTGGGGTGGTTGGCCGTGGCGGCATCGTCCCATCGGACGGAGTGGTAGGTGAAGTACTTGGCGATGAAGTGCGACATGTGCGTGAGCGGGATGTAGGCGGCGAGCAGGGCGCAGAGGATGATGCCGGCGGACCACAGGCCCGGAAGCGCCGCGCTGGTGTCGAAGGTCAGCCAGGCGGCGGTGAGGTGGACCACCCCGGGGGCGTCGGGGCCGCGCAGCAGATAGCCGGCAGCCATGAAGGCGAAGGCCACCAGGAAGAAGCAGAGGTTGAAAAGATCGCCCGGCGTCGTGAAGTTCACGAGATCGGGATCGGTGAGCCGGCGTACGAGAAGGGCCACCGCGCCGACGACCGCCAGGACTCCGCCCACCACTCCGGCGATCATGTACATCCAGTGCAGGGCCAGCCCCAGGCCGCCAGCCATGGCGGCCGGTGCGGCCAGCGTCAGCACGGCCGCGAGTACCACCAGCCCCACGGTCCCGATGAGCAGGTAGAGGCCGAAGTGAAAGAGGAAGGAGCGGTACCACAGCTTCCGGTTGAACTCGTGGAGCGCCTTCAGGAAGAGCATCTCGGGTACCATGAAGGAGAGTTCCCCGGCCAGGTTGAAGCTGGAGGAGTGCTTCCACCAGTCCAGCTGTTCGAAGTAGGAGCCACCGTGCTGGACACGCGCGGCCTCTTCGTGGGGCACCGGGTAGAGTTCCCAGCGCAAATGGATGGGGGCCTTGGCGTACATCACGGCCCGGGCTATGCAGGCTATCGCAAAGACAGCCGCACACAGGTAGAGAACTCCGTAGACTGCCGCCGTCATGACTGCTCTCCCCCCGTCAGAAAGCGGCCGCTGGTTCCGCCGTGAGGCCGGGCCAGGGCCGCCGTGTCCAGTAAGGCTGCACCGCGCATCTCGGTGGGGCCGCTCGTCTCCACGACCTCTAATATAGGGCTCCGCACCCAGCGCGCGGAACGGATTCTGGGAAATTTGGGAGTTTTGGGGTATTTGCCACAAGCAGAGGATGTCGCTCGCCCCAGGCTTACCGGCCAGCGGGCGCGGCCGCCGGTGTTACGAATTGGTTCATGGCGTGGCGACGCGATTTCCGTTCGGGCCCGGGTATGGCCGCGAGGCGGCGCCCTGGATGCTCAATCAGGGAAGAAACGCGGGAGGGGAGGGAAAGGGCAGGGGTTGGTGTCCACCCAGGATGCCCAAGAGCGCGTCGGTGGGTTGCGGGCGGCTGAATAGGAACCCCTGCAGGGAGTCGCAGCCGAAGGATTGCAGCAGGAAGAGCTGCTCCGGCGTCTCTACTCCCTCAGCTATCACCTGCATACCCAGACCGTGGGCCATGGTGATGATGGCCTGGACCAAGGCGGCATCGTCCTGGCTCCCCACCAGGTCCTGGATGAAGGGCTGGGCGATTTTGAGGAAGTGGACGGGAAAGCGCTTCAGGTACAGCAGGGACGAATACCCCATCCCGAAATCATCGATGGCGATGCGGATTCCCAGGTCCGAGAGGCGGCGCAGGACGGGGACGCTGCTCTCCACGTCGCCCATGGCGGTGGTCTCGGTGATTTCGAGAATGAGGCGGGAAGCGGGAAGCCCGGTATCTCGGAGGACCCGCTGGACCGCCGCCACTAAGTCCCTCTGATGGAAGAGCCTGGCGGAGATGTTCACAGAAGTGGGCAGGGCCGGCAGACCCTGGCGCTCCCAGGCGACGTTCTGGAAGCAGGCCTGCTCCAGGGCCCACTCGTTGATGGGCACGATGAGCCCCGTCTCCTCGGCCACCCCGATGAAACGGCCCGGACCGATGAGACCCTCCCCGGGGCTTTTCCAGCGGAGGAGGGCCTCCGTGGCCAGGACGCGCCCGCCGCGGCCCTCCACGATGGGCTGGTAGTAGAGCGTGAATTCCTGCCGTTCGAGGGCCTTGCGGAGGCGGCCCTTCATCAGGAACCGCTCGCTCGCCAAGGTGCTCATCTCCGCGGTGAAGAACTGGAATCCGTCGCCGCCCTCCGCCTTGGCCCGCTCCAGGGCGATGTCCGCGTTCTTGAGCAGCGTGTCCAAATCGTCACCGTCTTCAGGGAAAAGCGCGGCTCCCGCGCTCAGCGCCAGGTGAAACTCCTGGGAACCCACGTGGATGGGGCGCGAAAAGGCCCTCCGGATCTGGAGAAGCGTCTCCTCGACCTCTCTGGCGTCCCGCAGTTCGGGCAGCATGATGAGGAACTCGTCGCTTCCCATTCGAGCGACGGTGTCCTTGTGGCGCACGCGGGACCGCAGCCGGTGCGCCGCGGACTGGAGAACTTGATCGGCCACGTCGTGCCCCACGGTGTCGTTGATCTCCTTGAACCGATCCAGGTCCAGGAAGAGAACGGCCAACCTCTGCCCGGCTTTCTTGCCGGAGGCGAGGGCCTCCCTCAGGATTTCGCGCATCCGGTAGCGGTTGGGAAGGTCGGTCAGGGGATCGAAATGGGCCAGCTTGTCCAGCCTCTCGTCGGATTCCCTCCGGGCGGTGATGTCCTGATAAATGCCGTATACGCCGATCTGATCTCCTTGAAGGAGGATGGGGAACCCCAAGATCGAGACCGGGACGAGCCGTCCGTCCTTCCTCCGCCGTATCGCTTCGGTGCGGACCACCTCTCCCCCGAGAACCGTCTGCGAGATGAGAGTGGCCTTCTCGCGGT
This sequence comes from Acidobacteriota bacterium, assembly GCA_049591295.1. Lineage (GTDB taxonomy): Bacteria > Acidobacteriota > UBA4820 > UBA4820 > DSQY01 > DTPS01. Next base: position 38,416 of record JBAWEQ010000194.1, read on the forward strand.
CCTCCTCAGGCACGATGTGATCGTTCAGGCGTGACCCCGCCAGCTCCACCTTCCCGAACTGAAAAATCTGCTCGAAGCCCCGGTTGACGGCCAAGACGCGGTCTTCGTTGTCGAGCATCACGATGCCTTCCGGGGAGTTTTCGAAGAGCTGGCGGAAGTAGGTTTGCTGGAGGAGAAAGGCCTCCTCCGCCTCCTTCCGGTCCGTCACGTCGAAGGCCATGATCACGCCGGCCGGCTTGCCTTGGTAGACGATCATTCCGCCGGTGAAATCGACCCAGCGCGATTGCCCGCCCTTCGTTACGATCTTGAATTCATAGTGTGAAGGGACCTTTTCGCCCCGCTGTCGCGCCAATCCCCTGGATTTCACCAACTCGCGGAAATCGGGGTGAACCACGTCCCAGAACCTGAGCCTCAGCAATTCCTCGTGGGTGTAGCCCGTGATGGTCAGGGCGGCGGGGTTGGCGTAGCGCCAGCGTTCACCCTGGTAGATGAGAATCCCTGCCGCGGCATTCTCCGCGAGCGTCCGGAAGCGCTCCTCGCTCTCCCGCAGCGCCTCCTCGGCTCGTTTGCGCTCCACGACCATCGCCACCTGCCCCGAAAGGAAGACGAGGGCATCCTTCTCGCGCTCACCGAAACGGACGCCCTCCTTGTAGGATTGGAGCTCCAGCAGGCCGATGGTCCTGTTTTCGATCCTGAGAGGAACGCCTATCCAGGAGCTCACGGGGAAACGCGGTGGCTCTACCTCGTCCCGCTCGGCCAGCTCCTCGATCTGCCGCGCACCGAGCAGGAGGGGTTCGCCGCGCCGCAAGGCGTGATCGGTCAGCGTGCGGCAGAGGGCGTGGGGTTCGGGCCGGCTCTCCTGTTGATCCGCGAAGTAGGGAAAGGACACCTGAGCCGTGGAGTCCTCGAAGAGGGCCACGTGAAAGTTGTCGGCCGGCATGAGGCGCTCCACCGCGGCGTGGAAGGTGCGGAAGAACTCCTCCAGGCCCTGCGTCCCGCTGGCGGCCAGCGCGATCCGGCGGACGGCCCCCCGCAGCCTCTCCGAGCGCTTTCTCTCGGTGATGTCGAGGATGGTGACGACGCCCGCCGGCCTGCCGCCGAGCAGGGTGCGTCCGAGCGTGCAGTCCACCCAGCGGGTCTCCCCCTCGCGGGTCAGGATCTGCATCTCAAATTGGGCGGGTGCGGCGTTGCTCTTCAGGCAGGCGATGCCCAAGTCATGGACCATCTGGCGGTGATCGGGATGGATGCTGTCCCAGAAGGGCCGCTGAGAGAGCTCTTCCAGGGTGTACCCGCCGATGGCCTCGGCGGCTGGATTGGCGTAAACGAACCCCTGCTCTTGGAAGATGAGAATGCCCATGCGGGTGGATTGGGCCAAGGCCCGAAATCGCTGCTCGGTTTCGCGAAGGCCCTCCTCGGCGAGCCGCCGCTGAGTGACGTCCCGAATCACAACCTGCACGGCCCGTCTGCCCCGGTAAGGCAAGGCGGCCGCCGACATCTCCACCTCCACCGGCGTCCCGTCCGCGCGCTGGAACCGCGCAGTCAGGACGGGGAGACCGCGCCCACCTTCCCGGAGAGTCCTGATGTGCTCGCGGACCGTGTCGCGGGAATCCGGGTGGACAAAGTCGAGGACGGGCCTGCCCGCCAGCGGATCCGCTGATTCCAGGCCGAGGATTCGGGCGGCGGCCCCGTTGGCGAAGAGAACATGCTCCCCATCGTGGAGCACGAGGCCGCAGGGAGAGAGTTCGACGAGGCTACGGTAGCGCCTTTCGCTCTCGAGGATGACCCCCGCGGAGCGCTCCAGTCTCGCCATGTGCCGGGCAATCAGAACGAAGAGCAGAAGGGCGGTGACGACGACGAAAACGGGGCCCTTGCCGGACTGCAGCACGGAAAGCCGATGAGGGTCCCGGACGATCAGGGACAGCAGCTTGTCCGAGAAGAGGAACCACGCCAGCGCGAAGAGGAGGTAGGCGGTGCTGACTCTCAGAGGAAGGCCCCATCGCGCTGACCAGGGCGCCCTCCTGGCGTCGTCGTCCATTCCCTCACCTTGGGCGGTCGGCAAGCCTTCGCTCCCGGGAGCCTGGGCTGCCCATTTCCGCTCTCGCGATTGGGGCACGCGTCACGCCGGACCTCGCGTCTACGAGCCAACGAGAGCCGCGACTGCGCCCCTTGGACTGAGGCCACTATATAACGCCGATTCCGCGATTGAAATGGTATTGCCTTCGACGGAGGCCGCGCCTTGCGGCGGAAAGGCCTCATCTCCTGAACGAGGAGGGCCCGTCCCTCCCCTCCCCACGGGCAATGCCCGTCGGGGCCCCACCCCACCCTTGGGGCTTTCTCCCCCGGATCCAGTCCGGGGTCGGAGGCGATCCAAGTCCCTTGGCAGGTGAAGACCGTCTTGCACAAAAGCCACGTTCCCTCTGCTTGTCGGTGCTACCCCCATGTCCAATCGCGGGATTTGGGTAAAAGAATGGGCCCGGAAGAACAATGGCGGCTTGTTTGATGAGTGGCGGATGAGGGATGGGGCCGGTCTCCCAGCATCCCAGGCCCGAATCCCGCATCCCACGCCCCGGCTCCCAACCCTCTCCGCCCCCTCCCCCTTGGCAGCCTCCCTCCCGTCGGTCTATCCTTGGAGACATCTACTCGTAGGCCGGTTCGCCGTCGAGGGCGGAGGGTGGGACATGCAGCGCGCCTCAAGGGCTTATCTTGCGCTCCTCCTGCTGTTCTCAGGAGGACTGTCGCTGCTGCTGTGGCATTTCGGACTTCTGGTGCGCAATCCCTGGGCCGTTCCGTTCATCCTGGCATTCTTCTTCGTGGCTTATCAATTCGACGTCCGAATCCCCGGCCTGGGAAGCATGAACGTCGATCACGTCATCGCTTTTCCTGCCGTGGTGATCCTCCAAAATCCGGCGGTCGCGGGAATTCTCGGCGGCATCGGTCTCCTGGCCAGCCGGGTATACCGGCACGGCCCCCGCGGCCTCCGCCTCGTCCACGCCTGGGGGGTCGTGATGGCCGCCGCCAGCCTGACCCTGGGCTGCTGGCTCTATACGGCCCTGGTGCCGCTGGTAGCCCCGGAGGGCTGGGCCTGGTTGGGCATCCTGCTCCTGGCCATGGCGGCCGCCAACACCTTCAATTGGGCGGTCTATCTGCTGGGCAGGGCTCTCACGGGAGCGAGCACGAACCTGGAGATGGTCTGTAAGAGCTTTCTTCAAAACCAGACGTGGGTGCTGGTGTCGTCCCCCTTCGTGGGGTTGGTGCTCGGCGCCGCCATGGAATTTCGGCCGCTCCACCTGCTTCTGAGCAGCCTCACGCTGCTGCTGGTCATCTGGAGTCTCCGCCTGAACGCCGGCCTCGAGGAGAAGCACGAGGCCCTCGTCGGGGCGGCTCGCCGGCAGGAGTTCCTGCAGCAGCTGACCACGGGCGCCACGGGAACCCTGGCCGACGAAGGGTTTCTGAAGAAGCTGCTGGGCGGGTTGCGGGAGTTCGTTCCCTGGAAGCGGGCGGTCATCCTGGTGCTCCCTCCGGCGCAGCCGGAGGGCCCCACAATGCATTCCCTGGAGGAGATCCCCATCGGACCGGACCTGAGGAGCGGGCTTATGGGCTACCTGGAGGATCCGGTACTCCGGGAGCCCAGGCGGGTGGACCGGCCAAACCTCCAGCCGCTCCTGGTGCCCGATGCTTCCTCGCAGCTCCTGGTTCCAGTCCTCACCGGTGAGCTGGCGCTCGGGCTGTTGGCGGCGGAGCGCGGAGCGCAAGCCGATCCCTTCAGGGAGGACGAGGCCCAGTTCCTGAGCCTCTCGTTGCACCAGGTGGCGCAGGGGGCACAAGACCAACTCCTGAAGACTCAGCTCATGAGGACCAATCGGAAGCTCGTCCGGCAGACCGAGTTCCTGACGCGGATACTCCAGATTTCGAACCTCCTCAGGGTGCATCTGGACGTCCAGGGCATCTTGGACAGCGTGGCGAAGGGGATCCGAGAGAGCCTCGGGTTCCGGAGCGTTCTGATCAGCCTCTACCACGAGGACCGGCGTTTCTTCGAGCGGATCGCGCAGGCCGGCCTGGACGACCTGTGGGAGGAGATTCGGTCGGTGACCCCGCCGGCGGCGGACATCATGGAATATCTCTCGGAGCGATACCGTCTCAGCGCCTGCTACTTCGTGAGCCACACCGAGGGAAAGCTCAGTCCCTACGATATACTCCCGAGTGGCGTCAGGGAGTCCACCCAGCCGGATGACTGGCATCCGGAGGACCTGCTGCTGGTGCCCCTGAGAGACCAGGACAATCGGTTGTTGGGCATCATTTCAGTGGACGAGCCGCAGGACGGCAAGGTCCCGTCGGGCGAGACCCTCAGGGCATTGGAGATCCTGGCCAATCAGACCGTGTACGCCCTGGAGAGCGCGCAAATCCACGCGCAGATCAAGCGCCAGGCCGTCATGGACTCCCTGACCGGCCTCTACAATCACGGCTATTTCCAGGAGACCTTCGCCGTCAGATCCAAGGAGTACGCGGCCGCCGGGATCCCCTACAGCGTGCTGATGCTGGATCTGGACGATTTCAAGCAGATCAATGACACCTTCGGGCACCTGACGGGAGATGCCGTTCTGGGGAGCGTGGCCGGCCTGCTCAGCTCCAGCATCCGGTCGGAGGACGTGGCGGCCCGGTACGGAGGGGAGGAGTTCGCGATCTTCCTGCCTCACCGCACAGCGGAGCAGGCCAGGGCCGTCGCCGATCGAATCCGCTCGCGGGTCGAGTCGCTGCCCCTGCCCGTCGCAGGACTGTCCGCGCCGGTGCAGGTGACCCTCTCCGTGGGTGTGGCGTCATTTCCGGATGACGGGAAGGACCACCATGTCATTTTAGAGAAGGCGGATGCCGCCCTCTACGCCGCCAAGAGACAGGGAAAGAACCGGGTCTGCTGATCGGTCGAAAGGGGAGTAAGAACCGTGCACCGACGAGAATGGTCGAGCTTCTTGAGAGTGATGCTGGTCTTCCTCCTCTGCGGGCCGGTCCTGGGGCTGCCGCGGGCAAGCGCCGCGCGGGTGGCCGGTCAGACCGGCCCCGGGGCACGCCTGAAGGTGGTGGCTTCTCCCTATGAACCGTACGTAATCGCCGAGGACGGACATCTCAAGGGGCTGGAGGTGGATCTGCTCGATCTGGTGTGCGCGGCCAACGGGTGGACCTACCAGGTGGAGCAGCTTCCTTTCGCCCAGATGCTGGACCGCCTGGAGAAGGGCGAGGCGGATGTGGGCCTGGGAGCGATTTACCGGACTCCCGGCCGGGAGGTCCGTCTTCTGTTCACCGACGACTATGTCGACACGGGGCTTGTCGTGGTGACGCGGGCGACCCGAGAGCTGGCCTCCTTGCACCAACTGGCAGGCTGGAGGGTGGGAGTGAAGGAGGGGGCCACGGGGCAGCGAGCTGCCCTGAGGATGCAGGCGGCCGGCGACCCTTCGATCACCGTGGTTCCGTTCGGCAGCACGGAAGAGAGCTTCGCCGCTCTTCGGGCCGGGACGGTGGACGCCGTGTTCAACGACTACCTCAACAGCCTCTTCCTCATCAGCCGGCAGTATGCGGGGGAACTCACCATCGCCAAGGGCTCCTGGGGTCCGCTCTTTCTGTCGCGGGAGCGGCTGTCCATAGCCTTCGGTCCGGGCCGGGAGGCGGAACGGGCCGATTTCGACCGCGTCATGGCCCAGCTCAAGAAGGGAGGCACGCTGAGCCACATCCGCAGGAAGTGGCTCCCACAGGTGACGGCACCCGACGTCGGACGGATTGCCGGCTGGATCTTCGCCGCCGTGGCCATGGTGACCCTGATCGCCCTGATCGTCCTCTGGGCGTTGCGGCGTAAACTCAGGCTGAAGTTTCTCAGGGACTCGGAGCGCCGCTACCGGGACCTCATCGAGAAGTCCCCGCTGGGCATCTGCCTCGTGCGCCAGGGTACCGTGGTGTACGCCAACCAGGGCGTGCAGAAGCTCTTCGGCTGCGAGTCCCTCGGCGACCTCAGCAGCGGATTCGTCCAGGCCCTGATCGCGCCCGGAGAGCGCCAGGGGGTCGAGGCCCAGTTCCGGGAAGGGCGAGCGAAGGACGCGGGCGAGCAGGACTTTGACACGGTGGGCCGGAGGAAGGACGGATCTCTGTTCCCCATGCACGTGCGGTTGGCCCACGTGGATCTCCAGAGCGGCCCCGCCTTCCTTGCCTTTTTGGAGGACGTGACCGAACGCAAGCGGGCGGAGGCGGCGCTGCGCGAGAGCGAGACCCGGCTCCGGCTGATCGTCGACAACGTCCACGAGATCATTTACTACAACGCCCTGGAGGGAGATCCGCCCGCATTGAAGCCCCTGTTCGCCAGCCGCCAGCTGGAGCGCATCCTCGGCTACCCACCGGACTACTTTAAAAGAGCGGGGCACGATTGGATCGAAGCGGTTCACCCGGAAGACCGAAACTTGGTTCGCCGGACGCTGCAAAGGCTTCTGACATCGCCCGGTCCAGCGACCATCGAATACCGATTTCTCCACCGCACCACGGGACAATACCACTGGGTGGAGGACCTGGTCGTTCCGAGGCTGGATGGAGACGGCCAAATCTTCGGATTCTTCGGCGTGGCGAGGGATGTGACGGACCGGAGGGGAGCGGAAACGGCGGAGCGCCGCCGCCACCGCCAACTGCTGTCGCTCGTCTCCTCGGCTCAGGCCATGGGCGGCTTCCTCGATCTGCGCGGGGCCGCCAGGAGCATCTGCGAGGCCGCCCTGCTGGGCGTGGAGGCGCGTATGGCGTGGATCGGCCTGGTGGTGCCGGAGAGCGTGGAACTCGAGGTGCTGGCGTCGGCCGGCATGGACGAGGGCTACACCTCGACGGTTCACGTACGGTGGGACGAGTCCGCTCACGCGCAGGGGCCCACGGGAAGAGCCATCAAGAGCCGGCTCCCGGTCATCGTACAGCGGGACGACCCGGCTGTGGCCCCCTGGAAAGAGGCGATGGAACGGCGGGGCTTCCTGTCCATCTGCGCCTTGCCCCTCCTGTACGAGGACACGGTGCGCGGCGCCCTGACCGTCTACGGCGGTGAGGCGGGCGCGTTCACGCAGGACGCCGTGGAGCTCCTCGAAATCTTCGCCCGACAGGCGGCCATGGCGGTGGTCAACGCCTCCCTGTATGGGGAGGCAACCGCCACCATCGAGGAGCTGGCAGCCACCAACCGCGAGCTCCAGCGAACCAGAGACGAGCTCCTGACCGGGCTCGACGGGCTTCGCCGCAGCAAAGAATCGCTGAGGGCCAGCGAGGAGGCCTTCCGTGTCCTGGGAGGCCACAGCAGCGATTGGGTGTGGGAGGTAGGCGCCGATCTGCGCTTCACCCACAGCAATGCCTGGGTGTCCAGGCTGCTGGGCTACCGTCCTGAGGAGATCCTCGGCAGGTCCCTCTGCGATCTGATGCCGCCGGCTGAGGCCAGGCAGGTCAGAAGTCAGTTGGGCGAGGAGGCAGGGGGCAAAAAACCGCTGCGCGCGGCGTTGGCCGTCTATGTGAAAAAGGACGGCGCCTGGATGGTGTTGGTAACCAGCGCCATCCCCATTCGTGATGCCTCCGGTACCTTCCGCGGATACTGGGGCATCGGCCGGGAGGCGGCCGGCCGGGAGGCGGAGGAAAGTCTCCGGCGCGCCTTGCGGGCTGAAGAAGAGAGCCGCGAGGGGATGGATTGAAGGAGCAGTGCCGCGATCCTACTGCGCGGGCAGTTCGAGTGTCTCCCACTGGAGGTCGATGAGCGGGGTCTCCTTGCCTTTGTCCGGGCCCATGCCGGGTTCCACGAGGCGCCCCCGCTGCTGGTCCTCCTTGTCGTAGCAGGAGAGAATCATCTCGTGGAGCTTCTGCTGGGCCTTCGCCTTCAGCGGATCGGCCTCCTCGGGGTGGAGGGTCACGAAGAAGCGGTCGTCGCTGTCCTGCCCGAGCACTCCCGCCGAGGTGACGTCGCGCACGAGTTCATAGAGCATCCAGGCCGTGCGGTGCAGAAGGTCCTTGAACCGGGGAACGCCGTACTTACGCCTGAATGCCTCGGCGGGTTCGAGCGGGAAACTGGCGCGCAGGAGCTGGGCGGAGGCGCCCGCCTCCAGCCTGGCCCGGTATTCTGCCTCCACGCGGCTGGCGTCGGGAAGGCCGGTCCACGACGTGGACCGGCGGCCCGTGACGGCCTCCTGGATGAGCTGCCCGACGAGCAGCTCGAGCTGCCTCGGGTCGTAGGGCTTGGTCACGTAGGCGTCCGCACCGCAGTCGTATCCCCAGTAGACGTCCTCCTTGAGGTTCTTGGCGGTGAGCAGAACGATGGGGATCCGCACGAGTTGGGGGTCCTTCTTGAGATCCCGGCAGACCTTGTAACCGTTCTTCTTGGGCATCATGACGTCCAGGAGCATCAGATCGGGCGGGAAGGCCTTGAACTTTCGCTCGGCCTCCTCGCCGTCCGAGGCCACCATCACTTCATAGCCGAGCAGTTCGAAGTTCATCTTGAGGATGTCCGTGATGGCCCTGTTGTCATCGGCGATGAGTATCCTCTGGCGCTTCATGCCACCTCCTAGTCTTGAGCCGGCAGATCCACACGGAAGACGCTTCCATGCTCGCTTCCCTTGAGGCTGCCCAGGAACTCCGCGTCCTCGGGCGGCAGCGGCGAGTCCACCGAGAGCCGTCCTCCGAGGCGCTCGGCGATGTTCTTGGCGATGACCAGCCCCAGCCCGGTGCCCGAGACCTGCCCCCGCACGTTGCTGGCCCGGAAGAAGGGCTTGAAGAGGCGCTCACGTTCGGCGGCCGGAATCCCCGGCCCGTCGTCCACCACCCGGACCCGGACCCAATCACCCTCTCTCCAGAGCCTGACCCCCACGCAGCCCCCGATGGCCGAGTACTTGATGGCATTGCCGAGGAGATTCGTGAACAGGTTCTCCAGCATTCTCGGGTCGCCCACCACGGCCAGCTCCTGAATCTCCTCCCTCCACACCAGCAACTTGCCCTGTATGGTATCACGATAGTTGGCGCGGAGCCTCTGCAGGAGCGCGCGAAGGTCCACCCGCTCCTGCTCGCTGCCCATCTGGTGAACCCGGCTCAGCCGGACCACGTCGTCGAGCAGCTCGCGGATCTTCTGGCTGTTTTCCACGATGAGGTCGGAGAGCCGCTGCTGCGGTTCTGTGAGCGGTCCGGGGCGTTTGGTGCTGAGCAGGCTGGCGGCGTTGATGATGGCGGTCAGGGGATTCTTCACCTCGTGGGAGATGATGGAGATGAGATCCTCTTTGAGCCGGTTGAGCTGGAACCAGTCCTGGATGTCCTGAGTGACCACCAGAAACTGAGCCCCGCCCGGCCACGGAATCACCTGCACGTGAAACCACCGCCCCTCCATCTCGTACGGGGTGGAGACGGGCTTCCCCTCGCTCCTGGCTTTCTCGATCAACCCCAGAAGGGCTCGGCCCGCGGGCCGGCTCCCGAAGATCTTCTTCTCTCGCATCTCCACGTCGGTGAGCCCGAGGGCCCGCCCCGCCGTGTCGTTGGCCAGCTCTATGCCGCCCTCCACGTCCGTCAGGAGAATGCCCACCGGGACGCTCCTGAGAACGTAGTCCAGGCGCTCCCTCTCCTGGGCCAGGAGGACGAAAAGATCGGCGGACTGGACCGCCCGGCTCCTCGTCCCCCGCCGGCCCTCCCGCCTCATCAGGGCGGCGAAGAGAAAGTCGGTCATCCGGGATACCAGCCCCTGCTCCCGTTCCGAGAAGGGGCCAGAGGGCCGCAGGATGAGGAGGTACCCGAGAGGCGCAGCGCCGTCGCCCACCTGCTCGCAGAGGCCGCCGGAAGGCTCGAATCCCAGCAACCCCACCGAGGCCGTGGCCAGGGGCGATCCCCGATCCCATGCGCAGGTCCTTTCCTTGAAGAGGGCCTGCCAGTCCGATGGGCGCGCGGGTTGCGATACGAGCTGGGCGTCCGGAGCAAGCCGGAAGCTCCGGCCCGAATCCTGGCTGAAAAGGGCCAGGGCCGAGCTGATGGGACCGAAGATCCGTGTGGCGACCTCGTGAACCGCCGTCGCCATGGCGGCGGGGTCTTCCGCCGCAGACAGCGTGTGGCCGAGTCCCAGTAGCGTCCACAGGGAGTCGCTGGTGCGTACCAGGCGGTGCCATTCCTCCGTTCGATCCAATAGCTGAATCGCCACGGTCAGAGTCCGCGTGGCGGCCTCGACGTCGAGAGCGGCCCCCTGTGGCACCAGCCAGAGCCCCCAGGTCATCCCCGGTGCGATTTCCAGGGAGACGGCCCTGAAGCCTGGACAGCGCTCCGAGGCCCAGGTGAGGAGTCCATCGAGCCCTTGAGGTCCGTCAATAGAGAGCCACGGGTTGTCCCCCGAGGCCCCCATCTCAACGATTCTCCCGTTCGCGAAGAGCCTGAGAAGACGCGCGGGAGGGGTCCAGGTCAGGCCGGCGATTTCGGCGAGCGTGTGGCGGCCCTGAATGATCTCGGGGCCCTCCTTGGCGGTCGATTCTTCGTCTTCCGAGGTCGTGTGGACCATGGCTCCCCCGTTGCGGCCCGCTGGGCGTGCGTGCTGAACCCTCTCAGTATAAGGCCGGAGTGGTGCCGAGAAAAGCGAGACGGGAGATGCAAAACGCAAAACGCGAGATGGGAAACGCCAGACGCGAAACGGGAGACGCGAGGCGCACCGTGCCATCAGGATGCGGGTCACGATCTCGGTTCCATGCGGGAGGCCCCGACCGAACGGCCGGGGCATTCACCCCACCGAGTTGGGCGGTCCGAGGCGGCGCTTGCCGCCATGCGGGGGCACCGTTAGACTTGACCCTCGACCTGCGGAGTGATGTATGTCTAACAAATTTCGGGTCTTTGTCGTCAATCCGGGCTCTACAAGCACGAAATTGGGCATTTACACCAGCGGCGGTCCGGAGGCTGAGGGGAGCATACCGGCCCAGCGAGTACCGGGGGGCATTCTGAACCAGTTGCCTGGACGCCTGGAGGCGGCCCTGGTGTTCTTGCAGGAGAAAGGCGATCGGCCGCTTGACGCGGTGGTCGGGAGGGGGGGGCTGATCCGGCCCGTGCCCTCAGGGACTATCCGAATCAACGAAGCGATGCTCGAGGACGCGCGCCGGGGTTTCCAGGGCGAGCACGTCTCCAACCTGGGGTGCCTCATCGCCGAGGCGGTGGCCGGCCGGTACGGCATCCCGGCCTTCATCGTCGATCCTGTCGCGGTGGACGAGTTTTCTCCGCTCGCCCGCTATTCCGGGCTGCCCGAAATCCCCCGGACGTCGCTCGTCCACGCCCTCAACCTTCACGCGGCTGGCCGGAAGGCCAGCGAGCGGATTGGCAAGCCGATGAAGGAGAGCCGGTGGGTTATTGCCCACCTGGGAGGGGGGATCAGCATCGCCCCGGTGGACGGCGGCCGGATCCTGGACGTGAACAACGCCAATTCGGGTGGCCCCTTCGGGCCCACCCGAGCGGGGACCCTTCCCACCCAGGCGCTCATGAAGCTCTGCTTTTCGGGTCGGCACACGGCCGACGACCTGAAGCGGATGACGACCAAGGAAGGCGGTCTCATGGCCCACCTCGGAACCGATGACGCCCGCGAGGTCGAACGCCGTATCGCCGGGGGCGATTCCAAGGCCCAAGAAGTCTATGAGGCGATGGCGTACCAGGTGGCCAAAGAGATCGGCGCGATGGCCACCACGCTGGACGGAGCTCTTGATGGGGTCGTGTTGACGGGGGGGCTGGCGTACTCCGATCTCTTCTGTGGGTGGGTGGCCAAACGCGTACGTTTCCTGGGCCCCCTTTTCCGGTTCCCAGGGGAGTTCGAAATGGAGGCCCTCGCCTCGGGTGCCCTGCGGGTGCTCAGCGGCGAGGAAACGGCCCTGACTTATCCGGGAGGCACACCATGCGGAAGCTGATGCTAGGGAACGAGGCGGTGGCCCGGGGGGCCTGGGAGGCTTGCGTGGCCTTCGGGTCGGGCTACCCCGGGACCCCCAGCACGGAGATTCTGGAAGCCCTGGCGGAGTATGAGGAGGTGGCCGTCCAGTGGGCGCCCAACGAGAAGGTCGGGTACGAGGTGGCCATGGGCGTGTCGCTCTCGGGCCACAGGGCGCTCGTCACCATGAAACACGTGGGGCTGAACGTGGCGGCCGATCCCTTCTTCTCCTCCTCCTACATGGGAGTGAACGGGGGACTGGTGGTGGTCTCCGCAGACGACCCCGGCATGGCCAGCAGCCAGGACGAGCAGGACAACCGCTTCCTCGCCAAGGCCGCCAAGGTCCTCATGGTGGAGCCCTGCGACCCGGAGGAGTCCCGCTGGATGGCGCGGGAGGCCTTCGCGCTCTCCGAGCGGTTCGATTCGCCCGTGCTTCTCCGCATGACCACCAGGGTGTGCCACCAGACCGGCGTGGTGAATTCGCAGGAGCGGGAGGCGTGGTCGCCCAAGGGCTATCTCAAGGACATCCCGAAGAACGTGCTTCTGCCCAGCCACTCGAAGGCCCGCCGGTTCAAGGTGGAGGAGCGGCTGGTCAGAGCGAGGGAGCTCTCCGAGGCGAGCGACCGGTGGAACCCCATCCTCCTGGGCTCTGCCGACATCGGCATCGTGACCTCCGGCGTCAGCTTCGGATACGTCCGGGAGGCCATGCCCGAGGCCTCGATCCTCAAACTGGGTATGACTCACCCGCTGCCCATCGAGCGCATCCGGCTCTTCGCCTCACGGGTCAAGCGGCTGGTGGTCATCGAGGAGCTGGAGCCCTACATCGAGGCGGAGATCCGGAATGCCGGCATCCCTGCGGTGGGACGGGAGCTCCTCCCCTTCACGGGCGAACTCAACCTGCCCCTGGTGGAGAAGGCCCTGCTCGGAGCGCCCAGACACAAAGTGACGGTGGACCTCGGCGGAGTGCCGATGCCCACCCGGCCTCCCACGCTCTGCCCAGGCTGCAGCCATCGCGGCATGTTCACCCTCTTTCGCGACATGAAGCTGAGGGTGATGGGGGACATCGGCTGCTACACGCTCGGGGCCCTCAAACCGCTGGCGGCCATGGATGCGTGCATGTGCATGGGCGCCTCCGTGGGGATGGCCGAGGGGCTGGAGAAGTTCGGCGGCCCCAAGGAGAAAGGGAAGACCATCGGCGTGATCGGCGATTCGACCTTCTTCCACTCCGGCATTCCGGGGCTCATCGACATGATCGTCAACAGGAGCGCGGCCACGCTCGTCATCCTGGACAACCGGTGGACGGCCATGACGGGAGGCCAGCCCCACCCGGGGACGGGCAAGGACATCCGCGGCAACGACGCGCCCCAGCTCAACGTGGCGCAGGTCTGCCGGGCCCTCGGCGTGCAGAGGGTGCGGGAGGTGGACCCCTTCGACCTGGAGGCCACCCGCAAGGTCCTGGAGGAGGAACTCGCCGCCCCCGAGGTCTCGGTGGTCGTGGCGGTGGCCCCGTGCATTCTGGGCGCCAGGCTGAAGAAGGGCGAGGCGGTGCAGATCGACATCGAGGAGTGCGACCGCTGTGGGGCCTGCATCCGGGTGGGGTGCATGGGAATCCACGAAAAGGACGGCTTCCCGGACGTGGATCCGGATCTCTGCACGGGGTGCTGCGTCTGCGCCCAGGTTTGCGAAAAGGGAGCCATCTCTCTGCCCGGCGTGGGCCGGGCCTGAGGGGGAGAGCATGGACATCACCAACATTCTATTCTCCGGCGTGGGTGGGCAGGGAATCCTGACGAGCAGCCGGGTCCTAGCGCTGGCGGCGCTGCACGCGGGGCTCGACGTCAAGATGAGCGAGGTCCACGGAATGGCCCAGCGCGGGGGCAACGTGGACACCCACGTCAGGATCGGGAAAGAGGTCCCCTCCTCGCTGATCCCGGCGGGAGGAGCCCACTTTCTCGTTTCGTTTGAGAAGCTGGAAGCACTGCGGTATATGGACTACCTCCGCCCGGATGGCATCGCCTACGTCTGCCCTCTCGAGATTCCGCCCCTCACCCAAAACCTCAAGAAGGACAGCGGTTACGTCAAGGGGATCGACAGAATCCTGGAGGAGAAGGCCCCGCACGTGATTTGGGTGGACGCCCCGGCCATGGCCAGGGAGCTCGGCGACCTGCGAATGGTCAACGTGATCCTCCTGGGGGCCCTCTCCAGGAGCCTGCCGATGAAGGAAGAGGACTGGGAGGCGGCCATCCGGGAGCGCTTCCCGGCCAAGGTTCAGGAGGCCTGCATCCGGGCCTTTCGCATGGGAGTGAACCATGTCGCCTCGAATCACTAATTTCAAGGGCGTGCTCGAAGGCGCCTGCCGGCGCGGCCCTTTCCGGGTGGTTGTGGCTTGCGGGCACGACCCGGCCGCGCTGAAGGCTTTGGCCCAGGCCGAGTCACAGGGGCTCGCTCACGGGATACTCGTGGGCGATCCGGGGCTGATCGGCCCCGCCATCGACGCCCTTCCCCACCGGCTGCAGCACGCCGAGATCGTGGATGCCGTAGACGAGGCCTCTGCAGTCCGGCGGGCCGTGGAGCTGGTTCGGAGCCACGTGGGGCAGATCCTCCTGAAGGGCAAGACCCAGACGGCCACCCTGATGCACGCCGTCCTGGACCGGGAGAGCGGGCTGCGCACGGGGAGGCTCCTCTCCGACGCGTTCCTCTTCGAGTATCCCGCCCCGGAAGGGACGCGGCTCCTCTGCGTCACGGACGGCGGCATCAACCTCACGCCGGACCTGACGGCCAAGCGGCAGATCGTCGAAAACGCCGTTCAGCTCTACCAGAGTCTCGGCCACGCGAGGCCACGCGTGGCGGTCCTGTCGGCGGTGGAGACGGTGATTCCCGGCCATGGCCCCAGCCAGGACGCCGCGGCCCTGACGAAGATGGCCCACGCCGGCCAGCTCAGCGAGTGCGAGGTGGAGGGCCCCCTGAGCCTCGATCTCGCCATCTCGCCCGAGGCGGTGGCCAAGAAGGGCCACATAGGGCCCGTGGCGGGCAAGGCGGACATCCTGCTCTGTCCGGACATCATCTCCGCCAACCTGCTGGCAAAATCCACGACCTATTTCGCTCGTTACCCCCTGGCCCACGTCATCATGGGGGCCTCGGCTCCGGTGTTGATCCCGAGCCGGTCCGACACGCCGGAGGCCAAGCTGCTCTCCATCGCCCTGGGAGCGCTCACGGTCCGGTGAGGAGGGGAGGGCAAAGAGTGATCAAGCGAAAAGTGAAAAGTGAGAAGGAGCAGTGAGCGGTCAAAAGGGGCACGACTGCTTGCGGGCGAGGGCGGGGCTGTTCGCGGACCGCGCGGGCCGCCGAGGGCTCATGCCCTGCCGCGCCTTCCGCTGCGTTAGACTGAACCTTTGTGAGAGGAGACTAATCCAGAATGCCAGACCGAGCTTTGTTGCTGATTGACGGCGGATACCTGGACTTCCTGCAGCGCAGTTTTGGCTCTCCGAGACTGGATTACGGCCGCATGGCCTATACCATCTGCGACCACTTCGGCTTCACGCTGCTGCGGTGCGTCTACTTCAACTGCCTCCCCTACCTCTCGGGCAGCCCCACTCCCGAGGAGCAGGAGGCCTATCGGCGCAAGGAGGGCTTCTATCAGCGCCTTCAGCGCCTGGACCGTTTCGAGGTGAAGCTGGGCCGGCTCGCCTTCCGGGGAATGGACGAGAACACTGGCAAGCCGGTGCTGGAGCAGAAACAGGTGGACGTGCTGCTGGCCATCGAGATGGTCTACGCCGCGGCCCGACGAAGCGTGGATGCGATCATCCTGCTCTCGGGGGACGGGGATTTCCTGCCCGCCCTCGAACTCGTCAAGCGGGAGGGCCTCACCTTCGCCCTCGTCCACGGCCCCCGCAGCGGCCCCCAGCTCACCGTTCAGGAGGGACTCTGGGAGGCGGCCGACCTGCGGCTCAGCCTCGATATGACCTTTCTAGAGCCCCTCCTGCGAGAGGTCTGAACGGCGGCGGCGGGGATTGGCGCCCCTTCAAGGCCGCGCCTCCTCGCCCCGCAATGCCACCAAGAGAGAGGCCAGGACGGGACCGACCCTGAGGAGCTCCTCGCGATGAACGAGGGCCAGTCCCTCTAGAACCCCGACTCCCTGCGCCGTCAACTCGACGACCACGCGGCGTCGGTCTCCCTGCGGCGGCACGCGGGTGAGCAGCCCTTGATGGGCGAGCCTGTCCACCAGCCCCACGGCGCTGTTGTGCTTGATCTTCAGCCTCTCCGCCAGGTCCCCGACGGTCACGTTCGAACGCGCTCGGCCCGGAAACCCATGGATCGCCAGCAGCGCCTGGTGCTGCGCGGGCGTGAGTCCGGCTTCTCTGGCGGCCTGCTCGCTGAAGTGGAGAAACTGCCTGAGGGCGTAGCGGAAGGAGGCCAGGGCCTCGTACTCCGCGCGTGTGATCTTCGTCCGTCCCATGAAATCCTCCCGTGCGGGTCGGGCAGGCGCCGGCGTGCCCTTGCAATATATCGTACTGCGATCTATATTGATTCACACGTAGGGCCGCGCCGGCCCCGGCGAGGCTCTTTGCGAGGTCATCCAGAGCATGCGCGGTCCGCGCCCCGAGGCAGACAATCAGGAAAGGCCCCCGGAATTCCGGACGCTGTTCATCTCGCTCCTCGCCTCCCTCATCGGCTTGGCCGCCGGATTCCTGGCCTATGGCCTCTATTCGCTGATCGGCCTGATCACGAACCTCGTGTTCTTTCATCGTCTGGCCCTCTCGATCCCAGGAATCCAGAACAGCCACCTGGGGGGATGGATCGTCCTGGTGCCCGTGGCGGGCGGATTGGTGGTCGGCGCCATGGCCCGCTACGGCAGCACCAGGATCAGGGGCCACGGCATCCCGGAGGCGATGGAGGCGGTGGTGACAAACCGGAGCCGCATCGAGGCGAAGGTCGCCGTGCTCAAGCCGCTCTCCGCAGCGATCGCCATCGGCACTGGCGGCCCCTTCGGCGCCGAGGGGCCTATCATCCAGACGGGCGGGGCCATAGGATCCCTGGTGGGACAGACGATCCGGACCACCGCCGCCGAAAGGAAGGTCCTGCTGGCCTGCGGGGCGGGGGCAGGCATGGCCGCCACCTTCAATACGCCCATCGCGGCCGTGATCCTCGCCATCGAGCTGCTTCTCTTCGAGTTCAAATCCCGCTCCTTCATTCCCCTCGTGATCTCCTGCACCCTCGCGACCGCCGTCCATTTCTCGCTCATGGGAAAGGGTCCGCTCTTCGTGGTGGATCGGGCGAACTATGGCATCCCTTCGGGCCTGCCCTTCTACCTCGTCCTGGGCCTCCTTTGCGGCCTGGCGGCGGTGGCCATGAGCAAGGCCCTCTTCTGGGTGGAGGACCAATTCGAGCGCCTCCCCATCCCCTTCATGTGGTGGCCGGCCATCGGCGCGCTCGCGCTGGGCACGATCGGCTATTTCGAGCCGAGGATCCTCGGCGTGGGGTACGACACGATCACGGACATCCTCAACAACCGCCTGGCGCTCTCCGTGCTGTTGATGGTCCTGCTCTGGAAGTCCGTCGCCCTGGTGGTCTCGCTGGGCTCCGGCACCTCGGGCGGGCTCCTGGCGCCCATGTTCATGTCCGGCGCCGCCATGGGCGGGGCCTACGCCACCATCGTAAACCACCTGTTCCCGGGCGCGCACCTCTCCCCCGGCGCCTACGCGGTGGTGGGCATGGCCGCAGTTTTCGGGGCCGCGGCCCGTGCGGCATTCACGGTGATCATCTTCGCCTTCGAAATCACGAGGGATTACAACGCGATCCTCCCGCTCATGCTGGCTTGCGTGGTGGCCGACGGGGTGGCGTTGGTCTTGATGCCGAACAGCATCATGACGGAGAAGCTGGCCCGGCGAGGAGTGACGATCCGCCAGGATCTGGACGCCGACGTCTTCGCGCAGCTCGCGGTGAGGGAAATCATGGACCCGGCTCCGGAGACGGTACCACTGGACATGCCGCTGGCCCGGCTTGCCGAGCGCTTCGCCGGCCACGGCCCCGAGGCCCCGACCCACCAGGCGTTCCCGGTAGTGGACGCCGGCGATCGCCTCCGAGGCATAATCACGCGGAGCGATCTGGTGGCGGCCATGCAGAGGGGCACTTCAGGCGATACTCCCGCCCTGGAAGCGGCCTCGAAGCGGCCCGTCGTCGCCTATCCCGACGAGTCTCTCAGCGCCGCCGTCATGAGGATGCAGGCCCGTGGCGTGGGCAGACTTCTCGTGGTCGAGCGCAGAGATCCCGAGAGGTTGGTGGGGTATCTGGGCCGCAGCGCCCTCTTGGATGCCTACGCCCGTAGGCTCTCGGAGGAGCACGACTCCGAACCCGGATGGTCACTCGGCGTGCGCCTGCGGCGTCGCCGGAGCAGTTCCCCCGAGGCCTCTCCCGCGAAGGGCGCCTCCGACCCCTAGGTCACGCCGCCGAGTGGCCCCCCGGCCGAATCGGGCCGCCCCGGTGCCCTCGGCGCGTTCTTGTCGGGCCGAACGGCTTATCTCTAGGTGATCTTGGAGCCGGGAGGCACGTCCTCGACGAACTGGAGGAGGATGGGCTCCCCGTCCAGGTTGCCGGCCATGATCATGCCGTTGCTCTCGATGCCCATGAGCTTCGCAGGCTGTAGGTTGAAGACGAAGGGGCAGGTCCTGCCGACGAGCTGCTCGGGGGCGTACTTCTTGCCGATGCCGCCCACGATTTGCCGGCGCTCCGAGCCGAAGTCCACGACCATGCGGATGAGCTTGTTGCTCTTCGGGACGCGCTCCGCCTCCAGGATCTTCCCCGCCCGCAACTCCGCGCGGCGGAACTCGTCGATGGAGATCCGCTCCTGCGCCTGTTGGGTGGGGGCCGGGGCGGGCGGAGCAACGGTTGCCGGCTGCTGCTGGGCATTGCCCTCTGGGACTTTCTTGTCGTCCTCCATCTCTCTAGCTTCTCCTCTCTTCTCTCCAGCTCCCCGGCTCTCCAGCTCCCCGGCTCCGCCCTTCTCCAGGTGGGCGAAGTACTCCGCCTTGTCCACGCGGGGGAACAGGCCGGTGAGCTTCCTGGCGGATCCGCTCTGGCGGTCCTCCCAGCGGGCGTTCACGAAATCCGTGCGCTCGAAGCCGAGGGCCTCCGTGATTCGTGGCGCCGCCTCCGGCATGGCAGGTTCCAGGCAGAGCGCCGCCAGACGAAGCGCCCGGGCCGCCTCGGAGAGGGTGGCCAGGGCCTCGGGAGTGCCGGGCTTCGCCCACGGCTCGCGCTCCACGAGGAATTTGTTCAGGTCCGAGATGAGGCCCCAGATCGCCTCCAGGGCCTCGCGAGGCGAAAAGCGCTCCACCGCCGCGCAATAACGGTCCACGGCGGCTCCGGCGTGCTCCTTCAGACTCCCGTCCCCCGCGCCGATGGCTCCTTTCGCCTGACGTTCGAGCAGGTTGGTCAGGCGCGAGGCGAGGTTACCCAGATCATTGGCGAGGTCGGCGTTGAGGCGGTCGAGGAAGGCCTCGTCGGAGAAGGAGCCGTCGGTCTCGATGGGCTTCTCGCGCAGGAGGAAATACCGCAGCGCGTCCGCGCCGAACTCCTGGAGGTAAGGCCTAGGGTCCACGACGTTGCCCAGGGACTTGCTCATCTTGTTGGCGTCCTTCATCCACCAGCCGTGACCGTAGACGTGTTCCGGAAGAGGGAGCCCCGCGCTCATGAGAAAGGCAGGCCAGTAGACGGCGTGGAAGCGGAGGATGTCCTTCCCGATGAGGTGCAGATCGGCGGGCCAGAAGGTCTCGACCTTCGAGGGGTCGTCCGAGCCGTAGCCCAGGGCCGTCACGTAATTCGAGAGGGCGTCGAGCCAGACGTAGAGCACGTGATTCTCGTCGCCGGGGTAGGGGATGCCCCAGGTGATGGAGGTGCGGGAGATGGACAAATCCTTGAGGCCGCCCTCCACGAAGGCGCGCACCTCGTTCATCCGGCTTTGCGGCAGCACGAAGTCGGGCCGCTCCGCGTAGAGTCTGAGCAGGGGTTCCTGATACCTGGAGAGGCGGAAAAAGTAGGACTCCTCCTCCAGCACTGTCACCGGATGGCCGAAGTCGGGGCACTTGCCCTCCACGATCTGGTTCTCGGGAAAAAAGGCCTCGCACGAGACGCAGTAGGGGCCCCGGTAGCTGGCCTTGTAGACGTCCCCCGCGGCGATGAGGCGCTCCAGGAGGGCCAGCACTCCTTTCTCGTGGCGCGCCTGCGTGGTCCTGATGAAGTCGTCGTGGCTGATACGAAGCTGCTTCCAGAGGGCGTGGTATCGCTCCACGACGCGGTCCGCCAGGGCCTGGGGGGTGATTCCCTCGGCGGCGGCGGACTTCTGGACCTTCTGGCCGTGCTCGTCCGTGCCCGTGAGAAAGTAAGTCTTGTCCCCCTTCAAACGGTGGTAGCGCGCGAAGAAGTCGGCGCAGACCGTGCAATAGGCGTGGCCGATGTGGGGATAGTCGTTGACGTAGTAGATCGGCGTGGTGATGTAGAAGCGTCCCATGGCTTCCTCTGTGCGCAACCTTCTGTCAGCTCGGGATGGGGGAGTGCGGGGATGGCGAGAAGCCGTCGGTAGCCCGGCCCACCCCCCTCTTCATCTCGTACTCTCCCCGGTCCAGTCGGTCAGTGGTGCGCCGGAGCGGGAGCGTGCGGCGCGGGCTGGCCGCCCTCGGGCTTCGCCTCGGCGACCCGGATGAGGTAATCACTCTGCTCCTGGTTGGAGTTGCGATACTCCCTGGCCGCACGGTAGACGGCGATCAGGTAGACCACACAGACGAAGATGAGCCAGAGGAATCCGTTGGGCATGACGGGCCGCACCGCCATGGCGATCGCCAGGCCCAAGAGGCCCAGCAGGTACCCGACCACCTCGGCCACGTATGAGACGCCCCTGGCGTTCCGCTGGACCACCACCCCCGTGCATTCGTTGAACAGGGGGCATTCGGCGCACTCGCGGAACTTGTGCGCATCCACGATCTCCTGTCTGAAACAGTCCTTCATCATGGCTCACCCCTCGTGCAGTGTCGAAGTATACCACGGCGGATGGGGCGGAGAGGTGAAACGTGGAACGGAAAGAGGCGAGGGTAATGACGCCCCAGAGGCCGCGACTTTTCTACGCCCCCCCATCGTCAATCCCCAATCCCGGCTCCCGAATCGAAACTCCCCAATCTTCTCACCCCTCCTTGTCGAGCAGTTCTCGGTAGAACTGCTGGAAGAGGGCGTGGAACTCGGGGGAGTCTTCGGGGATGCGGCGCTTGATGTTGAGGACCTTCTGGCGGGCCCGCGCCTCTCGCGCGGCGTCCTTGGCGAGCTCCATTTCCAGGGCGCGCAGGACCTGGTTCCTCAGCTCCTGGTCCTTGACGAAGTACTCCACGTCCGGGTCTCCCAGAAGCAGGTCGAAGATCTTCCCGGCGAGGTCGTGCTGCTTCTCCCGGGAAAGCCTTCCCGGACCGGTGGAGAGGACGTACCCGCGGCGTTGGGAGATCTGCCCCTTGGCCCTGGCGATGAGCTGGTGATACTCCAGGTCTCCCCCTCTGATCTTCTCCTGGTGCTCGGCCAGGAGGAGGCGGGCTTCCTCGGTGATCTCGTCCTCCACCGACAGGTCGGCCGAGATCAGGCGGGCCACCTTTTCGGCCGTGCGGTCGGGATGGTCGCTGGCGATGACCCCCTTGGCGGCGAGCGACTGGAGGGCTCTCCGGGAAATGAGTTCGATGAGGGGCGGGGGGAGTCTCATGGCGTGTCTTTCCCTTTCTTCGCGGGCTTCTTGGGGCTCGGATGGGCCGGCGGCGGCTGGGTCTCGGGGCCTTCCACGGCCGGGGGTGGCCCCTGGAGGGCGGCCTTCGGCTGCGACGGCCCCTCCAGCTCCTCCAGCCTGCGCTCGGCATAATCTCCCTGGACGGTGCCCTTGGTGCGGGCCGCCAGCTGCTTGTAGATGCTGATGGCGTCCTGGCGCCGGCCCAGGGAGAGCATCAGCTCGGCCGCCCGGTAGCGGGCCGTGAGCGCCCACTGCGGGTTGGCCGAAGCGAAGGCCACGTGGAGATAGGCGCTGAGGGCCTCGTCGGGTTTGCCCCAGAGCTCAAGGGTGTAGGCGTACTGGAAGCCGATGGAGGCGTCCTGGAAGACGGCCCCCAGCCTCTGGAGGATCTTCGCAGCCTCCTCGTACTTCCCCTGGTGCTGGAGGAAGAGGGCGGCGTTCATGAGGTCGTCCTTGCTGCCCTCGGAGACGGGTTCCGCCTCTCCGTACGCGGCCAGATGGGCGGCGGCCGCTTCCGCATTGCCTTCGGTCTGCGCCGCTTTGCCCGCCAGGAGCTGGGCTTGGTTGATCTCCTGTGCCGAAAGCCCACCGGGAGAACTCAGGGCGCTTTCCAGCGTGGCCAGGGCGGCGGCGGTGTCGCGCGTCCGGTACTCCGCTTGCCCCAGCAGGAACTGGGCTTGTGCGTTCGAGGCGGCACCGGAGAGGAGCCGCTTCACGGCGGACCAGTCGGAGTGAGCGGCGTCGCGCCTGGCCAGGAAGAGCGCGGCCTCTTCTGCTCCCGGCCCGCCGGGAAATCGATGGAGATATTCCTCGTAGGCCTTCTCGGCGCCGGCCGCGTCCTTGGAGCGGGCCTTGATCCGCGCCGACCTGAGCAGCGCCGCCGCCTGGCCCGGATCGGTGGGCTCCGCCGCACGGAACGCCGGTATGGCCATCAGCGCCGCCTCGGGTCCCTGCTGCGCCAAGAGGGTCATCTCCAGGCGGTGCTGGGCCAGAGTAGCCAGGGGGCCGGCTCCCTGGAGGCCTGCAAGCTTCTGGAGAGTGGACAGGCCGGGCGTGGGGGCGCCGTGACCGATCTGGCTGTCGGCCAGCTCCCAGAGGGCAAGGGGCTCCTGCGGTCCTTGCGCGAGCTCGGACCACAGCTTCCAGGCCTTGGCGTGGTTTCCACTGGCGTCCAGGGCCGAGGCCGATCGAAAGCGGAGGGCATCGGCCAGGGAGGAGTCGGATAGGCGCTCGGCCGCCTTGAGGGCCGCCTCCACGTGTCCCGACCCAAGGTCAGCCAGCCCCATCCGAAAGAGAGCCTCTTCGGCCCTCTTTCCCTGCGTGCGGGTCGGCACCGATTCGGCGAACTCGCGCTGGGCGGTCTCCCACTGCCCCTTGTGCAGGGCAAGCAGGCCAGCCAGCCTCGCCTTTCGGGCGGTCTGTTCGGGATCCAACGGCACCCGTCCGAGTTGGGCCAACACCGGTCCTAGCTGATCCTCCCTTCCTTCCGCGGCGAGCGTTTCGCCCAGGAGAAGGGCGGCCCGCGCGAAGGCGGGCGTGCCGGGGTAACTGTTGAGGACCGATTGCAGGGCCTGCGTGGCCTGCTCCGGATCGCCCTCGTCCATGTGAATTCGGGCCAGCAGGAGTTCGGCATCGGGCACGACGGCCGCCGCGGGAAAGGTCGTGATCAGGTTGGACAGGGTCCCCACGGCGTCGCTCGACTTCCCCTGCTCCCACTGAAAGCGCCCTCGCGCCAGAAGGGCTTCGGCTCTCGCCGCGTCGGAGGGGGCGACCTTCTCAGACTCTTTGAGCCAGCGCTCGGCGAGGTCCGGATTGCGGATGACGGACCAGGCGATATCCGCTGCTTCGAGGGCCACCTTGGTCTGCTGGAGGGGGTCCGACAGATCCGGGTAGGCCGCCGCCAGGTCGTCCATGGCGGCTGGGCCGTTGCGGCGCCACTCCTGGGCCCGCGCCGACAGGAGGTGCGCCTGCGCCGCCCCCTCGCCCTTTGGAAATTGCTGGAGGTAGGCCTTGGCTCCCGCGATGACCGCAGCGGCGTCTCTTCGGGCCGCCGCCGACTCCACGGGAATAAGGGCCGCGGCCGCTTCCCAGCCCTCCAGCGACAGAATCCCTCGGACCGCGTCGTAGGCCTGAGCATCCTCGCCCTGGGCATGGAGGACCCAGGCCTGCAGAAGGGTGGCTTCTTCATCCTTCGATTCCACCAGCGGCTGGAGGGTTTTGAGGGCCTGGTCGTAGGCCTTCAGCCTGTACTGGGATGAGGCCATGGCCAGGACGAGGCGCCTCGTCTCCTGAGGATTCGAGGCGCCGGCCAGAGAGGAGTCGAGGAGCTTCACCGCCTCGGCGTCGTGTCCGAGTTCGGAGGAGAGGGTCGCCAGGCGGAGCCGGTCGGAATCCGTTCGCCGGCCCTCCGGGATGGCCTGGAGCATCTGGGCCGCCTGCTCGTTCTGGCCCAAGAGCGAATAGGCCTTGGCCTCGACGCGGTGGGCGCTGTCCCAGTCGGCGCCATTCGCGGCCCGGTAGCCGGCCAGCGCCTGGAGCGCCTCCTCCGGCCTTCCGGCGTTGAGTCGGGCCTGGGCGAGGTCCATCGCCAGCCCCGCCCGCTCCTTGGGGGGGAGCCCGGCGAAGGCGGCGTCCAGGAGCGGCAGGGCCGCTCCCCAGTCCCCCTGGGCGGCCAAGAGATGGCCCACCCAGCCGCTCACCTCGGCCCGGTGCCGCCCCTGGGGGTAGGCTTGGAGGTACTGCTGTCCCTGGACGAGAGCGGTCTGGAGGGCACCTTCTTTGACGAGCGATTGTACGACCCGGAAGTCCTCGGGCTCGCCGGCCAGCGCCGGCAAGGCCCAGAGGAGGATCAGGCAGGCAAGAATAGTCGCGTCAAGCCTTCGCGGCGGCATCATCGAGGTACAGGACCCTCTGGCACCCCTCGCAGAAGACCACCTCCTCACCATAGTGCAGATCCTGAATCAGCTTGGGTCGGACGCCGATGAAACAGCCCTGGCACGTGCCACCCCGGACGGCCACCACCGCCAGCCCGTTCCTCTGGGCGGCGATGTGGGTGTACTTGTTGAACCAGCCCGGCTTGATGGCGCCCTGGAGGGTCTGGCGCTCCTTCTGGAGGGTCAGCAGCTCCGCGGAGAGGCGGTCCGCCTCCGATTTGAGAGCCTTGCGCTCCTCGGCCACACGGGCCTCGCTCTCCTTGTATTTCTGGTCCAGCTCGGGCAGGGTCTTGGCGAGCTCGTCGAGGCGTTCCCCGTCCTTCAGGGCCTGGTCTTCCGCCCGCTCGCGCTCCTTCTTGGCGGCGTCCATCTCCTTCAGGAGGGCGCTGTACTCTTCGTTGGAGCGGATCTCGGGCATCCGGAGCTTGAGCTTGCGCTCCTTCTCCTCCAGGGAGGCGATGGCCTGATCCAGGGAGGCGCGCTCCTTCTCCAGCGACTCCTTCTCGCTCAGCCCCTTGTCGAAGGGCTCGCGATCGGCGCTGACCTTCGCGTCAATGATCTTGCTCTTCTTGGGAATTTGTTGGAGGTCGTGGCCCAGGGTCCGAATGGCGATGTCCAGCCTTTGCAACTTGAGCAACTGTTCAAGAATGGCATTCACTCCAGTTGACCCCCAAAATTAAAAAAGGGGTGCACCCGTGCACCCCTAATTCAAGAATTGGACGAAATCAAGACGAAGCCTCGAAAACACCTGCTCCCCTTTCGCGGTGGGCCCTCCAGGATTCGAACCTGGGACCGACCGGTTATGAGCCGGTGGCTCTCACCGCTGAGCTAAGGGCCCAACGGTACCACAGGGAATGATAACACAAAGAAATCAGGGATGTAAAGGGGGGAGCGACGGCGCCCGATGCGGTCGGGAGCGGGCCTCCCCGAAAGCTTCGGCCCGCCCCCTGAACCCTTTACCCTGCACAAGCAACAGAACGATCCAGAATGGTGCCTACTTCTTCTGGTCGTTCTGGGACTTCATCATGGCCTGAAGGCCGGTGATGGCCTGTTTCCACACCCCGGCGTCCGAGGCATCGGGCTTCATTTTCAAGTAGGTGTTGAGCTGGTCGATGGTCTCCTGGTACTTGCCCATCTGCACCAGGCAGCGCGCCAGCTCCCGATGGGAGTCGGCATCCTTGGGGTCTTCCTGGATGGCTTTCTGGAAGAACCCGGCCGCCTTCTCATACTCGCCCTTGTTCAGGGCCTCCACGCCGCTGTTGTAGTGGGCGCCGGTGATGACTCCACCCTTGGCCGCAAACTGCTTCTTGTACTCATCCGCCTTGGCCTTGTCGCCCTTCTTCTCGTAAAGCTTGGACATCTCCCCCAGAACGGCGACCTCGCCGGGATAGGCCTTGTTATAGGCCTCGAAGGCGGCGATCGCCTCGTCGGTCCGGTCCAGGCGCGCCAGGGACGTGGCCTTGATGAGCATGGCCGCCTTTACGTTCTCCCCGCCCGCCTTGATGGCCTCGTCGGCCTTGGCGGCTGCCCCTTCAAAGTCCCCCATATCGAAGAGATTCTTGGCCTCCGCCGCCGGGTTGGCCTTGGCCTGCTGGACCACGACGTCCTTGCGCATGTCGAAGATCAGGTCGGTAACCTCCAGCATTCTGACCATGGACACCTTGGTGACCGCGGGCAGGCCCGGCAGTTGAACGGTCACGGAGTATCCCTTGTCGGTGTACGGCAGGCCCGTGTAGACGAAGCTCCCGCTCTGGTCGGTCTTGGTCTCGTAGTGGTTGCTGAGGTTGGACTCATCCACGAACTTGACCTCGACGCCCGCCACGGGCTTCCCGTCGCGGTCCAGAACCTTTCCCCGGAATCCCTTGCTGAGCTGGGCCCACGAGCTCAAGCAGAAGAGCATGGCCAGCGCAGCCACGCACAGTACACGCGTGGTCTTCATCAGACGCCTCCTTGATTGGTTAGGATCGGGTACCCTCCAGAAACGCTCTCAGGTGCCGGCTGCGGGACGGCAATTTCCGCAGGGCCTTGGCTTCGATTTGTCGGATGCGCTCCCGCGTGACCGCGAAGGCCTTTCCCACCTCCTCGAGGGTGTGTTCCGAGTCGTACCCCAGGCCGAAGCGCATCCGGATCACCTTCGCTTCCCGCTCCGGCAGCTCGTCGAGGAGCTCGTAGATGTGGGAACGGCGGTCCTCGGTGAGGACGTGCTCGACGGGGGAGGGGATGACCTGGTCCTCGATGAAGTCGCCGAGGTGGCTGTCCTCCTCCTCTCCGATGGGGGTTTCGAGCGAAATGGGCTCCTGCGCGATCTTCAGGATCTTTCGGACCTTGGAAACCGTGATGCCCATGCGCTCGGCCACCTCCTCCGGTGTGGGTTCCCGGCCGTTTTCCTGCACGAGGGTGCGCATGGTCTTGAAGAGCTTGTTGATGGTCTCAATCATGTGGACGGGAATCCGGATGGTTCTGGCCTGGTCCGCGATGGCTCGCGTGATGGCCTGCCGGATCCACCAGGTGGCGTAGGTGGAGAATTTATAGCCCCTGCGGTACTCGAACTTCTCCACGGCCTTCATCAGGCCGATGTTGCCCTCCTGGATCAGGTCCAGGAACTGCAACCCGCGGTTGGTGTACTTCTTGGCGATGGAGACCACCAGCCTCAGGTTGGCCCGGATGAGGTCGTTCTTGGCGTTCTCCATGTCCTGCTCGCCCTTGGCGATCAGGGTGGCGATGTGCTTGACCTCCCAGAGGGGTGACCCCATCTGGACTTCAATTTCATCGAGCCGTGCCTGCACCTCGTTGTGGCGCTTCCCCAGCTCCTCTTGGTGAGCCTTGTCGCTCACCTTCTGCAACCGGGCCTTGAGGCGCTTGGCCGTCGCCTCCAGGCCTCGGATCTCCTGGTTGGAGCTCTTGAAGGAGCCCATCATGTCGTTGATGAAATGCGTGGAGAGCTCCAGCCCGCGGATCTTCTGGGTCAGCTCGACGTAGATGCGGCTCAGGCTCCAGCGGAGTTCCTTGGCGCGTTTGGATTTGCGGTTCTTGTAGGAGGCGAGCTTCTCGGAGAGGCCTTCCACCTGGGCCTGGATCTCCCGGATCCGGTCGATGATCTCGATCTGGGCTTCGAGGCGGTTCACCAGCTCCTGCTCGTCGTCCACGTCGTCGAAGAAGGAGAGGTAGTGCCGGGCCGCCTCGGGATCCCCCTTGATCTCCTCGCCCATGTCCAGGATCATGCGGGCCGCGTACCGGGAGCGGGAGAGCGCCTTGATCATGACCTTCCGGCCCCGCTCGATGTTCTTCGCGATCCGGACCTCACCCTCGCGGTTCAGCAGAGGGGTCTGCCCCATCTCGCGCAGGTACATCTTCACGGGGTCGTTGGTGCGCTCCAGGTCCGGGTCGTAATCCATCGTGCCTTCGACGGAGCGCGACTTGGGCATGAAGACGGCCTCTTCGGACTGGCGCTTCTCCTGGACGTCCACGCCGTGGTCGTCCAGGAGCTGGAAAAGGTAGTCCATGTCCTGACTGGAGTTGAAGTCGGCGGGCAGGAGATCGTTCAGCTCGTCATAATTCACGTAGCCCTTGCTGCGTGCGTACGCCACGATCTCCCGAAGATCTTCCAATTTGTCGTCCATGTTGGGGTGGTCTCCCGGTCTCAGGTTCGCAGTGGATCGCTTCCGTCAGTGTTCCAGCGTCTGCATCTGCTGTATGACGGCCATCTTCTCTCGGTTTAAGATCTGAACCAGCGCCAGATCCTTTCGCAGGCTGGCTTCCCTGATCTGTTCCTGGATCCGCCGCTGTCGGCCGCGGAGATAATCGCTCCAGATCCGTGCCACGGCCCCCGCCAGGTCCTCCCCGGAGGCCGCCGCGTGGCATCCGTTCTGGATCATGGCTAAAAGGGCCGTCTGTTCGGGCCCCCGCGGCTGGCCGGCGAGCCGGAGGCTCTCGATGAGCGGCCCCACCGCCAGCCCCTTCAGGGCCTCCTCGGGCAGAGACCTCAACTGCTGCTCGGCGCGCTCGGGGAAGGCCAGCAGGCTCTTGACGAGCACCTGTTCGGCGACCGCGAGGCCGGCGACCGAGGCCGCCTGGGCCGGCGCCTCCCGCTTCTCGCCCACGGCCTTCCTCGCAAGCCGCTTCAGGATCAAGCCGTGGTCTACTCCGAGCCGTCCCGCCACCTCTTTGGCCAGCTCCTGCCTCTCGATGGGATCGGGCACCGCGCAGAGGTAATCAGTGAGGTGATCCAGGAAGGCCACCTTGCCGGCGGAGTCCCTTGTAAGCCCGCGCTGTTCCTCCATCCCGACCAGGAAGTCGAAGAACGGCTCCGCCTTCTCGACCAGCTCGTGGTAGGCCTGGGCACCGTGATGCCGGATGAACTCGTCCGGGTCCTTGCCGTCGGGCACGGAGACCACCCGGATGCGGAGACCTTCGGCCAGGAGCAGGAGGATGGCACGCTGCGCCGCGGCCACGCCCGCCGGGTCCCGGTCGAAGTTCAGCACGACGCATCGGGCGTACCGTTTCAGCGCCCTGACCTGTCCGTCCGCCAGGGCCGTTCCCAGGGTGGCCACGGCGTTGGCCGCGCCGGCCTGGGTCACGGCGAGAAAATCCATATAACCCTCCACGACCACGGCTTCTTCCTGGGCGCGGATGGCGCTCTTGGTCTCGTCCAGGCCGTAGAGGATCTCGCGCTTCCTGAAAACGGGGGTCTCGGGTGAGTTGAGATACTTGGGCTCCTCGTCCCCGAGGGCCCGCCCACCGAACCCCACGACCCGGCCCATGGCGTCCCGGATGGGGAAGAGAAGCCGGTTCCGGAAGCGCTCCAGCGCCGCGCGTCGGCTGTTGTCGAGAAGGAGCCCAGCCTCCGCGGCCTCGTCGGGCGTGAAGCCCTCCCTTCGAAGGTGAGCCACCAAACCGCCGGCGGGAGGGGCGAAGCCCAGGCGGAGTCGCTTCTCCGTCTCCGGGCGGATGTCGCGCTTCCGAAGATAGAGGCGGACGAGGCTGCCCGGGGGCGCTTCCGTCAGCGCCCGGTGGTAGAAGGAGGCCGCGGATTCCAGCAGAGCCAGCAGCCGCCCCCGCCGGTCGGGGGCCTGAACCGGTCCGCGGCCGGCGAGCGCGAGCTCTACGCCCGCCTTGCGAGCCAGCAGCTCCACGGCCTCCCTGAAGGAGCACGATTCGATCTCCTGAATGAACTGGATGAGATCCCCTCCTTTATGGCAGCCGAAACAGTAAAAGAGCCCGTTGTCGAGATCCACGGAGAAGGAGGGCGTCTTCTCCTTGTGGAAAGGACAGAGCCCCACGCTTCGGTGGCCCCGGCGGGTGAGCCGGATGTAATCCTGGTAGACGGCGAGCGGGTCCATGAGGCTCTTGAGCTCGTCGATTGTGTGTACCGTGCTCATGCTCCCTCTCACGTCCGGAGGTAATGTAGTGCTCACCACCCGGCTGCGCAACCAAACCGAAGCGCCGTCGGGGCTCCCGGGGCTTCAATCCTTGAGGCTCACCAGAGTCACTCCGGCCCCTCCCCCTGCCGGGGGCGCCTCCTCCCAGGAGGCCACCTGCGGGCACCGGCGGAGGAATTCGCGCACGCCGGCCTTCAGCCGACCGGTCCCCAGCCCGTGGATGATGCGCACCTGTCCCAGCCCCGCCATGGCCGCGCGCTCTAGGAAGGGATCGAGCTGGGCCTCGGCCTCGGCCACGGTCTGGCCGATGAGGTTGATCTCCCAGTGGGCGTCTCCCGTCGAAAGGGCCACTCCGCCTCGGCTGCGCCGCTCGGGCGCCTGGTCCCCGGGGAGAATCTCGACGTCCGCGTGGCCCACCTGGAAACTCTTGCCATTGCAGTCCACACAGAGACGGCCCGACCCTTCGTCCACCTGGGTAACGGTCCCCGTCTGGCCGAACAGGGGGAGCCTGACGCGGTCCCCCACGGCCGGCAGCGCGGAGGGCAGGTAGGGAAGGGGATCCAGGCCGAGCTGCGACTGGGCTACTTCCGCCACGCGGCGGGCCGACTTGCCGGAGACCCGCTTGACCGACTGGCGGTTGACCTCGGCCTTGAGCCCGCCCAGGAACTCGTCCCGCCAGGCCTCCATCCGGCGGGGAAGGCCCTCCAGAAACCGGCGCCGCTCCGCCTCCCACTCCCCCCGGGACAGGGCCATCTCCTCCCGCATCTTGTCCAAGGTGGCCATTTCGGCGCGCAGGCCCGATCGCTCGGCCTCCACGGCCCGAACCTCGCCTTCCAGGGCCTCCAGGACCTCCCGCAGGTGCTTCTCTCCCTCCGGGAGAAAGGCCCGAGCCTCGGTCAGGAGGCCGGCGGGAAGACCGGAGCGCCCGGCCACGGCCAGCGCGCGGCTGGCGCCCACCTGGCCGATCTTGAACCGGTAGGTGGGCCGAAGCGTGGTCTCCTCGAACTCCATCCCGCCGTTGGTCATGCCGTCGGTCACCAGGGCTCTCGCCTTCAGGGACTCGTAGTGGGTGCTGCAGAGCGTGAATCCGCGGAGGCGGTGGAAATGGAGCAGGATGGCCTCCGCCAGGGCCGCGCCCTCGGCGGGATCCGTCCCCGAACCGAGCTCGTCCAGGATGACCAGGAAGGGCTCCTGAAGGGAGGACAAGGCATCCCGGAGCCCCACCATGCGGGCCGAGAAGGTGGACAGGGAATCGAGGATGGACTGCGAATCCCCGACGGTGGCGTGGATGAAGGGGAAGACCGGCAGCCTGGTTCCCTCCCGCACCGGGATGGGAATCCCCCCCTGGTGCATGAGGCAGAGGAGGCCCACCGTCTTCAGCGCGACGGACTTGCCTCCCGCGTTGGGGCCGCTGATGACCAGCGTCTTCTCTCCTTCGAGGTGCAGTTCGAGCTCCAGGGGGACGGCCTCGCCGCCCTCGGCGGCTTCGCCCCAGGCCTCCTGCCGGAGCGCGGCCAGGCCGCGATCGAGGAGCGGGTGCCGGGCTCCGTGCAGGAGGAGCCGGCCCTCCTCGTCGAGAAGGGGGAGAATGCCGCCGCACCGCCGGCCCAGGCGGGCACAGGCCAGGTCCGCATCCAGCCCCTCCAGGTAGTCGAAGGCGGCCTCCAGTTCCGCGGAGGCGGTGGAGATTCTTGAGGAGACGGCCACCAGTATGCGCTGAATCTCCTCGCGCTCCTCCGCGTCCAGGTCCGTCAACCGGTTGTTGAGATCCACCACTTCGAGGGGCTCGATGAAGGCCGTGGCCCCGGTGGAGGAGGTGTCGTGCAGGATGCCCTTGACGCTGCTCCGGCGGCTCGATTGCACGGGCAGCACCAGCCGTCCGCCGCGAACCGTGTAGTTGTCGTTCTGAAGGATGGAAGAGCCGAGCCGCCTCACCAGGGCCTCCATGCGGCTGGCCACCTGGCCCCTGGCGCGCTCCCGCTCCCTCCTGAGGCCCCGGAGGCGGTCGCTCGCCCCGTCCGCCACCTCGCCCCGGTCGTCCAGGGTCTTTTCAAGGAGGCGGAGGCAGCCGGCCGCCTCCTCCAGGGAGGGCAACTGGGCCGTGAGCGTGGGCTTGGGGCAGGAGACGTCGGCCAGCCAGGCGTGAAGGCGATCCAGCACCCGCAAGGCCGAGCGGAGGCTCCTGAGGGTCTCGATGGGGAAGGCCAGACCCTCGGGCAGGCGGGTGGGTACGCGGGTGTAGCCCTCCAGCGAGAGCCGCCCGCAGAGCGACTCGCCGGCGAGGCATTCGGCCACCCGGGCGTGGCGCGCCCGGACCGTCTCGATGTCGGCACCCGGCTGGAGCGCCAGGGCGCGTTGCCGCCCCTCGGTAGTGTCGGTGCAGAGGGACAGAAGCGCCAAGACGCGGTCCCACTCCAGGGCCCGCAGAGTCCTGACGTCCATGTTGTTAGGCGAGGCTGTTACGCGTTGAGCTTGCGTTCCTGGGCCAGGCGCTTGAGCAGCTTCTTGCGCGCGGCCAGGGCCTTTTTCTTGCGCTTGACGCTGGGCTTTTCGTAGTGCTGGCGCTTCTTCAGCTCGGAAAGCACACCCGCCTTCTCGCACTTGCGCTTGAAGCGGCGGATGGCGCCTTCAATGGATTCGCCTTCTTTCACGACTACGGTGGGCACTCGCTATCGCCTCCCCTCTAGTCAAAAGTGGGCCCCCGCGCTCACGGGGGCCCAACTTTTATACCAGAGAATCCTGCCCATGGCAAGAGCCGCATCCGGTCCCTGCGCAGGGACCGATCATCTCAGTTTCCGCCGAAGTGCTTCATGAGGTCCTTGAGCGACGGCTGGCCCTCCTGCTTCTCGCCCTGCGGCTGCTCCCCCTGCCCGCCCATCATCCGCCCCATGAAGGTGGTCTTTTCGTAGCCGGAGGGAAGGCTGAAGTGGCCCGGCGCGAAGGGCACCATCTGGACGTCGGAGGTGGTGAGCGTCGTGGTCCCCTGGTCCTTGCCGTTGGCCGTGTGGTGGATGACGATCTCCATGGGGAAGCCGAGGAAGCCGACCTTGGCCTGGATCTCGCGGTCGAAGGCCGCGTCCCCGGTGGTCAGCCCCTGGGCCTGCCAGTTTCGGCCGCCGAAGAGGGCCAGGACGTCGTACTTATCGGTGGTGTAGTAGTCGGTCGTCTGCTCCTCGTGGCTCTTGGAGTGGAAGCCCATGACCGTGGCTTCGGTGTCGTAGGAGAGCTCGATCCGCTTGCCGGGGCAGAGCACGCCGCCGATGAGCTTGGGCGGCAGCGGCGACACGGAGACCTTCTCGTTGCTGTGGGTCACCTTCATGGACTTGGCCATGGTGCCGAGTTCGTTGATGTTCATCTCGATGTACTGCTTCTTGTCCGGGAAGACGAAGTAGGCCATTTTGGCGGCGTTGTCCCCCAGCAGGTAAGACCCTTCGGGGAACATCATAAAGGGCGAAAGGTAGGTCATCTTGTACTGGCCGCCATCGGCCTCGGCCTTGAATTCGTAGCCGCTCGCCCCCTCGGTGCTCATGCCCATCTCGCGCATTCGCGCCCGCTCCTCGGGGCTCATCTTCTGCGTCTTGGCGGCTTCGGCCTGATAGGGGCCTCCCTCGATGGTCACCTTGCCCTTGTACTGGATCCCGACGCCGGCTTGCGCCGCCAGGGCCGTGGACAGCACCACCCCGGCCAAGAACAACGCCTTTTTCATGGTTTTCCTCCTAAACGGTGGACACTCCCCCAAACGCTGTGAGCGGATAATAATTCCTCATCGAGGGCTCTGCCCGGGAACCCCGGGGCCTTTGCCTGCATTCTATCATGTCACGGGCCGGTGGGTGCCGTAGCCGCAGACGGGGCAGGCGATCAGCCCGCCAGCTTCCTCCCGGAGCGAGGCGAGGTGGCAGAAGGGGCATTCCATCCCCGCAGCCAGCATCACCACGGTCCGGCAGGAATCGGTGTTCTTCGGGCAGGGGCACGGTTTGCGGACCCTGGCGGGTTTTCGGCATTCGGGGCGGGCCCTGAAGAGGGAGGAGGCTCGGGCGCTCATGGGGAGGCGTGGGAGTCCGTGCGGCTCATGGCCACCACGAACTGCACGAGGTTCGTGCGCGCCTCGCCCTGGATGCGCGGGAAGGCGGGCATCCCCTCGCCGCCAAAACGGAGCCGCTGCTCCACCTTCTCGGCGGGCAGGTTCTTGCCCCGGAGGCTTCCGCCCGAACTGGAGGCCCCGGAGTGGCAATCGGAGCAGGCTTCCCGAAAGGTCAGCCCTCCCACGGTGGAAGAGGGCGTGTAACTGCTGCGGGCGCAGGCCGCCGCAAGGAGCACCGCGATGGCCACCAGCCGCCAGGGCGGGATCCTCACCGGAAGTTCTCCCGGATGTCCAGCTCCTTGATCTTCCGCCAGAGCGTCGTGCGCCCCATGCCGAGGAGCTGGGCCACCTTGGTGCGGTTTCCGTGGTGGCGCTCCAGGAGGGCCAGGATCCTCTGCCGGTCGTCACCGGAGGGGAGCTCTTCCGCCTCGGTCTCCGTCGGCCTCGGCGAGGGCTCGTCCTCGTCTCCGCCGCGACTCCGCTCGGTCCATCCCCTCTGCAAGTGCTGGATCTCCGTCGGAAGGGCGGGGCGCTCCAGGATGGTCCCGTTGGAGCAGACGAAGGCGTATTCGACGGCGTTCCTCAGCTCCCGGACGTTCCCGGGCCAGGGATAGTCCACGAGGAGCGCCAGGGCCCTCGAAGAGACCTCCTGGATGCTCCGCTTGTACTTCTGGTTGAAGAGGTCCACGAAGTGGTGCACCAGGAGGGGGATATCTTCCTTGCGCTGTCTCAGCGGGGGTATTCGGACGGGGATCACGTGGAGCCGGTAGTACAGGTCCTCGCGGAAGTTGCCCTTCCGGATCTCCTCCTTCAGGTCCTTGTTGGTGGCGGCCAGGATGCGGACGTCCACGCGGAGCGTCCGGTTGCCCCCCACCCGCTCGAACTCCTTCTCCTGCAGGACGCGCAGCACCTTGGCCTGAAGGGTGAGGGACATGTCCCCCACCTCGTCCAGGAAGAGCGTCCCGCCGTCCGCCATCTCGAACTTCCCGGGCTTGTCCATGATGGCCCCCGTGAAGGCCCCCTTCACGTGGCCGAACAGCTCGCTCTCCAGGAGGTTCTCGGTGAGCGCGGAACAGTTGATCTTGATGAACGGCTTGTTCCTCCGGACGCTGCTCTGCACGATGGCGTTGGCCAGCATCTCCTTGCCCGTACCGCTCTCGCCGAGGATGAGCACGGAGGTGTCCGTGTCCCGGATCGTCTGGATGAGATCCAGCACCTCCTGCATGTGCTTGTTCTTGGTGACGAATCCGTAGGCCCTCACGAGGGAGACCGCCTGCCGCTGCAGGGAGACGAGTTCGGAGTTGTCCCGCACGATACCGATGACCCCCGTTGGCTCGCCGTTCATGTCCCTCTGCAGGTAGGTGCTCTTGAGGACGTGCCGGACCTGGTCCTCGGCCGTCAGCACCCTCTCCCGGCAGTTGGCCACGTGCTTGCCGTGGTCCAGCGTCCAGCGCACGGGGCAGTCCACCTCGCACTTGTCCGAATGGAACACTTCGGAACAGGGCCTGCCCACCACCTCCTCCCGGCGCTTTCGGAGGAACCTGAGCAGGCTGTCGTTGGCGTCGGTCACGACGAGGCCGCGGTCCGTCGTGAAGAAACCGTCGGCGATGCCTTCCAGGATCACCGCCAGCTTGTCCTTCTCCTGCTCCAGGGCCAGGGCCGTGGTCCGGAGCGTTTCGAGGTAGTTGCCCAGATCGGCCATGTCCTTGAAGACCTCAATGGAGAAAGGCTCGCCCGGAGCGGCCGCGGAGTTGAGGATCCGGTGGGTCATGCAGAGGGGCCCGACCTCGGGGCACTGACAGGGGATGCTGTGGCGCTGCACCGTGGTCCTCTCATCCAGCTCCGCCCGCTGCATGAGGCACTGGCTCTCGCAGACCGCCGTCTGGGCCACCTCGCCGCACTGGCGTCCGCGGATGTCCTCCCGCGGGTCCAGGTCCATCAGCCTGTAGAAGGCCGGGTTGGCGTGGAGGATCGTCCTTTGCCGGTCGAGCACCAGCACGGCATCCGGAAAATCCTCGAGGATCAGGCGATAGGTCTCGGGAGAAAGGGCGCTCATGGAGGTCTCCTCAGGCCGAAACAGTAGTTCCACCGCCAGGTGGAGTCAAGGCGTCCGGGCCATCGGAAACCGTCATCCCGCGGCCGCCGCAGTCCCGGACGTCGCTCAGGTGGCCGCGGCCCGGTTGACCCTCTTCAGCACGAGCGCCAGAAGCAGGGCCGCCAGGAGACTGGTCGCCACGAGGAAGAAGAAGAACCGGCTGTGGGGCCAATGGTCCCACAGCGGTTCCACGGCCCCCGAGAGGTAGTTGCCCGCGGCCGTGGCGCAGAACCACAGCCCCATCATGGTGCCGCGGAACCGCGGCGGGGCGACCTTGGAGCAGAAAGAGAGTCCCATGGGGCTGAGGTTCAGCTCCCCCAAGGTGACCATCGCATAGGCGGCGATGAGCCAGAGGGGGCTGACGCGGCCGAAGTCGCCGCCCGACATCCCCGCGAGCCCCATGATGCCGAAGGCCGAGGCGGTGAGCAGCATGCCGATGCCCATCTTG
This sequence comes from Acidobacteriota bacterium, assembly GCA_049591295.1. GTDB lineage: Bacteria > Acidobacteriota > UBA4820 > UBA4820 > DSQY01 > DTPS01. The sequence goes on from JBAWEQ010000194.1 coordinate 75,010, forward strand.
GCGGGAGTGGAGGGCTCCAGGCCGCGCTCGCGCATGCGGCGCCAGAACAGAACCACCAGGGGCGTGAGGGTCACGACGAAGAAGGGGTTGGCGGCCTGGAAGACCTCGGCCGGGATGCGCCACATCCCGAAGGCCGGGCCCGTCGCGTCCCGCGCCCAGAAGGTCAGGGTGAACCCGTTCTGGTGGAAGGCCATCCAGAACAGGATGACGATGGCGTAGATGGCCAGGAGGGCGGCGATGCGGCTCCACTCCTGCCTGCGGGAGAGCTCCGGCCCCTTGACCATGGAATCCGCGTGGCGCCCGATCTCCGCGTGCACGATGAACCGCCTGAAGCCCTGGAAGATGCCCAGCGACACGAGCATGCCCACGCCCGCCGCGCCGAAGGCCCAGGACCACCCCAGGGTATTGCGCAGGGAGGCCGCCACGATGGGCGCGAAGAAGGCGCCGACGTTGATGCCCATATAAAAGATGTTGAAGGCCGAGTCCTTGAGCGCGCTGCCCTCCTCGTAGAGGTTGCCCACCATCACCGAGATGTTGGGCTTGAACAGGCCGTTTCCGCAGATGATGATCAGGAGGGCCAGAAAGAAGAGGCCCCTCCCGGACGTGCGTCCGGGGCCCTCGTACCGGGGCTGCGCCTCCGCGAAGGTCTTGCCCTCGGCCTGCGCCGCCTTGGCACGCGCCTCCCAGTCGTTCAAGACCTGGTGGTAGCGCTGTTCCGCCGCGCGGACCGACTCCTCCTCCGCCCTGGGCACCGGGTAGTGAAAGGCCACCAGCCCGTACCCCAGCGCCATCAGGAGCGCCCCCAGGGCGATGGTTTTCCGGAACCCCAGCAGGTGGTCGGCCACGATCCCGCCGAAGACGGGAGTGAAGTAGACGAGGGCCAGAAAGCCGCCGTAGATGGTGCCCGGGTGGGGAAAGTGGAAGTACTCGTCCAGGTAGAGGGTGAAGATCGCGAGCATGGTGTAGAAGCCGAAACGCTCCCACATCTCGGTGAAAAAGAGTACAGCTAGACCTTTAGGGTGTCGCTCCTGCGGCATGGCGGTTTCCCTCCTGGGCCTCCCAAGCCCTCGCCCACGACCTTAGCCGCGCGGTGCGGGCGGAGTCAAGCAGAAACGCCCCCTGCGCCGGGCTGTGGGGGAAGAGAGACGAAGGACGGGAGGGACAGGAAAGGCAGTGTAAGGCGGCTGTGGGTTCCTTTCGGCATTCCCTCATCTCCTCATCTCCTCATCTCGGGATCACCAAATCGCGACGGCACCCGGTGAGCGAGTGGTCAACCTTGACAAGAAGAGACACGAGAGGGTAATCACTTCGTAGAGGTGGGACGATGATCAAGACCGGCCTCCACGAGGACGTTCACTACCTCCGCACGGAGTCCCGCCTTCTGGGCATTCCGCTGGCCTTCTACGTCTACGCGGTGGATGGCCTGCTCGTGGACACGGGCCCGGCCTCGCAGCGCGAGGTCATCATCCCTTTCCTGAAGCGGTCGGCGATCCGGGAGGTGGCGCTGACCCACGCGCACGAGGACCACTGCGGACTGGCCGCCTGGATTCAGGAGAACCTCCGCGTGCCGGTCTACCTGCATGAGGCCCTTCACGCGGAGGCGGCCGCCGACGCCCGCCTCCCGCCCTACCGCCGCCTGGCGTGGGGCTCGCGCAGGGCCTTCCACCCGCAGCCTCTCCCCCCCGTCTTTCAGACGCCCAGCCACCGCTTCGAGATCCTCCCGGCCCCCGGCCACACGCCGGACCACGTCGTTCTGTGGGAGCGGGATAAGGGCTGGCTCTTCACGGGGGACTTCTTCCTGGGCGTCTCGCAGGTGGTCGCCTTCCAGGACGAGGAGTCGGGCCGCTCCATCGACTCCCTCAAGCGCCTGATCGGCCTCGGTGCCGACACGCTCTTCACGGCCCATTCGGGCGTCCTCTCGGAGGGGCGGCGCCACCTCACCCGGCGGCTGGAGTTCCTGGAGGAGCTGCGCGGCAAGGTCCAGACGCTCCGGGCCGACGGCCTCTCCGACCGCGCCATCGCCCGCCGCCTCCTGCCGCGGCGGAAGCTCATCACCCTGATCTCCTTGGGGGAGTGGTCCACCCGCCACCTGGTGCGGGGGCTGTAGAGGTACGCCCCGAACCCAGCCGGCGGCGAACCTGTTCCCCGGACAGGCCGCCCCTTCCCTGATTGTCACCCCGTGGCATGCTTCAACGGGCTGCTGGCACGGGGTCCCGTCATTCCTGGCCCCCTGTATTTCTTGTCGGCATGTTGTCCGATCTCCGGCCGGGCCTTGGCCGCGCCGGGACGCGCCTTCCTCCGCTTCGCTCCGGAAGGCATGGACCGAGAAGGCAAACCGAATTGAGCTTGGACGGCTATGACAGGGGATAAACGGAGAGGTTTCCCCGCGCACCGTTTATGGCCTGAAATCGGTCGCCGGTGCGTGAGATGAATCCTACGGCGGGTAGGCCCGAGCGCGCGGGGAAGGGTGAGAAGCTCAATCCCCAGCCGCGGGGCGATCCGCCAGGTGGCAGGCGACCGTGTGGCCCGGCGCCAGTTCCCGAAGCGCCGGCTCCTCCTCACGGCAGCGGCCCTCGGCGAGGGGGCAGCGCGGCGCAAAGCGGCAGCCCGGCGCGGGGGAGTGCACGGCGGCCGGCTCGGCCGGCGGACCCTGTTGCGCCGGCCTCGGAACGCCGGGATCGGGGTCCAGCACGGCATCCAGGAGCGAGCGCGTGTACGGGTGGAGAGGCCGTTGAAACAGCTCCTCGCGGGAGCCCATCTCCACGATGCGGCCCTCGAACAGGACGGCCACCCGCGTGGAGATGTGGGCCACCACCTGCAGGCCGTGGGCGATGAAGAGGTAGGTGAGCCCCAGCCGCTCCTGGAGGTCTTGCAGGAGGTTGATGATCTGGGCCTGAACGGAGACATCCAGGGCCGACACCGGCTCGTCGCAGACCACGAACTTCGGGTTCAGCGCCAGGGCCCGCGCGATCCCGATGCGCTGGCGCTGGCCGCCCGAAAACTCGTGGGGGAATCGGGGCAGGGCCGAGGCCTCCATCCCGACCTGCTCCAGGAGCTCGGCGGCACGGAGCCGCCGCTGGCGCCTGTCGCCCATCCGGTGGATGGCCAGCGGCTCGGTCACGATGGACTCCACCCGCATCCTGGGGTTGAGGCTGCCGTAGGGGTCCTGGAAGATGATCTGGAATTCGCGGCGCTTCCGCCGGAGGGCCTCGCCCCGAAGCGCGAGCAGGTCCTCCCCCTCGAAGAGGATCTCGCCCGACGAGGGCTTGAGCAGCCGGACGAGGCAGCGCCCCAGGGTGCTCTTCCCGGAGCCCGTCTCGCCCACGAGGCCCAGGGTCTCGCCCCTCCAGACGCGGAAGGAGACGTCGTCCACGGCGTTCAGATAGCCGCGCGGACCACCCAGCCAACCGTGCC
>JBAWEQ010000195.1:0-26768 GCA_049591295.1 Acidobacteriota bacterium
CGAGAGCGCGTTCCCGCGCGAGGCCCGGACCGTCTGCGCCCTGCTGGGGATTGCGCCGCCACCCAGGTCCGAAGGCACCGCTCTCTTCCCTCCCAACCGCTGAACAGGAGGGCGCAGAGGGGAGGGGCGTGACGAGGTGGTCTGGGGGACGAGGAGGTCCCCCAGCCAGAGGGCTGCTTTCGTGAGGGCAGGGGGAGCAGGGACGACGAGCGGAGCGAGGAGGAGCGCGGAGGGGGGCCGGCCGAGGCCCCCCTTCGAGAGCGCGTTCCCGCGCGAGGCCCGGACCGTCTGCGCCCTGCTGGGGATTGCGCCGCCCCCCAGGTGCCAAGGCACCGCTCTCTTCCCTCCCAACCGCTGAACAGGAGGGCGCAGAGGGGAGGCGGCGAGAGGCCGTGCTAGAGTGGCCGTGCACGGGCCGCCGCGGCCTGGGGAGGGATAGCACCATGGCGGCGAGGGTCCCCGCCGGGGTCCGCAACCTGCTCTTTGCCCAGATCGCCTCGCAGATGGGGGACGCCGCCTTCGGCGTCCTCCTCCTCTGGGCCGTGCTGACCATGACCGACTCGAAATCGGTGGTCGGCGGGGTGGCCGCCCTCAACTACCTGCCCGTCCTGCTCTTCGGGATGGCGGGCGGGGTCGTGGCGGACCGCCTGCCGCGCCGAGGTATCATGGTGGCCTCGGACGGCGTCCGAGGCGTCATTGCCCTCTGCCTGCCGCTTCTCGCGCTCTGTGGCGTGCTGAGCCCGTGGCTCTTGGCCGCCGCTGGCTTTGTCCTCTTCACCGCCTCGGCCTTCTTCAACCCCGCCAGGGATGCCTGCATCCCCTCCCTGGTCGAGCCGGGCGATCTGGTACGCGCCAACGCCATGATCCAGATCAGCATCCCCGTGGGCTGGCTCTTCGGGCCCGCCCTCTGCTCCCTCTTCCTGCGGTGGGTCCGGCCGGTGGATCTCTTCGCGGGCGTGGGGCTTCTCTTCCTGGCGTCGGTGTGCTTCCTCCTCAGGCTGCCCCGCGTACCCGCGGTTCCCTCTGGGCGGCAGACGGCGGGCCGGGCCATGGCGGAGGGGCTCGGCGCGGCCTGGGCCGATGGCCGCCTACGCTGGCTCCTCATCATCACGGCCGCGGACAACCTGCTGATCATGGGCCCCGCCATCGTGGGCACCCCGCTTTTCGTGAAGACGGTCCTGCACCGGGGTGGGGGCGTCTACGCCCTCATGGAGGCGCTTCTGGCGGTAGGCGTCCTGCTCGGGCTGCCGGTCACCGCATGGCTGAACCGGAGAGTGGGCCAGGGCCGGCTCCTCATTGCCGGAATCTTCCTCGACGGCATCACCTATCTCCCGCTGTTCTGGCTGAAGAGCCCATGGGGCGCCGGGTTAACGGTAGCCTTGCACGGGGTCGCCATCCCGCTGATCACGGTCACCCGGTCCAGCCTGGTGCAGCGCATCGCGCCCGCGGCCCAACTGGGGCGCATCTTCGCCCTCATCAACATCACCGTCATCGGGCTGACGGCCGTCTCCTCGGGAGCGACGGGGCTGGCGGCGACGGCGGTGCCCGTCAATGTCATCTTCGGAGCGATTGCCGTACTGGCGGCCCTCTGCGGGCCCGCCGCGTGGCTGAGCCGGGAGTTCCGGAACGCGTGATGGCCCGCGCTTTTTGATCTCAGGATCCGGGGGCGACGCTAGTGTTGTGTCCCCGTCTTATGTTTACAGTGGCCTCTTCCCGGGACACAACACTTCCCAAGGGGCTCTGCCCCTGGGCGCCCGACTTCGGCGGGCTGTTGCCCCGAAGGAGCGGGGAGGCCTCCTCCCCGCACCCCTCCGTGTGCTGTCTGTCGCCCGCTTCCATGGTGAACCCATTACTGGGACAGCACACTAGCCCTCGTCGGAGGGGAAGTTCCAGGCTGCGACGAGAGCGAAGGCGAGGGTGAAGGACAGGAGGATGGCCACGGCTGGCAGGGCGGAGGCGAGGCCGAGTCCGCGCCAAGTGACGCCGTCCAGGGCATCCATGGCCCAGCGGGTGGGCAAAAGGAGCGTCGCCTTCTGGAGCCACGCCGGGAAGATGAAGGCGGGCACCCAGGCCCCGCCCAGCATGACGAGGAGCAGGACCGCGAAGACGGCCAGGCCGCGGGTGGCCTCGGGGGTCCGGCCGAGGGCGGCCAGGAGCAGTCCGAAGGCCGAGGCCATGAGGGCGTAGGCCACGGCCAGCAGGAGGAAGCCCAGCCAGCTCCCCTGGACGCGGACGCCGAAGACCGCCATCCCAAAGCCCATGCAGACGAGGAAAATGGCGAGGGAGATGAGGGCTCCGCTGATTCCCCGGGCCAAAAGCAGCGTGGAGCGGTGCAGCGGTGCCGCGAGGAGGCGCTTCCAGATGCCGGTACGCCGCTCCAGCAGAATCGCCATGCCGAACTCGATGGAAGCCATGAGGATGAACTGGAGCGCCATGCCGCCGAAGGAGTGGGAGTAGCCGTTGTACACCTCTCCGGCGCGGGCCGTGACCTCCTCCTCCGTCGTGTCGTAGGGGACGCCGATGCCCCCCTGGGGCCCGAGGGCCTCCGTCTTCTCGCTCGTCGAGTGCTCCTGCAGGTTCACGACGCTCTGGAGGAGGGCCGCGAGGTCCTTCCGGTCGGACGGCGCCATGGCCTTGTCCTCCGAAACCTGCCGGAGGGCCTGCCGGGCCGATCGAAGCCCCGCCGCTCCGCTGAACGCCTCCTTGCTCACCACCTCCATGACGTGCTGCGTGAGGATACCGCGAAGCATGCCCGCCTCCGCCGTGTGGGAGGGGTCCCTCAGGAGGAGGAGGTCGGGTTTGTCCGTCTGGCGGAAGAAGGCGTTCACGGCCTTTTCGCCGAACCCCTTGGGGAGGATCACCGCCGCCGTGGCCTTGCCCTTCCGGACCAGCTCCCTGGCCTCGTCGGCGGAGGCAGCGGATTTCACCTCGAGGGCCTTGTCCTTCTCGATGGCCGCGACGATGGCCCGCGAGACGGAGCTGCCGTCCAGGTCGGCGACCCGGATGGGGATCTTGGCGTTGCCGCCGCCGCCCCCCGAGAAGAGAAAGCCGAAGAAGGCGCCGATGGCGATGGGGGCGGCGAAGGAGAGGACCACGGCCCGGCGGTCTTGGAAGAACAGCGTGAGGTCCTTGCGCACGAGGGCCCGTAGGGCTCGCATCATCAGGCGTCCCTCAGATCACGCCCCGTGAGAGCGAGGAAGACGGTTTCCAGATCCGGGCGCTGCGTCTCCAGGCTCGCCAGCTCCAGGCCTCGGCTCGCGATGAAGGCCAGCAGTGCCGACGTTCCTTCGGCCAGGTTCTCAACCGTGGCGCCGAGGCGGCCGCCCTCGAGGGAGACGTGGCTGAAACCGGGGAGCTTCCCCGCCTCCCCGATCCAGTCCTGCTCGTCTCCTGTGCCGCGCAGCTCCGCCACGAGGCGCGTGGGATGGGGCAGGCGGGAGGCCAGTTCCGGGGCTGTTCCCTCGGCCAGGACCCTGCCGTGGTCCATGATGACGATGCGGGAGCAGAGCCTCTCCGCCTCCTCCATGTAATGCGTCGTGTAGAGGATGGCCTTGCCGCGGGATCTCAGGTCCTCCAGCACGTCGAAGATGGCATTGCGGCTCTGGGGGTCCACTCCCACCGTGGGCTCGTCGAGGAGGAGGACCGAGGGATCGTGAAGCAGGCCGGCGGCCAGGTTGAGGCGCCTCTTCATACCGCCGCTGAAGCTCTTCACCCGGCTGGAGGCCCGCTCCGAGAGGCCCACGAAGGCGAGCCCCTCCTTCACGGCGCGGTCCAGCCCCGGCCCCCCCAGCCCGTAAAGGGCGCCGAAGAGGCGCAGGTTGGCCTCCGCGGTGAGCCCATCGAAGAGGGCGAGGTCCTGGGGAACCAGGCCGAGCGCCCGCTTGGCGGCGCCGTTCGTAGAGGGAGACTGGCCCATGAGGAGGACCTCCCCGCCGTCCGGAGCCAGGAGGCCCGCGATCATGGACACGGTGGTGGTCTTGCCCGCTCCGTTGGGGCCGAGCAGCCCGAGAATCTCGCCGGGCTCAAGGCTCAGGGAGACCTCCTCGACGGCCCTCAAGGTGCCATAGTGCTTGGCGAGGCGACGGGCTTCAAGGACGGGGGCCATGCACCCTCCAACGGAGAGGTGCGCCCGAATGTTTCAGGCGGGGCCGGCGGGCTCGATCAGCTCTTCGGGCACCTCGATCTCCATCCGCAGCATGGCGGCACAGAAGGTCTTGCCCTGAGCGTCGGTCTGGAGCGCCTGCGTGCCGCCTCCCCCCAGGCTCTCGTGGAGGAGGAAGTTGAGCGCGCCGATGTTGTCCATCTCGAAGCGCTCGACCTTGCCCTTGCACAGGCCGGCGAAGTGGGCCTTGACGCGCTCGGGCGTGAGGGTCTCCTTGAGGAACGGATACCACTCGGGGCGCCGGGCGATGACGCCCACGTTCACCGTGTCGCCCTTGTCGCCGCTGCGGCCGTGGGCCAGGAGGAGAAGCCTCACCCGCCGGGTTGTCGTGGCCGTCATCTCATCCCTCCAGGATGTGGACCCGGGGCGCCACGGCGCTCTTGGAGATGAGCGCGGGCCAGTAGGCGATGACCTCCTGGGGCTTGGGCCGCCCTCCCGCAAAGCCCGTCACCGATGGGGGGCCCGCGAGGACGAGGGGCGCCAGCTCGTAGCCGAACCTCTCCACGTGGGACCGATTGTGGCCCCGCACCGCCACGCGGAAGACGACCTCGTTCAGCGAATCCTCGTCGGGCACGGGGGCCAGTGGGCCGTGGCAGGCGTTCACCCCCAGGTTCTCGAAGAGGACCTCGTCGAAGACGAGGCCGAGGTGGCGGATCCGGGCTTCCAGAATTTCCCTGGCTTTCTTGGCCTTTCGCAGCGCGTCAGGCCAAGTGTAGGTGAGGGTGCCACTGGCCTTCCATCCATCCCGGTAGGCCGCCGAGACCTTGTAGGTCGAGGTGGGAGGAGCGCCTCTTACGCCGAAGACGCGAACCCGGTCGGGCCCGTCGTCCTGCAAGTGGATGGTCGTGAAGTCCACGACGCACTCGGGGCTGATGTACCGGCTGGGATCCCCCAGTTCGTAGAGGATCTGCTCCTTCACCACGGCCTGGCTGACGAGACCGCCCAGACCCTCGGGCTTGGTGACCACGAAGGTTCCGTCGGAAAAGGCCTCGGCCACGGGGTAGCCGATCCGCGCCATGCCGGGCACCTCCTCCCAGCCGGCCAGGAAGTTGCCGCCCGAGGCCTGGGCGCCGCATTCGAGGACGTGGCCGGCCACGGTGCCTGCGGCGAGCCGGTCGTGGTCCTCCAGCGCCCATCCGAACTCGTGGATCATGGGGGCGAGGGTGAGTCCCGTGTCGGTGCAGCGTCCCGTGATCACGATGTGTGCGCCCAGGGCCAGCGCCCTGGCGATGGGAGCGGCTCCGAAGTAGACGTTGGCCGCCACCACCTGCTCGCGGACGGAGGCCAACGGCTCGCCGGTCTCCATGTTGGCCAGCGGCTCACCCCCGGCCGTGAGATCATCCAGTCCTTCCAGGATATCGTCCCCGTGGACGACTCCGATCTTGACCCGGCAGGGTCCCACCTGCCGCAGCTTCTCGCAGACGGCGTGAGCGCAGGCCAGGGGGTTGACTCCCCCGGCGTTGGTGACCACGCGAAGGCCCGCCTGCAGGTGAGGAGCCAGCTCCGCGGCCACCTTGACGAAGTCGGAGGCGTAGCCGCGTTCGGGATTCTGGAGCTTCTGGCGCTGGAGGATGGACATGGTGACCTCGGCCAGATAATCCAGCGTCAGGTAGTCGCAGCGCCCGTAGCGGGCCAGGTCCAGCGGCGCGTCCACGCGGTCGCCCCAGAACCCCTGGGCCGCGCCAATTCGGATGAGGCCCTTCATCGTCCTCCTCGATCTGGCGCGGCCGGTTCTTCGGACCTGTTTCCCCTCAGGGCCGCCGCACAGGCGAGGACCTGCCGGTGCTCCTTCACATCGTGGACGCGGAGGATGCTCGCCCCGTGGAGCAGGGCGGCGGTGTGGAGCGCCAGCGTGCCCGGCAGGCGGTCGGCCGGTCCGGCCCCCGTGAGCACGCCGATGGTGCTCTTTCGGGAGGCACCCAGAAGGATCGGGTAGCCGAGCGCCCGCAGCCCCTCCATCTCCGCGATGAGCGCCAGGTTGTCCTCGGGGCGCTTGGCAAATCCGAATCCCGGGTCCACCACGAGGGTTCCCGCGCCCAGGCCGGCCGCCTCGGCCGTCCGCACCCTCTCCCGGAGTTCGAGGGTCACCTCCGCCACGGGGTCCTCGTAGCGGGGGGACTCCTGCATGGTCTTGGGGAGGCCGCGCGTGTGCATGAGAATAAGAGGGACCCTGCGCCCGGCGCAGAGGGGGATCATGGCTTCATCGGACCTTCCCGCGGAGACGTCGTTCACCAGGGCCGCCCCGGCCTCCAGGGCCGCGCCGGCCACGGCGGCTTTCGTGGTGTCCACCGAAATGGGAAGATCGGGCAGCACGCGGCGCAGCTCCCGAAGGGGGGGCAGCAGGCGCCGGAGCTCCTCCTCGACGGGGACGGGATCGCTGCCCGGGCGGCTCGATTCGGCGCCAAGGTCCAGGAGGTCGGCACCCTCCTGGGCCAGCAGAAGCGCGTGCGCCACGGCCGCCTCAGGCTCTAAAAACCTTCCGCCGTCGGAGAAGGAGTCGGGAGTCACGTTGAGCACGCCCATGAGGAGGCAGGGGCTCTTCTCGAGCAGGTCCCGCCCGCGGACTACCAGGGTCGGCCGGCGGGCGCTCCGCTCCAGGGTGTCGGCCAGAGCCGAGGCCACTTCGCCCATGTCCTCCCATTTGTGTAGCGAATCGACGAGGCGGGAAAACGCGTGGCGCGGGCCGCGAATCGCGAGGGTGCCCGCGGGCGAGGAGAGCGCATCGACCCAGAGGGATGGACCCATGGCAGCCGCGAAAATCCGTCCCACCTCTTCGAGCACGGCCGCCTGGCGCGACGAGAGGCCGAAGGCGCGCACGCCAAAGGCCGGCTCCAAGCGCCCCGTGCCGGGAAGGGGCAGGAAAAGGATCCCGTTTTGGCCGGGGGCCGGATGACCCGCCGCCCGCCCGTCCATGGAGCCCTCAGGCCCCGCCCACGGGACCCGAGAGGCTCGGCGAGGGGGAGACCGCGGGCGTGCCCGGAGAGGGCTCCGTCGTGGATGCGGCCGCTTCGCCCACGGCCGGCGGCACCGGGCGGTCCGGGAGCGGCTCGCCCTTCATGATGGCCGTGAACTCCTCCTTGTCCAGCACCTCCCGGTCCAGGAGGGCGCGGATGAGGCGTTCCATCTGGGGCCTGCGCTGGGTCAGGAGATCGCGCGCCGTCTGCTGGGCCTGGAGGACGATCCGCTTGACCTCCTCGTCGATCTCCTGGGCGGTGCGCTCCGAGTACTGGTTGCGCACCCCCGTCTCCCAGAAGGGCATGAATTGGGCCTTGTCGGAGTTGTACGACAGCGGTCCGAGTTTCTCGCTCATGCCCCAGGCCGTGACCATCTTCCAGGCCATCTCGGTGGCCTTCTCGAAGTCGTTTCCGGCACCGGTGGTGATGGAGCCCAGGAACAGCTCCTCGGCCGTCCGGCCGCCCAGCATGACGGCGATCTCGGCCTCCAGATATTCCTTGCTGTAGTTGTACTTGTCGTCCATGGGAAGCTGCTGGGTGACGCCGAGGGCCATGCCGCGGGGCACGATGGAGACCTTGTGGATGGGGTCGGCCGCGGCGAGGTTGTAGGCCACCACGGCGTGTCCCGACTCGTGGGTGGCCACGACCTTCTTGTCCTCTTCGGAGAGGATCATGGAGCGCCGCTCGGACCCCATGAGGACCTTGTCCTTGGCGAACTCGAAGTCCTCCATCTCCACGGCCTTAACTCCTCGCCGCGCGGCCCGGAGCGCCGCCTCGTTGGCGAGGTTGGCCAGGTCGGCGCCGGAAAAGCCCGGCGTGCCGCGGGCCACGACAGAGAGTTCCACATCGTCGGCGACCTTGAGACCCCGCACGTGCACCCCGAGGATCTCCTCGCGCCCGCGCAGATCGGGCCGCGGCACCACGATGCGCCGGTCGAAACGGCCCGGCCGCAGGAGGGCCTGGTCGAGCACGTCGGGCCGGTTGGTGGCGGCGATGATGATGACGCCCTCGTTGGCTTCGAAGCCGTCCATTTCCACGAGCAGCTGGTTGAGGGTCTGCTCCCGCTCCTCGTGGCCGCCGATGTTGCCCATCCCCCGGTTCCGCCCGACGGCGTCGATCTCGTCGATGAAGACGATGCAGGGGGCGTTTTTCTTGGCCTGCTCGAACATGTCGCGCACGCGGCTGGCGCCCACGCCCACGAAGAGCTCCACGAACTCGGAGCCGGAGATGGAGAAGAAGGGCACCCCCGCCTCGCCGGCGATGGCCTTGGCGAGGAGGGTCTTGCCCGTTCCGGGCGCCCCCATGAGCAGAACGCCCTTGGGGATCTTGCCGCCCAGCTTGGAGAACTTCTGGGGCTCCTTCAGGAACTCGATGATCTCGTAGAGCTCCTCCTTCACCTCTTCGATGCCCGCCACGTCCTTGAAGGTGATCTTGTTCTTGGCTTCGCCGACCATGCGCGCCTTGGACTTGCCGAAGCTGAAGGCCTTGTTCCCGCCGGACTGCATCTGGCGCATGAAGAAGATCCAGAAGCCGATCATCAGGACTATGGGCAGGATGTAGGCCAGGGCGAAAACGTACTGGCCGGAGTTCGGCTCCACCGACTTCACGTCCACGCCCTTGGCCACCATCTGGGGGGTGTAGTTCTGGAGGTCGGGCGGGAGGTTGGTGGTGTAGTGAGTGGCCCCGTCGATGGCTTCCTTGAGCTCCCCGTGCACGGCCGTGCCCTTGATGACGGCACTTACGATCTGCCCCTGCTGAACGAGCTGATCGAACTTGCTGAAGGGGAGGTCCGTTTCCTTGAGCGTAGCCTTTCTGAGGAACCCGATGGAGACGGCGATCACGACGAAGATCAGGGCCCAGAGAATCAAATTTCGTAACTGCTGGTTCACTGCTGCTCCCTTCGGTCAGGCTGCCGGCCAAGGCATCGAAGGATTGGGGGAACGGGCACCGGCCGGAGCCTTCGACTCGAGACCACAAACCCGCAGGCCGGGTCTCTAACCTATGATGCGGAACGCCCGCGGTGGTGACATCATTCCGGTTCCACCCAGGTGATGAAGGGGAGGTTCCGGAATCTCTCCTGGTAATCCAGGCCGTAGCCCACCACGAACTTGTCCGGTACGGTAAATCCCCGGTAATGGACGGGCACCTCGATCCGCCGGGCCTCGGGCTTGTCCAGGAAGGCGGCGACCCTGAGGGAGGCGGGAGCCCGCTCGGCGTCCAGGTGCTTGAGGAGGTAGTCCAGGGTGATGCCCGTGTCCACGATGTCCTCGATGATCAGCACGTGCCGGTCAGCCAGATCGAGGCTGGAGGTGAAGAGGATGGAAGCATGCTGTCCGTCCACCTGGCTCTTCATCTCGATGAGCGCGAGGCGGACGTCCCCCTGGATGTGCCGCATGAGGTCGGCGAGGAAGGGGATGGAGCCCTTGAGGATGGCGCAGAGGACGAGCGTCTTCCCCTCGTAGTCCCTTTGGATCTGGCGGGCCAGCTCCACCACCCGCTGCTGGATCTGCTGCTCCGTGAACAGAATGCCGTGGGCCAGCTTCATGGTCATGATCTCGTCCTGCCGGCGGGCAGTGCCCGCAGCCGGATCCCCGCCTCTTCTCGGACGCCAGCCCACCCGCCGGGGAGGGCCACCGTGGCTCCCGGGCGCGCTTCCCGCAAGGCCCAGAGGGCCCGCAGATGGCGCTCGCCGATGCTGCGGAGATGTCCCCGCACCAAAGCCAGTCCCTGGCGCAGGACTTCCAGCCCCTCGCCCCGAGGGAGAGCGGCCAGTGCATCACACCGGTAATATAAGGTACCCGCGCTCAAATCCGCAAACTCCAAGGGATTCGCCCGAGGCCCCGCCTCGGCGGCGAGCCGGGCCAGGGCCGACAGCCGGCGGGTGAATCCTGGCATGGAGGCCTCCAGGACGGGCATCACGTCCAGCCTGAGACGGTTGCGCAGAAACCGCCGGTCCCTGTTGGAGGAGTCCTCAATGTAGCTCAGCCCACACGCGGCGGCGGCCTCCCGCAGCTCGAGGCCCGAAAATTCAAGGACGGGCCGCAGGACCCTGCCCACCACGGGGCGGATGGCCGCCAGGCCCTGCAACCCCGTGCCCCGGTGGATTCTGAGGAGTACGGTCTCGGCCTGGTCGTCCCCGGTGTGGGCCGTGGCCAGCCAATCCCAGCGTCCTCTTTCTCGCAGCGACTCCAGGGCCGCGTAGCGGCCCTCCCGGGCCCACTCTTCCCAGCTCTGGGCGGGGGCGGGCTTGCCGCGAAGGGTGACGGAGGCGTAGGGAATGCCCAGGGTCTCTGCCAGGCGGCATACGAACTCCTGATCGCGGTCCGCCTCCCCTGCCCTGAGATTGTGGTGGACGTGGGCCAGGCCCAACGCCAGGTCGGGCCGGGGATGGGCCGAGAGGAACAGGGCGAGCATCCCCACCGAGTCCCCGCCGCCCGACACAGCCAGGAGCAGGCGCTGGCCGCCCGCCAACGGAAGTTCCTTGAGGTCGCGCCTGAAGCGCTTGAGGAGAGGATGGTGGCGGTGCAGGGACTTGAACCCCGGACACAACGGATATGAGCCGTTTGCTCTAACCACCTGAGCTACACCGCCCCAGCCCGGAAGTATACGGAAGGGGGCGATCTCCTGTCAATTCGGCGTCTGCTGGTGTGGCTAGGAGCGCGCGAGGAGGCATAGCGTCTCGACGGAGTAGGTCTGGGGGAAGAGGTCCCATGCCTGTATGCGCAGCGGTCTGTAGCCCGACTCCCCCAGGACCTGCAGGTCGCGCTCAAGGGCGGGCAGATTGCAGGAGACGTACAGGATGCGCTTGGGAGCCAAATGGACGAGGGTCTCCAGGATGTCCCTGGCGCCCGTGCGGGGCGGGTCCAGGAGGACCGCGTCGAAGCTCTCGCTGGCGGCGGCCATCTTGGCGACCCACGGGGCCGCATCCCCCAGGACGTGGCGAAGGTTGAGGAGGCCGTTGATCCGCGCGTTTTCCTTCGCATCCTCATGGGCCGTGGGGCCGGATTCGACGGCCACGACCTCGCGGCAGACCGAGGCCAGGGGCACGGAGAAGTTCCCGATGCCGGAGTAGAGATCCAGGAGGCGCTCGTGGCGGGCCAGGCCGAGCCACTCGCGCACCGCTGAGACCAGTTTCCGGTTCATGAGGTAGGGGGCCTGCGTGAAGGAGCGCACGTCGGCCTGCATCCGAAGCTCGGGAGCGCCGGCCTCGGCTCCCGGCAGGGCGTATCGGGTCCAGGGCCTGCCCCATCGCGCCAGGATGCGTCCCGGCTCCCGGGCCGGCGTCACCAGTCCCCCTCCCAATCCCGCGGACTCCCCCAACCTGGCCAGGGCCGCCGCCTCCTCCTCGGATGCCCCCTCGCGCAGGTGGAGGTGGGCGGTGTAGTGCGCCCCGTCCTCGTCCCTGTCCAGCGTCAGCCTCTCCATCGCCTTTGCCCGAGGCTCTTCGCGGAGGACGGAGCGGAGGTTCTGGTAGAAAACGTTGTAGGCACGGTCGAAGAGCAGGCAGAAGTCCAAGTTGACCACGTGGTGGCTACCCTCCTGATAGAAGCCTATGCGCAGGGTGTCACCGGAGAGGTGGACGTGGAAGTCGCCCTTGTGGCGATAGCCCCGATCCGGTTCGGCCCCGACGATGGCCTCCGGTCCGCCCTCGGGGAGGTGGCGGCGAAGGATGGAGCGCAGGAGGAGCTCCTTTTCCCGCAGCTGCCGGGCGTAGGCCGTGCTCAGCCACTGGCAGCCGCCGCAGTGACTGAAGAATTTGCACTTTGGCTCCACCCGGTCGGGTCCGGGGGCCAGGACGGCCCGGATGTGGCCCTCCGCGTAACGGGATTTGACGCGGTCCAGACCCACCAGAAGCTTATCCCCGGGCACGGCCTTGGAGACGAAGATGATCTTGCCTTCGTGCCTGGCCAGTCCTCGGCCTCCCCAGGTCAGGGCCTCGATCTCCACCGTTGCCGTTGGCTCTCCGTGCGGTGACTGCTTTCGGCGGGGAGAATGCGGCGGGGACTTCGGTTTCGGATGGGGGCGGGCGTATCGCATCACGGGTTACCTTACCACGGTCCTCAGGACGAGCGTAAGCCAAAGCGCACTGGGAAAAGGGAGGGGCCCCCCGGTCGTCTCGAAACGGACCGGGGGGACTATAAAAGAGGAGGGATTAGGCTTAGGTGGGTAGGGTAGTTAGGCGGGAAACCGTCGAAACGGTCTGTAGACGAGGGTAAGATATAGTCAGGTGGGATTTACTCATGATTCGAACCTCCAGGAGTTCCTGCCTCAGACGGCGAGGCGGGCTTCTTCTCGGAGGCAACGCTCCCGCTGGGGCGATGAGCGTAATCCGTCGTGTAGAATCCAGGGCCCTTGAATTGGAGGGCCGGGACGGAGAACATCTTGTGCACTGAACCCCCGCACTTCGGACACACCGTAAGAAGCGGGTCCGACAGGCGCTGAAGGCGTTCGAAGCGCTGATTGCATTTGTCGCAGTGGTACTCGTAAATTGGCATATCTCTCATCCTTCCTTGCTGATGCCGGAGCCAATAGTAATCCACGGAAGCCCCCTTGTCAAGTCTCGGGAGACGAGTGTGTACTGGGTTCACGAAATGGCGCCTTTCTCACCTGTCGCTTCAGCGCTCAAGTTCTTAGTGGCCATTTGCTGCTTGAGTTGCGTGGCGTGAAGGGGTGCTAACCTCGTTACCGGAAGGCTCGGCCCCGGGGCCTGGAACCGAGCCTTTTGCAGGCCTCCGGCGGGGGCGCGTATACTCACCCCTTGGCTGAAGGAGAGGACATGGAAGAGGCCGTAAGAGCGATCCTGGCGGCCCTGGGCGAGGACCCGGGGAGGGAAGGTCTCAGCCGGACCCCGGCCCGGGTTTCAGAATCCCTGCTGGATCTGACCCGGGGCTACCGCGAGTCCATCGAGGAGATCCTCGAGAACGCCGTATTTCCGGATCCTTCCCAGGCCCTTGTCCTGGTGAAGGACATCCCCTTCTACAGCCTTTGCGAGCACCACCTGCTGCCCTTCTTCGGCAAGGCGCACGTGGCCTACATACCCGATGGGCGCCTCATGGGACTCTCCAAGGTTCCCAGGATCCTGGAGCACTTCGCGCGCCGGCTGCAGGTTCAGGAGAGACTCACGGAGCAGGTGGCCAACACCATCGCCCACGCCCTGAAACCCAAGGGATTGGGGGTGGTCCTGGAGGCCACCCATCTCTGCATGGTCATGCGCGGCGTACAGAAGGAAGGGAGCCAGGCCACCACCTCTGCGCTTCGTGGGACCTTCCTCTCCGATCCGAGGGCGCGCGCCGAATTCCTCTCGCTCATTGGATGTCGTACCGGCGCTCGCTGAGGGCTGCGGGACCGGCCCGGCCGGTCAGCCACCCGACCGGATGATCTGGGCTCCCTTCGGGGGGGTGAAGGTGAAGAGGTCGGTGGAGAGGTGCCCGGGGGTCCGGATGCCGGTCAGCCGCAGGTCTACCTGGTTGCCCAGGGCGTCCGTGTAGCTGACCTCGCTGATCTGCTTGCCATCCCTGTCCACCCGCACCTCCAGGTTGCGCACCCCCTCCGCATCGGAGGCGAGGCCGAGACGGAGAACCACCGCATCCCCGTCGCGACTGGCTCCCAGGCAGAGCAGGTCCTTTCCGGGCTCAACGTCCCCGGAGAGGAGCCTGATGGCGAGAGGGGCATTCGGCCCCGTCCCCAGGGGCTGGATGAACACCTGGTTCTCCGAAGGCAGGTAGAGGTAGCTCTCCTTGCCGTCCGCCACCGCCAGCTTGCCCGGGGGCGTCGTGTAGTCCCAGCGCATGCGCCCCCCCTTCTCGATGTAGAGGGTCCCCTCGTCCACCTCGTTCTGGCCCAGTGCCGGAGCGTGAAGCGTGTGGACAAAATGGGCTTCCAGGGCCGTGAAGTGCCGGTAGCTCTCCGCGAGCTTCGCGAAGGTCCTGACACAGAGGCCGTCGTCAGGCTTCTCCTGGGCGAGTCCACACAGGGGTGTGAGAGAGAGGAGCGCGAGCAAGGCAACCCGTCCGATCCGATGCATTCGACCTCCCGCAAATGGGCCTATGAAACATGAAGGCTGGGTGTGAAAGCCGCCAGCGGTCACGGGCTGGAATCGGAGGAGGGGGCCCCGGTGTTGCCCCACCGCGCCACGATCCAAAGCACGTATCCCTGAGTGGCCCCGGCGACATCCCTCGTCAGATAAAAGGGAACGGGCTGGTCGGGCAGGAGGCTCTTCTCCGCCGAAATATCCACCGCGGGAAGCGGCTGGTGGGTGGTCGGCGATAGCATCTGGCCGACGACCTGCACCTTGAGATCCAGATGATTGTCCCTGATGGATAGGGGGGACAGCGTCAGGTGATAGAACTCCTTGTCCCAGACCAGCTTTCTGGGGGGGTTGGGGGTCTCCTTCTTGCCCCCCTGGTCGGTTTTCGCCTTTGCGGCCTTCTCCTTTCGGGTCTTGGAGGATTTTTTCTCTTCCAGCGGAATGGTGAACCCCTCGCCCGCCTGGATGACGGGGGTGCCCTTGCTGAAATCCAGCTCCTTAAGATGCTGGGTGGAGATCTGATCGGGGCCGGATGGCTCGCCCTCCACCCACCGGGGAACGCTCCGCTGGTAGTCGTGGCCCACCGCCTTGCCCTCCAAGGACTGGAGCTGGAGGGTTTCGATCTCGGAGCGTTGGGCCCCGGTCCACTGCTCCACGCGGACCAGGAACAGGATGGGGGGGAATTTTGCGCCCGCCTCGGTGGCGGATGGGTCCGCGAGAACGGCTTGAACGGCCATGACAACCTGGGTGCCCGTTCTCGGGTCCGCAAAAAGCTCCATCAATTGTTCGCCCGGCGTCGTGAACGCGACGTCCTTGGCGCGTGTGGTGGGATTACCCCCCTGGGGGCTCACGTCGGAGAGAATCACACAGTGAAGGCGGCCGCTCTCGTCCAGAACGGGCGTAAGCGAAAGTTTGAGCGCCAAAGAAGTAGAGACGTCGCGGGTCTGGTTGGTGATGGTCAGCAGCCTATCGAGCTGGCCCGCCTTGCCCAGCGGAAGGGTGGAGGAGAATGTCCCGATGGTCTGGGTGGTCTGGTGCGAACCCGTGGTCAGCAGCCGGAAGGTCACCTGGCAGAACCGCGGCGGCTGGGCGGGGGGCGCCTGGAGAGGCCCGCCGGCCAAGGTGGCCGCCGCCAAGCCGATGCCGAGGCCCGCGCCCATGAGAATTCCCCTCATGACCCCAAGCATAGGGGGGGCGAGAAAGGAGGTCAAGCGCGCCCAACCCTCGTACCGCGGGGACAAATGGCCCAAATTCCGCGATCGAATGGTCCTTCCTTCGGCGGCGCAGGTGGCTCACGGGGGAAGGGCTTTGTCTCCTGAACGGGGAGGGCCGTTCCCTCCCCGCTCCTCTGGCAAGGCCCGCGGAGCCTTACCCCACCTTTGGCGCATTCTTCCCCCGGATCAAGTCCGGGGTCGAATGCCCCCAATCCCTTGGCGGATGGCTGTGCGGCTATGCCGATCAGCAAGATCCATAGGGAGTTGCACCGCCATTTCGGCTCCCATCGCGGGATTGGGGAATGGGGAGCATATCACACAGCAACCGCCCCTGTGGTATACTCACACCATGGCCAGAACTCGCAAGCTGTGGTTCAAGGTCGGGGACACCATCGTCTACCCCGGATATGGCGTGGGGCTGGTTCAGGATATCCGGGAGCGTCAGATGGGCGATACCCAGCGCGTGTTCTGCGTGCTCCTCTTCAAGGACAGCACGGGCGAGTCCAAGGTGCTCATTCCGCTCGACAATATCGAGGAGGTCGGACTCAGGCCCCTCTCCACGAAGCGGGGGGTCGAGGAGGCGCTGACCTATCTGGGAGAGGGCGAGCCGGAGATCCTGCCCTCCTGGAAGGACCGGTTTGCCCAACACGGCAGCATGCTGGCTTCGGGCGACCTCATGTCCGTGGTCCGGGTCCTCAAGGCCCTATGGATCCTGAACAACAAGAAGCCCCTCTCCTTCCGGGAGAAGAAGATGTACCAGAAGGCGCTCGGACTGATCGTGGCCGAGGCCTGCGAAGTCAAGGTGACCTCGAGGGAGACGATGGAGCAGGAAATCCTCCGCCGCCTCTCACCGGCACCTTAGCCCCGGCCCGCATTACTGCAATTTCGCAACACGCCAGCCAAACTCCGGTCATCCTTTCCGCCTAACCTGGAACTGGAAGCGGCCCTTGCACCGAGGGTCGTTCCGATGACGAAGGAGGACTGGATGAAGAAGCTCTTGCTAACTGCAGGTATCGTGGCCTTGGTGGGCGTGGGCGCCATGGCCCAGGGCCCCAAGATCATCAATGGGGCGGGATCGACCTTCGCCTACCCTCTCTATTCGCAGTGGGCCTATGAGTACAAAGCCCAGGGAGGGGCGGGCCTGAACTACCAGTCCATCGGATCGGGCGGGGGCATCCAGCAGATCAACAACCGCACGGTCGATTTCGGCGCCTCCGATGCCCCCCTCTCCGGGGCGGACCTGGGAAAGCATGACCAGGTCCAGTTCCCCACCGCCATGGGGGGAGTGGCCATCATGGTCAATATCCAGGGGATCGGCACGGACCAGCTCAAGCTCTCGGGGCCCGTCCTGGCGGACATCTACCTCGGCACCATCACCAAGTGGAACGATCCGCGCATCGCCTCCCTGAACAAGGGCCTCAAGCTGCCCGACGAGGACATCACCGTGGTGCACCGGGCGGATGGCTCGGGCACCACCTGGATCTTCACCAACTACCTCTGCAAGGTCTCCAAGCCCTGGCAGGAGAAGGTGGGCTTCTCCACCGCCGTCAACTGGCCCGTCGGCGTGGGCGGCAAGGGCAGCGAGGGCGTCACCTCGTACGTGAAACAGGTGGACGGCGGCATCGGCTACGTGGAGTACTCCTACGCCAAGCAGAACCACCTCACGACGGTGGAGCTCAAGAACAAGGCGGGCTTTTTCGTGAAGCCCACCATGGCCGCCTTCCAGGCCGCGGCGGCCAATGCCGACTGGGCCCACTCGGACCACTTCGGCGTGGTCCTCACGGACCAGCCGGGCAAGGACACCTGGCCCATCGCGGGCGCCACCTTCATCATTCTCTACGCGAAGCAGACCGAGCCCGCCACGGGCCAGGCGATTCTCAAGTTCTTCGACTGGGGCTTCCGCAAGGGCAGCACGATGGCCGCGGGCCTGGACTACATCCCGCTCCCCATGAACGTGGTCGATATGATCGAGGCCATGTGGGCGAAGGATGTCACGGGTGGCGGGAAGGCTCTCTGGAACGCCGGTATGCAGGTGAAGTAATTTCCCCAACCTTCGATCTTGGCGCGCAGAAGAAGGGCCGGGATTTCCCGGCCCTTGTCTTTTGAACGGGAGGAGCAAAGAACGAGGGGGCATGCCCCTGGCCTTTCGGCGGCGGTCTCTTCCCCTGTCTCCCTGTTTCCCCGGTTTCTATCCACTCACTCCCACTCGATGGTTCCGGGGGGCTTGGTGGTCACGTCCAGGGCCACTCCCGATACTCCGGGCAAAGCCATGATGGCCCCGCACAACTCGTCGAGAAGGGGGGCTGGGAGAAGGGCCGGCCGGGCGGTCATGGCCCGCTCGGACAGGACGGGCCTGATCACCACGAATTCCCTCCCCCGGCCGTCCAGCTCCAGGGGAACCAGGACGATGGGACACTGCCACACGGTGCGGTAGAGGCCGTGCCGCCTCAGCCCCTCCATCACCATGGCGTCGGCTTCCCGCAGGAGGTCCAGCCGTTCCCGGGTGACCGTCCCAGCCAGAGGCTTGGCGGCCTCGAAGCCCTTCCCGGAGAGGTCCACCACGCAGCGGTTGACGCCGGGCACCTCCTGGTAGAGCCTGGCGGCCAGGGTCTCCGCATGGGGCAGGAGGCCCGGTCCCCAGAGCATCACCGGCTGTTCGTAGGCGCGCAGGTCGGCCTTGACCCCCACGGAGCGCAAGGGGAGGATGGCGGCACCCACGCCGGCCTGGGCCGCGAGCCGAGCCAGCGTTTCGTCGGCGCCGGGCGTGGGATCGGGGGCCCTGCCATCGGAGCAGAGCAGCCGGATTCCGAGTCCTGGACCTGGGAAGGGGTGCCGCCAGACCAACTCCTCGGGGAGGCCGAGGGCCTCGCCCAGTTCCCGGACTTCCACCTTGTAGAGCTCGCGCAGCGGTTCGATGACCTGGCCCCTGGCGATCAGCGCCTCCACCGCCGGTACGCGGTTGTGGTGCGTTTTGATCACATCGGCGCGCTTCGTCCCGCCCGTCTCAATGGTGTCGGGATAGATGGTCCCCTGGGCCAGGAGGCAGTCCCGGAGGTCCAACCGGGATGCCTCTGCCTGAAATACCTCCAGGAAGGTGTCGCCGATGATCCGGCGCTTGCGTTCGGGTTCCACCACGCCCGCGAGGGCGGAGAGGAATCGCTCCGAGGCATCCACGAAATGAAGATTCCGATCGAGCCCGTGCCGGCGGAAGGCCTCAAGAACCTCGGTGCTCTCGTTCTTTCGCAGCAGGCCGTTGTCGATGTGGAGCAGGTGGACCCGCTCGGGCCCCAGCGCCTCCCCGAGCAGCACCGCACAGACGGTGGAGTCCACTCCGCCCGAGGCCAGCAGAAACACGGGCCGATCGTGCGCCTGCTCGCGGATCCGCGCCTCCTCCTCCCGGGAGAAGAGATCCATGGTCCAATCGGGCCGGCAGCCGCAGATGTCCAGCACGAAATTCCTCAGCATCTCCTCGCCGTGCAGCGTATCGTCCACCTCGGGGTGGAACTGGAAGCCGTAGCGCTGGAGTCCCTGGTGGGCGATGGCGGCGTTGCGGTGGGCCGGTCCCTGTTCGGACGAGGAGACGCCGATCTCCTCGAATCCCTCAGGCAGAGCCGTCACCGAATCGCCGTGGCTCATCCAGACCGTCTCTTCGGGAGCGAGGCCGCGGAAGATGGGGCTGGAGCCCCGCAAGGTCAGGACGGCCGGTCCATATTCGCGCTGGGTATGCTCCACGCGGCCGCCGTAGTGCTTGGCGATCTCCTGGTGGCCGAAACAGAACCCCAGGATGGGCACGGGCAGGTCGTAGATGCGGCTGTCGTAGGCGTTGTCTTGGTCGTAGGCCGACAGGGAGGGACTTCCGGAGAGGATGATCCCCTTGAACTGGGCGAAGCGCTCGACGGAGTCCTCGGGCTGGAGTATCTCCGCCAGAACATTCAGGCGCCGGACCTTGGTGGCGATGAGGTGGGCGTACTGCCCGCCGAAATCCACGATGGCGATCTTGTCATGAGCGTCCATGCTCCCTCCCCGTTCATCCCGACGCGTCGCGCGGCCGGAGCGGCGATTGTCCCATGGAGCCCTTCGGTCTTCAATCCTGGGCGGCGCCCCGCGAGCTGCTCCTCCCTGCCCTCGCGGTGGAGGTCCTTCGCCGCGGGGGAACCTTGCCGTTCCCCCGCTCCCCTTCGCCTCGCCGCGGCCTAAGATCGGTGCCTGGCCACCTCGAACATGGCCAGGGCCGCGGCGACGGAGGCGTTGAGGGAGTCCAGCCGACCGCGCATGGGGATCCTGACGGAGGCGTCGCAGCGGGACCGGACCAGCCGTCCCACTCCCTCTCCCTCCTCGCCTACCACCAGGGCCAGGGGGCGATTCCATGGAAGGTCGGCGTTCCAGAGGGGCGATCCCTCCATGTCCAGGGCGAGCCGAAAGTAGCCCCTGTCGCCTGCCTGTTCGAGGACCATGGACTGGTTGGGCACGAGGGCCACGTTCAGGTGCTCGACGGCGCCCGCTGAGGCCTTGGCCACCACGGGCGTGATCTGGGCCGCGTGGTGCTTTCGGAGGGTCACGCCGGTGACGCCAGCGCAGTAAGCACTGCGCAGGATGGCCCCCACGTTGTGCGGATCGGTCAGGTTATCCAGGAGGAGCAGGAATGCCCCCGGTACCTCCAAGAGATCCTCCGCATCGGTGTAGGGGTAGGGGTCCACCTCGGCCAAAACCCCCTGGTGGTTCGGATTGTCGGCCATCCGGGTCAGCCTCTCGCGCGGGAGCGTTTCACAGGCGACGGGGAGGGGAACGCCCGATCGGCGCTCCAACTCCGCGGAACGGTCCGCGCTGGAGACCCAGAGGCGCCGGATGGCCCGCCGGCCAGCGCGCAGGCACTCGACAACGGGATTCACGCCAAAGAGCTTGTCCATGTCAGCCTTCCGGAAGGAGCTCGAGGGCCGAGCGGAGCGCCAGGAGGGTCATGGGGGCCGTGTGGGGCGGCGGGAGTGCGGGACGCCCCATGGCGGCCAGGGGAACGTAGGCCACTTGGCCCCTGGTGTTCTTCTTGTCGTGGGCTGCGGCCTCGAAGACCGCCGCGGAATCGGCGCTCCGCCACAGGGGCGGGAAGCGGTAGGGGCGAACGGCCTGCAAGAGGATCTCCAGGTCCGTTCGGGGGAGGTAGCCCTGGACGACCGCGCAGGCTCCCTCCCAGCAGAGGCCGGCCGCGACGGCGGAGCCGTGGCTGACCCTATAGCCGCTGAGGAGCTCGATGGCGTGGCCGAGGGTGTGGCCGAGGTTCAGAATGTTCCGCCGGCCGGTCCGCTCCGCGGGGTCCTCGTCCACGACGCGGCACTTCAGGGCGCTGGAGGTGGCCACGAGGTGAAGGAGCGCCTCCCGGTCCCGGCGCAGGCCCTCAGGAGAGCGCTCGGCCATCCAGGCGAGGAGATCGGCATCGAGGCCCGCGCCGTGCTTGAGGCACTCCGCCAGGCCCGACCGGAACTCGCGGGGCGTGAGCGTGTCCAAGAGGTCGAGGGCGCCCAGGACCGCGAGGGGCGGGTGGAACAATCCCACCAGGTTCTTGCCCGCCGGAGTGTTGACGGCGGTCTTGCCGCCGATGGAGGCGTCCACCAGGGCGAGGAGCGTCGTCGGGAGATTGATGTAGGGCACGCCGCGCATCAGGGTGCCGGCGGTGAATCCCGTCAGGTCGCTCACCAAACCGCCGCCCACCGCCACCAGCACGGCATCCCGTCCGGCGCCCGCGCGCAAGAGGGAATCCTCCAGCCTCTCCTTGGTGCCTCTGTTCTTGCGCCTCTCGCCGCCGGCGAAGGTCACGAGCGGCGCCTGGTCGAGGGACTCGGAGAGCAGGCCGAGGATCGGAGCCAGGATCTTGGAGAGCCTGGCCTCCGTGCAGAGAAACGGCCGTCGCCCGCCGGCGAAGCGGCGGAGCTGAGGGAGAAGGGGGGCCACACTCGGGGAGAGGAGCACCGGATGGAGAGTGGAGGGGATGCGGATGAAGGGCTTTTGGGACAAGGCAGAGGGGGAAGATCCGGGGTCCCGCCCGAAGACGGGACCCCGGAGGGAAGTCACATCTTCACGAAGATGATGACCATCGTGTAGAGGGCCAGCGACTCGATGAAGGCCAGACCGATGATCATCATGATCTGCAGCTTGTCGGCCATGCCCGGGTTCCGGGCGGCGCCCTCGCAGGCGGCCGAGATGGCCTTGCCCTGAGCCAAGCCGCAGATGGCGGAGGCAAAAGCCATCGAGAAGCCGGCAGCCAGCACCCCGAGAGCATCCTTGCCGAGGCCGGCGGCGGTGCCCGGCTCCTGGGCGAAGACGGGGGCGGCCAGCATCAGCATCAAAGACCCCAAGAGAATCATCCAAGCCTTTTTCCTGTTCACGGAGCTCCTCCTTTCGAACCTTCCTAACCTAGTGGTGCTCAACCGCCCCCGCGATATAGATCATGGAGAGCAAGACAAAAACCAGCGTCTGGACGAAGGCCACGAAAATGCCCAGCAGGATGAAGGGAACCGGAACCGCGAAGGGTACGAGGTGCAGAAAGACGCCCCCCACCTGGTGATCGCCGAAGATGTTGCCGAAGAGACGGATGCCGAGAGACATGGGCCGGGCCACGTGGCTCACGATCTCGATGGGGAAGAAGAGCGGGGCCATCAGCAGGATGGGGCCCATGAAATGCTTCACGTACCCGATGCCGTGAGCCTTGAGGCCGTAGAAGTTGTAGACGCAGAAAGAGGAGAGGCCCAGGGAGAGGGTCACGACGATGTTGCCCGTGGGCGGCATCAGCCCCGGGATCAGGCCGCTGAGGTTGGAGACGAGGATCAGCACCGTGAAGGTGCCCATGGGCGCCATGTACTGGCGGCCGTGGGGCCCGAGGATGTCATCCAGAAACTTGCCCACCGCCTCCACGACCAGTTCCAGGATCTGCTGCACCACGCCCGGCCGGTCCACGGACAGGCGGCGGGTGGCCAGATAGAAGAAGAGCAGAGTGCCCACCATGATCAGCGCGAGCATGACGAAATAGTCGGGCACTTCCTTGTGGACGAGGGCGTCCACCAGCATCGTGACGAGGGAATTCAGCTCGTGCATCATCCGCCTCTTGCAGGCAAAGCTCCGGCTGCTGCCAGAAGCATTAGGGCCCCCCCTATCCCCAGGATGACACCCAGAGACTCCCGAGGTAGGAACCTTAGAATAGCATACAGGGCGAGGAGGAGCAAGATGGTGCGGAAGGCCAGCCCCGCCAGGAAGAATCCGGCCGCCGTTCGTTTCACGGAGCTCCCGCCGAGGGCCTTCTCGATCCCCAGCGACATCCAGAGGAAGTCGGCGCAGACCAGGACGAAGGTGAGAACGAAGGCCAGCGCGCTCCGCGGGCCCGAGAGGATCCCCAGGAGAGCGGTCCCCGCCAAGCCGCCTGGTGCCGCCAGGGTCACGAAGCGCCGACGGAACTCACGGACCGTCATCGTCTCCATCCGGCCGGCCTCTGTGGCCGAACACTCCGAGCATTCGGAACAGATACCAGAAGGCGCCCGCCAACCCCAGAAGGAAGCCGAACATTGTCCCGTACGGACTCGTGTCCAACCAGCGATCGGCGAGGTACCCCAGGCCCGTTCCCACGCCGATGGTCCCGGGGAAGACGTAGACCAGGTCGAGGTAGACGCCAAGGCGGCGCCAGGGCGTGACCATGAGGCCCCGTCAGCGTCCCAGCAGAACGGCCTGCGACGCCCAGTGGAGGAAAGGCTGTCCGTACAGTCCGATGGCCAGCACCGCCACCCCGCACAGGGCGAGGGACCAGCCCAGCGGCCGACCGGCGGAGGGCGCCGGAAGATTCGGGGCGCCCTCCTTCAGGAACATGTGGTAGACGACCCTGAAGTAGTAGTAGAGGGAGATGACGCTCGTCACCGCCAGCACCACCGCCAGGAGGTAGAGGTGAGCGTCCAGGGCCGAGTAGAAGATCATCAGCTTGCCGAGAAACCCAGCCATGGGCGGGATGCCCCCGAGGGAGAGGAGGAAGAAGATCATCAGGATGGCCATGAGCGGGCTGCGCTGGATGAGGCCGTCGAAATCGTCCATTTGATCGCCCGCCGAGCCCTCCCGCTGCAGGTAGAGCACGAGGCCGAAGGCGCCAAGGTTCATGAACGCGTAGACCAGCAGATAGAAGGCCACGGCCGCGATGCCCTGGTTGTTCTGGCTCCTCCCGGCCGCGACGAGGCCCACGAGGGCGTACCCGGCGTGGGCAATGGAAGAGTAGGCCAGCATGCGCTTCACGTTGTTCTGGAGCATGGCGGCGATGTTGCCCCAGGCCATGGTGAGGATGGCCACCAGGCTGAGGAGCCCCGTCCACATGGGGGCGAGGGGAAGAAAGCCCGCCACGAAAATCCGGAGCAGCAGGGCGAAGGCGGCTGCCTTTGGGGCCACGCTCATGAAGCCCGTGATGGGCGTGGCCGCCCCTTCGTAGGCATCGGGCGTCCACCAGTGGAAGGGCACGAGGGCGGCCTTGAACAGGAGGGAGACGGAGAGGATCACCAGGCCCGCGGCCAGCGGGAATCCCACCGCCGCGGGACCGCCGTGGGCCAGCCGATCCAGCAGGGCGAGGCGGATAGCTCCCAGCTGCACGGTCCCGGTGGCACCGTAGATGAGAGAGGTGCCGTACAGGTAAAGCCCAGAGGAGAAGGCTCCCAGGAGGAAGTACTTGGTGGCCCCTTCCACGCTGGGCTCCTGCCGGCGCATGTAGGCGGCCAGGACGTAGACCGAGAGGGCCATGGTCTCCAAACCGACCCACAGCGTGAGCAGGTCCACGCCGCTGGCCATGACCATCATCCCGAAGACGGCGAAGGTGAGGAAGGTGAAGTACTCGCCCGTCCAGGCCTTCTCCACCTCCAGGTACTTGAAGGACATCAGCACCGTGAGCAGGGCGCCGAGCACGAAGATGAACTTGAAGACCTGGCTGAAGCCGTCCACCGTCAGGCCGACCTGCCCGTCCAGTCCCGTCAAGACCGCGACGTGCATGCCCGGCGATAGGGCCGCGAGGGTCTGGGCGCAGAGCACGAGAACAACGGCGAAGCCGAACAGGGCCATGACGCCGATGGCTCGCCTGGCGCCGCGGGTCGCCGGCAGGGCGGAGAGGAGGAGGAAGAGGGTCCCGAAGCAGACCAGGACCCACTCGGGGCTCAGCAGGCGCCAGAACTCAGGGTGCAGAACGGGCATGGGCCGCCTCCTAGCGCTCCGGCGCCGGTATGGTCGCGGCGGTGGGCGCCTCGGTCGCGGGCGGCAATGCCGGCGGCTTGAGGGCCTTGGCGGCCTCGACGCGCTCCATGGCCGGCTTGAGGCGCTGCATCACGAAGGCCACGCTCCGGTCCATCTTGTCCAGGACCGGCTTGGGGTAGAGGCCGATCCAGAGGGCCAGGACCACGAGCGGGATCATGTAGCCGAGCTCGCGGCCCGTCATGTCGTGCCCCTTGACGTGCTCCTCCAGGTGCGGGTTGGTCACCTCGCCGAAGAAGACCCGCTGGTACATCCAGAGCATGTAGGCAGCCCCCAGGAGCATTCCCGAGACGAGGAGGAAGAGGAGCGACTTGGAGAAGATCAGGTAGCTCGGCATGGTGTAGGCGCCCAGCAGGATCATGATCTCGCCCACGAAGCCGTTGAGGCCCGGCAGGCCGATGGAGGAGAGGGTGATGATCATGAAGAAGGCGGCGTAGACCGGCATGAGCTTGGCCAGACCGCCGTAGAGCTTGATCTCGCGGGTGTGCATCCGTTCGTAGATGATGCCCACGAGGAGGAACAGCCCGCCGGTGCTGATGCCATGGTTGATCATCTGGAGGATGCTGCCCTTCATGCCCGCCACGGTGAGGGTGAACATGCCGGCCATGGCGAAGCCCAGGTGGCTCACGGAGGAGTAGGCCACCAGCTTCTTCATGTCCTTCTGGACGAGGGAGACCATGGCGCCGTAGATGACGCCGATGATGGAGAGGATCAGCACGAAGGGGAGCCAGGTGAGCGTGGCGTCGGGCAGGATCGGGATGGCGAAGCGGTAGAATCCGTAAGTTCCCATCTTCAGCAGGACGCCGGCGAGGATGACCGAACCCGCCGTGGGGGCCTCCACGTGGGCGTCCGGCAGCCACGTGTGGAAGGGGAACATGGGCACCTTGATGGCGAAGCCCACGAAGAAGGCCGCGAAGACCCACCACTGCAAGGCCGGATCGAGGTGAAGGGCGAGGATGGAGTTCAGGTCGAAGCTGTGGACGCCGTTCACCAGGGGCGTCCTGAAGTAGAGGACGAGGATGCCGATCAGCATCAGGACGGAGCCAGCCAGGGTGTAGAGGAAGAACTTGATGGCGGCGTAGAGCTTATTGGGTCCGCCCCAGATGCCGATGAGGAAGTACATGGGCACCAGCATCACTTCCCAGAAGACGTAGAAGAGGAAGAAGTCGAGGCTGCAGAAGACCCCCAGCATGCCCGTCTGGAGGACCAGCAGCCAGATGTAGTACTCCTTCTCCCGGTTCTGGATGTACTTCCAGCTCGACCAGGCGGCCAACACGCCGAGGAGGGTGGTGAGCAGCACGAGGAGCATGGACATGCCGTCCACGCCGAAGTGGTAGCTCGCCCCCAGGGAGGTGATCCACGGGAAGGGCCCCTCCTCGAAGACCCACATGGTGTGGGCCGAATCCGCGGCGGCCTGGGCCTGACCCCATCCGAACCAGAGCGGAAGGCTCAGGAGGAAGTCGAGGAGGAACACCGCCGTGGTGGAGTACTTGATCAGCTTCGTCTGATCCTTCGGGACAAACAGGATCACGAAGGCCGCCAGTAACGGAATGAAGGTGATAATCGACAAAATGTAGGGCATGTCCGTGGCTCCTCGTCTTCAGACTAGTGATACAAGTACCACACCAGCAACAGAATGAATCCCCCCACCACTCCCAGCGCGTAGTGCTGGAACTGCCCCGTCTGGACCTTCCGGTTCATCCGGGAGAGCCACTGGAAGGTGGCCGCCGTGCCGTTGACCCCCGCCCCATCCACCACGTATTTATCCACGGCAAACGAGGCGACGGAGGCGCCCACGGTCAGATTGCGGGCGCCGTTCACGATGCCATCCACGATCCACCGGTCCCACCACCAGAGCCCCTTGCACAAAACCAGCAACGGCCGGATGAAGGCGCCGAAGTAGAGCTCGTCCACGAAGTACTTATTAAGCAGCAATTTGTACGGGAACGCCAGGGCTTTGGCGAGGCGGCCCGGGGTGTCGGTCTCCCGCCTGTACCAGAGGGTGGCGAGGCCGATGCCGAGGAGGGCGACCAGAACGGAGAGGCCCATGGCCCCCCACTCCAGCGCCGTGGAGGGGTGCGCCCCCTCCGCCGCGGCCTCGGCCGCATGGGCCGCCGCCGGGTGGTAGAGCACCGGCTCCAGCCACCGCTCCCACA
>JBAWEQ010000196.1:0-13315 GCA_049591295.1 Acidobacteriota bacterium
CAAGACTTCCCGGCGCAAGACCGCTCCCGTTCTTCCGCAGAGCGGAGCCGCGGCACCCAAACCCGTCCCCGTGACCACCGCCACCGCCTAGCGGCGTGAGCCGTTAGGCACCCCCCCAAGGAGTCACGCGAAGGCAGGCCGCCGTCACCGGGGCCTGCCTTCAACTGTCTGCCTCATCGCCGCCCGCCCCCTCACGCCTTGGCTCTCTTCACCGTCATTCTGGCGAACGCGGGGAGTCCAGAAACAGATTCCGGACAAGCCGGAATGACGCCTTTCAACCCCGTCATTCTGGCGAGCGGAGCGAGTCCAGAATCAGATTCCGGACAAGCCGGAATGACCATGAAAGGAACGATTTCGGACAAGCCGGAATGACCGACTGGGGCGCAGGGCAAGCATCAAGGGACGCCCCCCAACCCGGTCATTCTGGCGAGCGGAGCGAGTCCAGAATCGCGGGCGGTGAAGGAGAAGGATTCCGGACAAGCCGGAATGACCATGAAGGGAACGATTCCGGACAAGCCGGAATGACGTTGATGGAGTTTGATTCCGGACAAGCTGATAATCCGCCGGTCAACCGGCGGCGCCGGGAGGTCGAGCCGCTACGGCGAGGCCAGCGGCAGCCGCACGGTGAACGTGGCCCCGGGCGGGGGATCGTTGTTGGCGGCCTCGACGGTGCCGCCGCTGCTCTCGACGTAGTGGCGGGCGAGGGCGAGGCCGAGGCCCCTGCGGTTTGTGCCTGCGGTGACGAAGGGTTCGAAGAGGCGGTCCCGGATGGAGGGAGGCAGGCCCGGTCCCTGGTCGGAGATGCTGATGGCGCAGACCCCATCCTTGCACACGCAGGCCACGGAGATTGCGCCATCGGGTGGGGACACCCGGGCGGCGTTGTCGAGAATGTGCAGGAGGGCCTTGACGATCCTCTTGGGGTCCGCCCGGAATGGCTCTGGGCGGTCGCAGAAGGTGGTGGTGATGCGGCCGCGGAGGTCGTCCTCCTCCACCAGGGCCACGGCTTCCGCCACGAGTTGGCGGGGATCGCTCAGGAGGATCGCTTCGTGGCTGGAAGCCTGCCCCAGCTCCAAAAGGCTCTGCATGAGGGAGTTGAGCCGCCTGGCGTGCTCGAGCACGTTGTCCAGGAAGCTCCGGGCCTCGGCCTCGGGGCTGAAGCGCCGTGCCAGGGCCTCGAGGTTGACCTGGATGGCGAAGAGGGGGTTGCGCACCTCGTGGGCCACGCCGCCGGCGATGGCGCCGATGGTCTCCAGGCCCCTGGCGCGCAGGCGCTCGCGGGCGAGCGCCTCTCTCGCCGTGATGTCGATGATGGAGCCCTCGATGATCTGGACGTGCCCCGGCTCGTCGTGGACGAGCGCGGCGCTGATCAGGACGTGGATGGGCTTGCCGTCCAATCGCAGGAGCCGCGCCTCCATGCCGGTGACCCGGCCCTCGCGCTTCAGCATCTCGATGAACGGGAGACGGGCCGAGGGGTCCGCGTAGCGGTCGAGGATGCTGGTGTGGATGAGCGCTTCGGGGCCGGCGGCGCCGAGCATCGCGGCGAAGGCCGCGTTGCAGTCCAGGAGCCTGCCGTCGAGCGACGTCTTGTACACGCCGGCGAGGTTCCGCTCGAAGAGCTTGCGGTAGCGGGCCTCGGACTCGCGCAGCGCCTCCTCGGCCCGCTTGCGCTCGGTGATGTCCCTGGCGATGACCAGCAAGGCGGGGCTCCCAGCGTAGTGGATGAGCTTGGCGCTGGCCTCGGTGGGCACCGTGGTTCCGTCCTTGCGAACGTGGATCACCTCGAAAAGACCACTGCCGTCGCGCATCAGCTCCTCGCCTCTCTCTCGCGCCAGGGAGGCGGAGGCGGCGTCGTCGAGGTCGGTGATGCGCATCCGGATCAGCTCTTCGCGGCTGTAACCGAGGCGCTCGCTCGTGGCCTCGTTGGCCTCGATGATGCGGCCCGCCTCGTCGAGGATGAAAATGGCGTCGCTGGCGCTGCCGAAGAGTGTGCGATAGCGCTCCTCGCTTTCCGCCAGCGCCTGCTCGACGGCCCGCCGCTCGGAGATATCCACCAGGGTGCCCTCGATCATCGCGTCACCGTTCTTGCCGTGAATCAGGGATGCGCTTTCGAGGGCGTAGAAGAGGCTGCCGTCTTTCCTCCGGGCCACGACCTCCTGGTGGGACACCGATCCCTCGCGCTGGAGCCCCGCGCTGAATCGTGCGAACTGTGCGGGATCGGACGAGAATCGGTGTTCTCCGGCCGCCATGGCTTCCGCCGGAGAGCCGAAGCCGAACATCGTCGCGAAGGCCTGGTTGCACTCGATGAGCCCGCCCTCCAACCTGGTCAGATAGACCCCGGCCAGATCGTGCTCGAAGAGGGTGCGGTAGCGCTCCTCGCTTTCCGCCAGCGCCTGCTCGGCGGTTCGGCGGTCGGTGACGTCGCGGACGACCCCGCGGAAGCCGGAGTAGCGCCCTTCCGACACCTGGATGGGGCTGGCCGATGCCTCGAAGGCTCTGATGGACCCGTCGGGCAGGAAGATCTCCCAATCCGTGCCCCGCTCGGCTTGGCCCGTCTGGAAGATGCGGTGAAACGTGGACAAGATCCTCTCCGCCGTGTCCGGGGTCATGACGCTCCGGTAGGAGGCGCCGAGGAGTTCCTGCTCCGGGCGCCCGAAGGTTCGGTAGAAGGCGCTGTTGGCGAAGGTCAAGTTCCCCTGGAGGTCCACCTCGTAGTAGCCCTCCTCCATGTTCTCGAGGATGGCGCGGTACCTCTGCTCGCTGGCGCGTAGCGCCTCATCGGTCCGCTTGCGATCGGTGACCTCGATGGAGATTCCGCCCACCAGGTTCGTTCGGCCTTCGGTATCCCGGACCGGGAATTTGGAGGAGATCCACCAGCTTTCGCGGTCTCCGAGGAAGGAATTGGCTTCGTCCCAGATGAGTTCCTCTCCGGCCAAAATCTGCGCATCCTCCTCCTGGAGGGTCCGGGCCTCGTCCGCAGGCAGCACGTCGCCGGCCGACTTGCCGAGAACCTGGGCGGCGGTCATTCCGGAGTATCGCTCCCACGCCTCGTTGACGTAGACGTAGCGGCCGTCGCGGTCGCGGAGGAAGGCTACGGCGGGAAGGTAGCGCATGAAGGAGGAGAAGCGGGCCTCCGTCTCCCTGCGGGCTGAAAGCTCCTCTTGTAGCTCTTCGTTGAGCCGCGCGATGGTGGCCGTGTTCTCCAGGATGCCGGCCCGCAGGCGCTCCCGCCGGTTCACCACCAGGTAGACGGAGCAGAAGAGGAGGAGGGCGATGATCCCCCCGATGGTCCAGTGAAAGGCGCTGCTTGCCTCCGTACTCGCGCCCCAGCCGGCCGCTGGGACGGCCCCGAACTCCCATCGGCCGCCTCCCAGGTCCAGCGACTTCAGGACCGGCCGGGCCGAGAAGATCGAGGATGGACCGTAGGCCACCTTGCCATCGGGGCCGCGCACGGCGATGAGGAGCGGTGATCCATTCGCATCGAATCCCGCCTCCTCAAGGAGCGCGGAGAAATCCGCACAGACCCCAACGAGCCACCAGCCGCCGTCCGGACCCTCCGCCGCCAACCTGGCCGTGATGCCCGTGCCGCCCTGGATCAGCGGGTGGGGGGGGGTGATGGTGAGCTTGCCGGTTCGGAGGGCCAGATCCACCGTGCCTCTCACCTCGGGGCGGGCATCATGCTTCAGGTCCAGGTTGCGGAGCGCCTGGTTGCCCCTCTCGGGGTAGAGATAGGTGATTACCCCGTCGGGCGCGGCCCAAATGGCCCTCAGGTGGGGTGTTCGCTCGTAGATCTGCCGGAGAAAGGGGGGGAGATCCGCGGGCAGGTCGGCAGCGGGGGTCACGCGAAGGAAGGCGGCCAAGCTCTCCGCGGCCGCCAGTCGTTTTTCGATGGTCAGGCGGAGCGTCAGGACGCGATCGCCCAACTGATTCGCTGTCTGGGCCCGTTGCACCGCGATGATGCCCGTCCGGTGGAAGCGGACCACTTGGGACCAGAGGAGTACAAACAGGCCCGCGGCCAGCAGGCCGAGGGCGATCGACTTTCGCCGTGGCTTCGTGATGCGCCTTACCAAGGACCCGAACATGCCCTAGCCCCTTCTCCTTGGGATGCCCGATGGCACCCTCGCCATAGTGCGGACCGCATCGCGGCGATCCGTCATGGATCGCATTGGAGCAAGAACCGGGCCAGGCTTTTCCCCGTGCCGATCTGCCCGTGCTCCTGGGCGGGCTCAGCCTGGACGGGCTTTTGGGGTTGTCTCAGGAGTGAGAAGGGCTCTCCTGGGCCGCGACCGTGTCAGCCGGGTGACTAGGCTGGCTGGAAAAGGTAACAGGGTGAACGCACTTGAATGCGCGAAACGCTAAACGGAAGAAAACAAAGCGGGAAGCCCGGTCGGGCTTCCCGCTGGATGACCGAACGGGGAAGGCCGGATCAGGTGGTGCCTCCGGCGGCCTTCATCTTCATGTTCATGGGGCAGCTCTTCATGCACTCGGCTCGCGCGTCCACGAGCTTCTTGAGGTTCTGCTCGTGGGACTTGAGGAAGGCGGCCTGGTCGGCGGCCGGCACGCCCTTCTTCATCGCAGCCAGATCGCTCTCCAGGGACTTGAAGGCCCCCTGCATGGCCGCTTGGTACGGACAGCCCTTCCCGGCCATCTTGCCGCCCTTCATGGCGGCGCAGCTCTTGACGCACTCCTCGCGAGCGGCCATCAGGGCTGAGAGGTTCTGCTCATGGGCTTTGAGGAAGGCCTCCTGCTCGCCAGCGGGGATGCCCTTCTCCATCTGGGCAAGGTCGGTCTCAGCCGAGCCGAAGGCCTTCTGCATGGCCTCCCGCTGCGGGCAGGCGGCGCCCTTGGCACAACAGCCCTTCTGGCCCGCCGCGGCGGCCTTGCCCGCGCAGCAGCCATGGCCCCCGGCCAGGGCGGCGGTGGCGAACACGACAAACGCGCTAAGAGCCAGCGCGGCCAAGACAACGGTACGACGTCTGCTCTTCATGCAACCTCCTCTACGGTTTCCATCCCGTCCCTTTGGGTCCGTCCGGTCCCGGACAGACCCAACGTTCAGCCAAACCCCGACGCACGGCTTCTATTCCCCAGCGGTCGGGAACATCCGGCCTTGAGGCCATCTTACCGGAGCCTCTTCGCCAGGGCAACGCTTCGCGGCACCGAGAGGCGCGAGATGGCGAGATGCGGGGATGCCGAGATACCGAGATGCCGGGAGCACGGCATTCCGGCTTCTTTCGGCATCACCTCATCACCTCATCACCTCATCACCTCATCTCCTCATCTCCTCATCTCGGCATTCGTTCGACACCGCTTGCCCGGCCCGTTCCGCTGCATTAGGCTGGGGGCATGAGCGGAAGCCGCACCTCCTGCAAGGCCGAGCGACGGGGTCCGTCCGGGCCGTTGGGCCGGGCTCTCTTCGTGTGGCTCCTCGTCGGGGCCTGTCTGGCCGCGGCCGGCGGGGGCTTCGCCGGGGCGCCCGCGGGACATCGGCAGGCCGCCGCGCGGCGCGCACCGCCGGCGCTCTTCGACCGGGCCGAGTACGAGCTGGCACGAGGCCTCTGGGCCAAGGGGGAGCTGAGCGCCGCCGCCGAGGCCTTCGAGGGCATGCTCAGGGCGCCCGCGGGAGGGGAGGTCTGGACCTGGAGCGTCGCCCTTCTCTGCGAGAGCGGCGGCGTGGAGGGAATGGCTCGCTCCGTGAGCGGTCCGGCGCCCGTCTTTCTCATGCCCGTGGCCTTCAAGGGGCGGGATTGCTACCGCCTCTGCTCCGGCCTGGAGCGGAGCCGCTCGGGGCTGCTCCGCCTGGGCAGGCCGCGGTTGGAGGATCCAGCCCTGCGCCCATTTCCGGTCCGACTCCCCCCGCCCGGCGGCGGAAATCAAGCGGGGGTGCCCATGACCGAAGAGGCCGCACCGCCGCACGATGCTCAGCCCCCGGCGGCCTCCTCTGAGAAGGTGCCTCTTCGGGAGATCCTCCCTTCGGAGCAGGCCGCCAGAGAGACGACTGCGCCGGGCGAGGGGGCGGGCCGTCCCCCGGATGCCGGCGCGGAGGCCGGTCCCCGGCAGGGAGCGGTGCGTCAGCCCGAGGGAGAGGTCTGGTTCCAGAAGGGGCTCCAGGCCTATCAGAGCGGGCGGACGAGCGAGGCCGACAAGGATTTCGAGCGGGCCCTCGCGGCCGACCCCGAAAGACCGGAAGTCCTGAACAACCTGGGGATCCTCCGGCTGGAAGAGAAGCGCTACGCGGAGGCCGAGGCGCTCTTCCGCAAGGCCCTGGCCGTCGACCCCGAGTACGCGCGGGCCCACCTGAACCTGGCCGGTGCCCTGTGGGGGCAGAGGAAGCAGGCGGAGGCCGTGGCCGAGGCCCGGAAGGCCGCCGAGCTCGATCCATCGGACGTCCATGCGCACCTCAGCCTGGCCTCCTTCTACCTGGCCCTGGGTCAGCGCCCAGAGGCGGAGGCGGAGGCGAAGCGGGTCCTGCTGCTGGACCCCGGCAACCTGCAGGCGAAGGCCTTTCTGGCTGGGGCGCCGAGCCCGTAGGGGGCGAGACGGGGGACGCGAGGCGCGAGACGCGAGACGCGAGGCGCGAGACGCGAGACGTAAAGCATCATGCGCGCGTCATCCTGAGGACCTCTTCGAAGGGCCTCTGGCTCAGGATCCCGTGGCAGAAAGACCGCCGGCGATACCGGACCGGCGGGATCCTGTGCTAGCCGCCCGTTGTGGGCATTCCAGAGGATGACGGGAAAAGACGGACGCGAGACGCTAGGCGCGAGACGGGAGACGGGAGACGGGAGACGCTAGGCGCGAGACGGGAGACGGGACAAGCGGGGACGTCGCCTCTGCTTCGCGCCGCTTAGAAAGTCTCCCTTCAGAGGCTGTCATTCTGACGCCGCTGTTGCGAAGAGCCCGCCCCGAGGCGTCTTTTCCGAAGGGCTTCAACTGAGGGGGCTCCCCTGGAAGAATCTCAGGCGCCGCTCCTGCAAGGCCCATGTCCGAGATCCCCTTCCGAGTCACCCTTCGGAAGGCGCCCTCAGAGCGGGCTTTCCCTTGGAGCCCTTTGCGGGTTGCCCTCGGGATGACCTTTTCTCATACGACTTTCATCCCTCACGGGCGAGAGGCGCTCTCGTGAGGTATTCTGGCGAGCGTAGCGAGTCCAGAATCCGATTTCGTGAACAGGCAGGGATTCCGGACAAGCCGGAATGACGCTCATGGGGCGGGATTTCGGACAGGCTGAAATCCCGGCAAGCGAAGCGCATCCAGGACCTGGAATGGCAGCGAAGAGGGAGGGGTCCGAAGGTGAGACGGAAGACGCGAAGGGCACGAATCCCTTCGCGTCTTGGGCTCTTCGTGGCGAATGCTCTTCCTTCGGTCCTTGCCCTCAGCTCCCGGGCTTGGGGGCCCTCACGAGGTGGACGTCGTCTATCCAGACGGTGCCCTGGCCGTTGGCCACGAGGTTGAGCTTCACCGCGTCGGGTTTCTGGCCGGCCTGGATGACCGTGGAGGTCTCCATGTCCACCCACCCGGTGGTGCCCCCGATGGCCTTCTGGTAGTTCATGGTGCTGAGCGAGCCGCCGTTGGCGAAGTGGACCACCATCTGCAGGTAGGCGTCACCGCCGAAGTCCTTGGTCTTAACCTTGGCCTTGTAGATCAGCGACGAGCCCTCCGCGCCCGGGAAGGGGACATCGAAGAGGGCCACGGTGGTGGGCTGGTCGGCGGTGATCTTGAGGGAGCCCTTGCCGTCCGCCGAGACGGAAGGGTCGAAGGTGACCAGGTCCGGCGTCTGGACGCCGTCCATGTTGTCGCAGGGGAAATACTGGATGTCCTTGGGAGGCTGCGGTCCCTTCGAACAGGCCAAAACCGCCACCATGAGCGCGGCCAGCCCCACCAGGGCGATAGTGCGAACGTCTTTCATCGGTTCCTCCTCGGTACCTCCCATCGGAGGGATGGGCGGATCCCCTCAATCCAGGTCGATGTCCCGCTTGAAGGGCCCTTGCGGCCCCTCCTTGGCCTTTTCAAATAGGTCCTTGAACTTCTTTTCCAGAATGTCCTTCTTGCCCTTTTCCGACCGGATGCTCTCCTTGAACTTCTCCTCGGCCGCGCGCTTCTCCTCGTCCAACGTCTTGAGCCGGGCCTCGAAGGAGGTCTTCTCGTGCTGGTCGGGTGGAGGCTGATGATCACAGACCACCCGAGAGGCGCCGTCGATGGTCAGGAGCGCTCCGCAGCAGGGGCAGGTCACCGTGAAGCTGTCGCCGTCGCTCACCGCAAGGTCCTCCCTAGCAAAGCATAGCAAGATGGAGGAGCCGCCGCCAGGGGGAAGAGCCGATCCCGATGCTGGTCTCGCTATCTCACTCTGCTACTATTCTCACAGACCGCATCGCCCAATCGCTCAATCGCTCAATCGCTCAATCGCTTAATCACCTCATCACCTCATCACCTCATCACTTCATCCCCTCATCACCTCCCGCCCCCCGGCCCTGTGCTATCCTCGCCGCCATGGGACTGGGGGAGCACGGCATTCTCAGGCACACGGCGCACGTGGCGAGTCTCACGCTGGTGAGCCGGATCCTGGGCTACGTGCGGGACCGGCTGCTGGCCTCGCTCCTGGGCACCTCCACCTGGGCCGATGCCTTCTACATCGCCTTCCGGATCCCCAACACCTTCCGCCGCTTCGTGGCCGAGGGCGCCATGACGGCGGCTCTTGTGCCGGTGATGACGCGCTCCATGAAGGAGGACCCCCCGGAGTCGGCCTGGCTCTTCGCCCGCCGGTTCCTGTACGTGTTCGCCCTCCTCCTGCTCCTGCTGACGGCGGCGGGGACCCTGGCGGCGCCGGTCATCGCGCGGCTCATGGCCTGGCGGTACGCCCAGGAGGCGCCCGCCGTTTTCGCCCTGACCGAGCGGCTGACGGCCCACCTCTTCCCGTACCTGCTCTTCGTCTCGCTGGCGGCGGTGGCCATGGGGATACTGAACTCGCGGGAGATCTTCGCTCCGTCGGCCCTGGCGCCGGCTCTCCTGAACGTGGCCATCATCACGGCCGCCCTGCTCTGGGGCCACCGGAGCGGCAACCCGACGGGCGTCCTGGCGTGGGCCGTCCTCGCGGGAGGGGCGCTCCAGTTCCTGATTCAGGTGCCCTTCCTGCTGAGGGAGGGCATGTCCTTTGCCCCGGCCTTCTCGCTCAGCGACCCCCGCGTCCGACGGGTCTTCCAGCTCATGGTGCCAGCGGCCATGGGGGCGGGGGTGGGGCAGATTACGCTGCTCGTGGGGACGGCGCTGGCCGGCCTGGCGGGCGAGGGGGCCGTGGCCGCCCTCTACTACGCCAACCGCGTGACCGAGCTGGCCTTCGGGATTCTGGCGGTCTCTCTGGCCACGGTGATCTTCCCCCGCCTCTCCAGCCTCGTGGCTATGGGAGATCGGAAGGAGCTGGAGGGGACCCTCTCCCGGGCGCTGGAGGCGGTCCTCTACTTTCTCCTGCCGGCCACCGCCGGCATCCTGGCCCTCTGCTCGCCCATCGTCCGCGTGCTCTTCGAGACGGGCCGCTTCTCGGCGCACTCGGTCTCTCTGACCTCGGGGCCGCTCACGGCCTACGCCGCGGGTATGGTGCTCTGGGGAGCGGCGGCGGTGCTGGTGCGGGTCTGCCACGCGCACCAGGACATGCTTTCGCCCTTCCGGGCGGGGCTTCTCAGCCTGGCCGTCTTCGTGGCGACGGCCCTCGGCCTGTTGAGGCACTTCGGGGCCGCGGGCATCGCGGCGGCCTCCTCCACCGCGGCGCTGGCCAACCTCCTCGCGCTCCTGCTGGCGGTGGTGCGCCGTCACCGCGTCCGCCTGCCCTGGAGGAGGCTCGTCCAGGCGCTGGCGAGGGACGCGGGGCTGTCGGCTGCCATAGGGCTGCTCTCTTTCTGGCTCTGGGGCGCGCTGCCTCACTCCGGCAGGCTTGCGGCGGCCGGGGCGCTGGCGGGGGCCGTGGGCGCCGGGGCGCTGGCCTACCTCGGCGGCTCCTGGGTCCTCGGGTTCCCCGAGGCGAGGCGCCTGCGGGAGATCTTTGGTAGCGGGCCGTCCCGGTGACGGGTTCACGATGGAAGCGGGCAAAGACGGCACGCGGCGGGGTGCGGGGAGGAAGCCTCCCCGCTCTTTCGGGGTAACAGCCCGCCGCAGGCGGGCGCCCTAGGGGCGGAGTCCCTTGGGAAGTGTTGTGTCCCGGGAAGAAGCCATGGTAAACACGAGACGGGGACACAACACTAGGATGAAGCCATGATCGTCGTGCTGCAGCGGGTGAGCCGGGCTAGCGTGAGCGTGGAAGGGGCGAGGGTGGGGGCCATCGGCCCGGGCCTCCTTTCCCTGGTCGCGGTGGAGGCGGGGGATACGGAGGCCGAGGTGGACTGGTGCGCGCGGAAGAGCGCCGAGATCCGCATCTTCTCGGACCCGGAGGGGAAGATGAACCTAGACGTCCGTCAGGCGGGCGGGTCGGTGCTGGCAGTCAGCCAGTTCACCCTCGTGGGCGATCTGAAGAAGGGGACGCGTCCCTCCTTTTCGCACGCGGCGCCACCCGGGAAAGCCACCGTGCTTTTTGAGCGTTACGTCGAGGGCGTGCGTTCCATGGGCGTCGAGGTAGCGACCGGCGGTTTCGGCGCGATGATGGCGGTGGATCTCGTGAACGACGGCCCCGTGACGATCATCCTCCAGCGCCGGTCCCTGGCATTGGAATTGGAGACGGGAGGCGCTAGGCGCTAGGCGCAAAGCATTATGCGCGCGTCATCCTGAGGACCTCTTCGAAGGGCCGCTGGCTCAGGATCCCGTGGCAGAGAGACCGCCGACGGTACTGGAGTGGCAGGATCCTGTGCAAGCCGCCCGTTGTGGGCATGCCACAGGATGACGGGAAAAGAGGACGCTAGACGTGAGACGTGAGACGGGAGAAGCTAGACGCAAAAAAGGAAAAGACCACCACAGAGGCACAGCGGCACGGAGAAATTTCGGATGAAGGGACACGTTAAGGGACAGAGGACCAGAGGTGGGGCCGCGGAGATGGGGGCGGCATGAGGGTTCTGGCGAGTGCGTGGCGCGTTCACCCTCTTCTCCTCCCCGCTTCCTGTCCCCCCATAGGAGTCTCGCCTTGCCAACACCGGAGTTGAATGCACGCGTGGCGCAGCGTAGTGAGGTGGCCCCGGGGCTCTGCATCCTGAGGGTGGTTCCGGAGGGGTGGGAGCTGTCCGACTTTCTACCGGGCCAGTTCGCGGTGCTGGGGCTTCCCGCCTCGGCGCCCAGGGATCCCTTCGCCGACCTCGAGGAGCCGCCCAAGGAACCGGACAAGCTCATCCGGCGCTCCTACTCCATCGCCTCCTCATCGAAGGCCAGGGAGTACCTGGAGTTCTACGTGGCTCTGGTCCATTCCGGTTCCCTGAGCCCCCGCCTCTTCATGCTGAGGCCCGGCGACCCCCTGTGGCTCGGGAGAAAGTTCACGGGCCTCTTCACCCTGGCGGAGGTGCCGCCGGAGCAGAACGTGCTCCTCATCGCCACGGGCACGGGGATCGCGCCCTACATGAGCATGCTGCGCACGCACGCACCGGGCGGAGGCACGCGCCGCTCCGCCGTCCTGCACGGGGCCCGCCACTCGTGGGACCTGGGCTACCGCTCCGAACTGCTGGCGCTCCAGAAAGGCACCGCACGTTTCACCTACCTCCCCGTGATCAGCAAGCCCGAGGAGGAGTTTGACCCCTGGCGGCAGCACACGGGCTACGTGCAGGACCTGTGGCGGTCGGGGGCGCTGGACGCGGCGTGGGGCTTCCATCCCCGGCCGCAGGACACGCACGTGTTCCTCTGCGGAAACCCCGCCATGGTGGACCAGATGTCGGCGCTCATGCAGGCGGAAGGCTTCAGCGAGCACAGCCGGAAGGTGCCGGGGCAGATCCACGTGGAGCGGTATTGGTAGGCGAGACGGGAGACGTGAGACGCTAGACGCGAGACGCTAGACGCGAGACGCTAGACGCTAGACGCGAGACGTGAGAGGCGAGACGTGAGACGCGGATCCATCATCTGTCATCCATCATCAATCATCTATCATCCATCATCAATCATCTATCATCCATCATCGATCATTCATCATCGATCATTCATCATCTATCATCCGTCATCCCCCTGAGGAGCCCGTCGTGAGGAGCGAAGAGCCGAAGAGGGTTCCGGAGGAGCTGGCCCTCTTTTTCGACCACCTGACCGTGGAGCGGGGGCTCTCACCCAAAACGGTGGAGGCCTACCGCAGCGACCTGCTCCGCTTCTTCGATGCGTGCCGGAAGACCCCGGAGAAGGTTGGCCGGGAGGACGTCAGGGCCTTCCTGGGGCGGGAGCGCGCCGAGGGCCACTCGGCCAGCACGGCGGCCAGGCGGCTGGTGGCCCTGCGGACCTTCTACCGCTTCCTGATCCTGGAGAGGAAGGTGGCGGGCGATCCCACCGAGAACGTGGACGCGCCGCGCACGCTCAAGCGGCTTCCCGAGTACCTCACCCCCGAGGAGGTGGAGCGGCTGCTGGAGGCGCCCGACGCGGGGAGCCCCACGGGGCTCCGGAACCGGGCCATGCTGGAGGTGCTCTACGCCACCGGCATCCGGGTCTCCGAGCTGACGGGCCTCACGCAGGAGCGGTACAACCCCCAGGCGGGCTTCGTCCTGGTCATGGGGAAGGGGAGCAAGGAGCGCGTGGTGCCCCTCGGCGAGGTCGCGCAGGACTGGGTGGAGCGCTACCGCTCCGAGGCGCGGCCCCGTCTGCTGAAGAACCGCAGCTCGTCCGCCCTCTTCGTGACGGCCAGGGGCGGCCCGCTCAGCCGGCAGATGGTCTGGATCTTGATCACCGGTTACGCGCGCCAGGCGGGCATCGCCAAGCACATGAGCCCGCACACGCTCAGGCACTCCTTCGCCACGCACCTTCTGGAGCACGGCGCCGACCTCCGGGCCGTCCAGATCCTCCTGGGCCACGCCGACATCTCGACTACGCAGATCTACACCCACGTGGAGCAGGAGAGGCTCAAGCGCATCTACCGCCAGTTCCACCCGAGGGCGTAGGGTCGCTGGCCGGATGGTCCGTCCCTCTCCATGTGTGCGCCGACGGCGGCGGACCTTCTGCTTCGTCAATCTTCGCCGTCCGCATCCTCAGCCTAGCCTACCCAAGATAGACCGCCGTGCCGGCTCCGGACCACGGCTGGGTCTGGGCCGCGCCGTTGGCGCGGCGCTGGGGGCCTGGTCCGGGCGCGTCCACGCCAGCGTGGCCGCGTTCCGTCCACAGTCCCTCAGCCGCTCTTCGGGCGCCAGCCCGAGCCTCATCTGATGTGTGCGGTCCCCCCACACTCCACGGG
>JBAWEQ010000197.1:0-12878 GCA_049591295.1 Acidobacteriota bacterium
CCTGAGCGCCCTATCCACGTGGCGGTAGGGGTCGAAGGCCGAGGGCCGCTGCGGCAGGCCCGCCAGGAAGGCGGCCTGCGCCGCCGTGAGGTTCTCCGGCGGGCACCCGAAGTAGCCGCGGCTGGCCCCCGCCACCCCGGCGTACTGGTTCCCGTAAGGGGCCAGGTTCAGGTAGAGCGCCAGGATCTCCCGCTTGGAGAGGCGGTGCTCCAGGCGCAGAGCCAGGAGCATCTCCCGGAGCTTCCCCGGAACCGTCCTCCGCCGGGCCGTTAGCCGCTTCACCACCTGCTGGGTGAGGGTGGAGCCGCCCTCCACGATCCGGAACGCGCGCGCATCGTCCCAGGCGGCCCGCATCACCGCCAGCGGGTCCACACCCGGGTGGCGGAAGAAGCGCCGGTCCTCCGCCGCCAGCGTGGCCTTCACCACCATCGGCGGAAGGGCGTCCGGCGCCGCCAGCCAGCGGCTCCGCCCGCCGGCCCCCGAGAGGCTCTCGTAGAGCACCTCCCCGTGCCGGTCCACCACCCTCGCCGAGAGGTGGCGCCCCTCATCCAGCAGATCCGGCGGCAGCGGCCCGCAGCGCACCCACGCCAGCAGAGCCAGCGCCGCGCCCACCAGCACCCCCGCCCAGACCCTCCGCCGCCTCCTCCGCAACCAGCCGCCCATGCGTCCGTCTCCCAACCGAGCTTAGCAGAAGATGGGAGGCGAGACGCTGGATGCGAGACGCCAGACGCTGGACGCAAGAAAGGGAAAACCTTTAGGGGGTCAGGTCTTGAAATGACACATCGGCCAGTGCATCCCCATGGCCACCAGCTAACCGCCATGGTTTTCGGGCCTCCCGCAAAGTCCGCGCCGCTGGCCCTTTGCATCGTCTGCCCTCTCTTGCCCAGAATCAGCCGGCCAAGGCAGGGAGGCCAGCCGCGAGGACCGCTCGCAGGCGAGCCATACGTCATGGCGCAACCCGAGAATCAAGACTTTACCGGCATCCAGGGCGTGGCGCCACACCCCCTTTCTCGATATAGTCGCCAGCGGAACGCGGGGGTTGAAGGAATAGCCCACGCCGACCTGCGGTTCCAGGGGTGGAACGGGGGGAGGTAGAAAGGCGAGGACGTCTCATCGGCAGATTCCCCATCCCAGCCACTTTCTCCAAGCCCACTTCCCTTGCCCGTAGAGTCTGCCGGCGGCGCTCCTTCACGCCTCGCTCGCCCCGGGACGTGGCGCAAGGAAGCTCGGCCCGTCCCCCATGGCTGAAAGCCCCCGCCCCGTGAGCCCCCGCCGCGTCCACCCCTGGGTCTTCATGGTCCTCATCGCGCCCTTCGGCGTGATGTCC
Source organism: Acidobacteriota bacterium (assembly GCA_049591295.1). Taxonomy (GTDB): domain Bacteria; phylum Acidobacteriota; class UBA4820; order UBA4820; family DSQY01; genus DTPS01. The sequence goes on from JBAWEQ010000197.1 coordinate 1,328, forward strand.
GGCTACCTCAGCGTGGCGGTGGGCTACCTGCTCGTCCACGCCGGGGTGTCGGTGGCGGCGGTGGCGGGCCTCGTGGCCCTCGGCCTGCTGCCCCACACGTGGAAGTTCCTCTGGGCCCCCATCGCGGACACGACGCTCAGCCGCAAGAGCTGGTACCTCCTCTCCGCGATCGTCAGCGCGGCCGGCATCGCCGCCCTCGGCATCCTCCACGACCAGGTCCAGAACCTCGCCCTCTTCTCGGCCATCGTGCTGATCGCCAACGTTGCCTCCACCTTCCTGGGCATGTCCGTCGAGAGCCTCCTGGCTCTGACCACGCCCGACGAGGAGCGGGGAAGGGCGGGGGGATGGTTCCAGGCGGGGAATCTCGGCGGGACGGGAATTGGAGGAGGCGCCGGCCTGTGGGTCGCCCAGCACATGCACCCGCACTGGGTCTCCGGCGCCCTCGTCGGCGGCGTCTGCTTCCTCTGTTGCCTGGCCCTCTTCTTCGTGCCGGAGCCGCCCGCGGACTCCAGGACCGGCGGGCTCGCCAAAAGCCTCGTCCAGGTGGGGCGCAATCTCTGGAACGTCGCCCGCTCCCGCGTCGGCTTCGTGGCCCTGGTCCTCTGCTTCCTGCCCATCGGCTCGGGAGCGGCCTCCGGCCTCTGGTCCGCCGTGGCCGGAAACTGGCACGCCACGGCCGACGCCGTGGCCCTGGCCACGGGCGTGATGGCGGGCTTCGCCTCCGCCTTCGGGTGCTTCCTGGGAGGCTGGTTCTGCGACCGCATGGAGCGCAAGGCCGCCTACGCGGCCTACGGCGTCCTGGAGGCCGTCTGCGCGGTGGCCATGGCCCTGGCGCCCCGCACCGAGGCGATGTACGTGGTCTTCACCATGCTCTACGCCGTCGTGACCGGCATGACCTACGCCGGCTTCACCGCCTTCGTGCTGGAGGCCATGGGCCTAGGTTCGGCGGCCTCCAAGTACAACCTCTTCGCGGCGCTCTCCAACATGCCCATCTATTACATGACGAGCGTGGACGGCTGGGCCTACGGGCGGTGGGGCGCGGGCGGCATGCTCTACACCGAGGCGGCGCTCGGGATGGCCGGGCTCTTCATGTTCATCGTCGTGGTCTCCCTCCTGCCCAAGCCCAAACCCGCCCTGGCCGCGGGGCCGGACTCGCCCGACCCGGTCTTCGGCAGGCCGCGCAACCTCGACGCCGAGTAGGGGTAGGTCGGCGGGACCATCGGGCACCAGATCCCCACCGCCCCCGCCCGCATCGCCTTCCGCCCTCCCCTACGGCTGGATGCGCTGGCCCAACAGGGTGAAGGTGCCGATGACGGTCCCTCCGCCACCGAGGGGATCGGCCGTATCCAGGGGGAAGTAGGTGACGGTGACGCTGCCCGCGAGCCGGCTCCGGTCGCCCGACAGCGTCAGCGTGAAATCCAGGCGGGCGAGGCTGTCCGGGCTGGGAGGAATATCGAAGTCGATGGTCCTCCCGGCGACCCGGCCGTGGCCCTTCGACGCCCACGCCCCCAGCTCGCTGGTGAAGTAGTAGCCGGGCCCACCCTGGGCCGAATCGGTCACGGACATGGTGTGATCGGCGTGCAGGGCGATGACCTCGCGCGAGACGAACTGCCCCGTGGAGTCGGTCACGGTGACGATGTAGGCCCGGCCGTGGACCCCCTGCCCTCCGGCGGCCTGGGCGCGCAACGCCACCGCCGAGCCCGCGGCCGCGAGCAGGGCGACGATTCCGATCGTGATCCAGAGACGTGGACGCTTCATGACTTCTCCTCCTGGTCGTGTGACGCCCGGTGCAGCCTTCGCCGGCTTAGGCCCCCAGGGCCCCGCGGCGCCCCGTCTTGGCCGACGGAGCCATCCGGCCTCCACCCGCTTCTTGCTGCGGGCATGCTGTCACGCCGGGCCGCCCCTTTCAAGGTGGGCAGCCCATCGGGTCCGGCACGCGAGCCCCCATCCTTGGATGCATCCGCCTTCGTCCCGCCCGCCCGCCGGGCGAAGGGGGCCGAGAAGCGGGCAGGCTCCCCAGTCGGTGGCCTTCCCCCCTCACGGCACGTGCTTGATGTCCGGCGGCATCACGACCCACGGGTGCATCCGCTCCTCGTAGATGGAGACGGTGGGGGCGGGGAGGGAGCGGTCGGCGAAGGCGCCGGCGGGGATGATGACGTTCCCCTCTAGCCCCTCGGCCTCGAAGGCGACCGTCGCCCCGCACTTCGGGCAGAAGCGGAAGGTCACCGCGCCGCCTTCGTCCGCCTCCCGCACGAAGGTGCTCCACTCCCCCTCCATCCGCACCTCCTCCCGCCGGAAGCGCGCTTGTACCCCGAAGACGCTCCCCGTCCGCCTCTGGCACGCCAGGCAGTGGCACACCGACACCCGCACCGGCTCCCCCGTCACGCGGGCCGTCAACTGCCCGCAACTGCACGACGCCAAACGCTCCGTCATACATCCCTCCGGTGAAAGGCCGCGGTCAGCCGGGGCGGAGTTCCACTTCTCCTTCAATCTCGACGGGGATCCCGAACGGCAGCTCCGCGAGGCCGACGGCGCTGCGGGCGTGGGCGCCGATGGCTGGGCCGAAGACCTCCAGAACGAGGTCCGTGAAGCCATTGATCACTGCCGGCTGGCCCGAGAAGCCCGGCGCCGAGTTAACCATCCCGAAGACCCGCGTCCACGCGGCGATGCGGTCAAGATCGCCGAGTTCGCGCCGGAGGCTGCCGAGGATGGCCAGTCCCGTGAGGCGGGCCGCCCTGTAGCCCTGCTCCGGCGAGACCTCCCGGCCGACCTTCCCGAGGGGCTCGGCGAGGGACCCGTCCGCGTTCGTCGGGCCGTGGCCCGAGACCAGCGCCCGCCTGCCCACGATGCGAACCCAGGGAAAGGGCAGGACCAGCCCCGGCGGCATCCGGAGGGGCTGCGGCAAAACGATCCCGAGTTCTTCGAGCCTCCGTTCGATTACGGCCATTTCCAGCCTCCCTCGAGCGACACCCGCCCTCCGCGTTCTCCCCTCACCCGACGGAGCGCGCCGGGGGCCGCGCGCCCTGCTCCGGAGCATAGCAGAGAAGGACGCCCCCCGAGGCGAAGGCCCTCGACCGAAGCAGCCGGAACCGGCGACGGGGCGGGCCGCCCTCGAAGAGATGGCGTCCTTCACCCAAGACAACCGGCACCACCAGAAGCCGGTATTCGTCGAAGAGCCCCCCGCGGATAAGGGTCGCCGAGAGGCTCGCGCTACCGAAGACGAACAGGTTCCCGTCCCCCTGCTCCTTGAGTTCCCGGACGGCGGAGGCGGCGTCTCCCCGCACAAGCCGCGCGTTCTCCCAATCGGCCATTTCGAGCGTGCGCGAGACGACGACCTTCGGGAGGGCGTTCATGAAGCGCGCCACCTCTCCCTCGGCCGTGCGCCAGTAGGCGGCCATGCCCTCGTAGGTGACGCGGCCGAAGACGAGCCCATCGGCGGAGCGCAGCTGATCGAGCGCGAAGCGCTCAAATTCGTCGTCCAGGACCTGCCGGTGCCAGTCCAGCGCCCAGCTCTCCGCGCCTTCGAAGCACCCGTCCAGTGTGACCAGGTTCCACATGATGAGCTTTCTCACCGCACACCTCCTCGGATGGCCCCCATCCAGCGGCGGTCCGACGAACGCCGCGCTGTGCTTTCGTCCTCTTCAACAAGGGGCCGCCCCGATTCCTTTCCCCGCGCCTGCCCCATCGGCGGCCGGGGTGCCGAGCCCCCGTCCTTTGAAGGATGACTGTTCGGTTCTGGGAACGCTCGCCGGAGTGCGACACCGTGATGGGGCGAGGAAGTCAGGAAGTGAGTAGGACGCGTGAGGTCCTTTGAAGCGAGGCCTCATCCCCTTTCAGATCTCGATGCAACTGCCGGTTCGGAGATCGACGATCCGCTCGCCCATGACCGACTGGAGGACGCCGAAGGCCTTCGTGCCCGTGCAGTGCCCGGTGTACACCACGCCGACGGGGTAGGCCAGCAGGGCGGCGGCGATCTCCCGCGCCTCCTGCTTGCTGCCCGCCATGCCGTTGAACGGCGGCAGACCGGTGAGGTGGAACCCCCCGATCACCGCCTGGATGGGAACCCCCTCGAAGGACCGGGCCACCGCGTCCACCATGTTGAGGACGCCGCTGTGGGAGCAGCCCGTGAAGACGACGAGCCTGCCGTTCTCCTTCACGGCCATGACCAGCTCGTGGGCGAACGCGTCGGGCACGAAGGAGCCGCCGCGCTTCAGGAAGAGGTGCCTGTTTCCGGCCGGCCTGGGATGGGTGCCCCCGATGTGCGGGATCAGGAAGACGCCGGGAAGGATCTCCATGGGCCGGTCGACCACCTCGAACCGCCCGGGGAAGTCGCTCAGGAGCGCCCGGTCCAGGCCGGCGTACTTCTTCACGACCCCGTAGATCTTGACGGTGCACTCCCCGTCGGGCCTTTCGCCCAGGTACACCTTCGCCTTGGCGTTCAGCTCCAGGAAGCGCCTCAGCCCCCCGCCGTGATCGCTGTGGTGGTGCGAGAGGACCGCCACGTCGGCGGACGCCACGTCCACCGAGAGACGTTCGGCGTTTTCGCTGAACCGCCCCGAGGCCCCCGTGTCGAAGAGGACGGCCCGCCCCTCCAGCGCCGCGTGCAGCGACAGGCCCCATTCGAACGCCAGTCGCCCGTCCCTCTCGCTCGGCCGGTTCTCCATCAGCACCGTGATCTTCATGCCACACTCCCGATCCAGCGGCCCCGCTCGCGATGCGCCAATGTCGGCTTTCGAAAATGCATTAGCCTCTTCCCTCCAGCCTCCACACCCGTAGCCATCGGGTGGCTAGAGCTTCAACAGGGGTCATTGGGGATGCTACCAGGAAAGACTTGATAATCATTTCCACTATGGCATTTCATACTCTGACCCTCTCCTTCTCGATGGCCACACCACCGCCTGCGGTCCTCTCGCGCGTGCGGCGGGTTGCCGTTGGCGCCACGGCGGTGGTGCCGTCAGTCTCTTTGAAGAAGACTTAATGCCTCTCGCAGGATTTTCTCGCCCAGGTCTTCATCGGCCGTCCGCTTGGCGATGAACTGCTTCAGCTGCGCTCCGCGCTCGGCGACAAATCGGGCGTAGGTCTTGTGGACCTTAGCGGCCTCGTCGTCTTCGAAAGGAACCCGGACCAAGCCGCGCAAGCCGGCATTGGCGAGCAGAACGAGAAGGGCCGCATGGGCTTCGCTCTTGGCCTCCACAGCGGACTTCGTCTTTCGCCCCCCGGCAAAACGGACGCCGTGGGGGACGTAAAGATCGGCGTACTTTTCGGCTTGTCCCGTGGCGGGAAGATCGTAGACCTTGCACTCGCAGTCGGATGCCAGGAAGTCTTCGGGATAGCTCTTGAGCCACTGCGGGTCCTTCTCGCTCATCTCCTGAACAATCTGGGCGGCGATCTCCGACGGGCTTGTGACGCCTCTCCGCTTGGAGCGGTTCTTGTTCTCGATGGCCTTCTCTTCCTTCTGGCGCGTTCTTTCGAAAAATTCCCCGAGATAGCCGTAGAGTTTGTCGAGCCACTCTTCGCGTTCGCGCGGCGAGCCAACCCCCAGGAGCCGCAGGACCGCGTCGTCCAACTCACGCCGGTCGGGCATGTCCAACTCGCACTTGTCGGATAGGGTAGCAAGCTCTTCTTCCATCCCTTGCGCCTTATACCTCATCTGCTTCAGGCGGCGTTCCGAAAGAAAGGGCAGCGCCTTGCGTCGCTTCATGCCTTCGAAGGCGGCGATCACCCTCTTCTTGTGGGCCTCCTTCGCCTTGCGAGGGTCGGGGACTAGCATCATGCAGAGATCAACGACCATCGTGGACCAGTTCCCCTCATTCCCTACCGGCCGTCCGAACTGAAGGCTTGAGAGGACGGCGATCGTCGAATTCAGCAACCCGCCCCATAATCGAGCGTCGTCAGGCGCCGCGGGTGGATAAACTTCATAGAGACGGCAGTTGCCGATCAAGTTCTGATCATTCACTGGTGCGACGAATTTGTACTGACGTTCCTTTGGCCAGAAGATTGCCGCGCTCCTATGGCCTGTGAGGTCGTACCACTCTCTCCCTTCGCCGGCACGGGCCGCGCAGGTGGAGCCCCTGTGCCAGCCGTTCTTCTCACCCCACCGGATGTAGTCCAGCACGTAGGTTCCCTTGAGTTTGCTCCTTTCCTCGCCCACAAGAAGGATCATCCGGGCGCAGTCCTCAGGGCCCACGGTGTAGCCGTCAATCTCCATGAGGCTGTGTACTTCGGGCTCAAGGTATCTCGACTCGATGGGCCTGGTCTCGCCGCGTCCCTCGCCACAGGCCACGAGTCGGACGGTCCCTATCTCGACGTCCCGCCGCGGCACCCCGAAGGTGTCTTGAAACTCCTGCGGGTCATCGTACTGGGAGAGCTTCTCCGCGCTCACGTCCCGAGGATAGAAGAACTCATCTTTGCCACTCTTTACGCCAAAGCGCACCTCGGCGATCTCGCCGACCGGCGCGAAGCGCTCGCCGTAGCGTCCCGTGAGGCTAAACCAGAGGTCCGGGGCGCGAAGGTGGATGCCCCACTTGCCGCCGCTGTAGCCACTCTTTCCTGCACGTCGGCCGCCCTCCTCTTCGTCCTCCGCCTTCGTCAAAAGAGCCCCCAGCTTGACACCCTCGTTCCAAAGAACATTCTGGCGCACGAGCCGGAGCCGATAGCGCTCGTTGGTGACGTTCTGCAAGTGGGCCAGGAGTTCGTTTCGAAAGCTCGTCGCCGCCGACATCGCCCCGCTCGTCGTGCCGTCGTGGGCCAGGATCTCGGCGATGGGCCTTCGAAGCTGGACGAAGCGCACCATGGTCCCCTCGCGCTTCTCTGGATCGGGCTCGCGTTGAAGGATGGTCACGGCCGTCACCACGCGGGCGCCCACGAACCAAGGCTCGTCCACGCTCTCCAGAATCGCGATGATCCTGAAATTCCTAAGAATCCACTCCTGAAGCATGAAGCCATACTCGACATCCAGCCACTGGCTTGAGGTGAGGAGGCAGAGGTAGCCGTCGTCCTTGAGGAAGGTGGCGGCGTGGGGCCAGAAATAGCAGTGCAGGTCGCTTCGGCCGGAGAGCTTCAAGCCGGACCATTCGCTGCTCACGAGGTAGCCGTAGGCCTCCTTCGTCCCGGGCGTGGCCCTGGAGCCTCGGTCGGAGGACTTACGCAGGTCCTCCTGGCGGACGTACGGGGGGTTGCCAATCACGGCGTCCAACGGCGGGATGATGATTTCCCGCTGTTGGTCCTTGCCCATACCCTTGGCCCGCGTGTGTCCGCCCCTTTCGTGCCTTGGCAGAAGGAGAAACGGCTTGGCGTGCCGCACATCGAAGAAGTCGCTACGGGCCACTTGCGGGTAGTTCTCTTCATCGATGAGGTCCCTCGTCGCCAGATTGATCGTCGTGAGATGCGCAGCGAAATGGGAAAGATCCACACCGTATAGCTCCGACAGCAGCTCGCCGTGGGAGCGTTCCGGCAGCAGGTCCTTCTTGCGGCTGTAGGCCCTAACGAGGAAGGTCCCACCACCGCACGCCGGGTCCATGACCCTTTCGTCGCCCCGGACGACGCAGAAGCTGTTGATGAGGTCGACGACTTCGGGGCGCGTATAGAACTGGCCGTATTTGTGGCGCTCCTCTGGGGCAATGAGCCGCTCGAAGATCTTACCGATAACCTCGTAGTCGAGTTTGGAGAAATCGAAGCGATGGATCTGGTGGATCAATTCTCCCCAATGAGGCACGGAGTGGTCGGAGTAGAAGGGAATACGAGAGCCCATATCCTGGTGGCTCTCGCCGAATACTGTCTCGTAGTCGCCCGTGATCTTACGCGCGGTGGCGAAGTAGCTCTCCAGGTGATTAAGAAGCTCATCGCCGGTTTCGATGTGGCGAGGCACCGACAGCTTTGCCAGCCTCGTCCCGTACCGTTTGAGAAGGGCTTCATGAAAGACGAGCTTGTTGACCAGTGCATACGATGCGAACCTAGCGGCGCGTTCGAGGTTCTCGCGGATGCCCTCTTTGTCGTCGTAGATCGTCCAACCCTGATCGTCGCGCATCCACTTGTCCAGCTCGGCCTTGAAGTGGTTTTGCTGGTACTTGCTTGCCAGCGCTTCCAGCGTGAACGAAATCGGCATTTCGAGGGCGGCCTCGATTTCGTCGATGCACTTCTCATCGGGAGGACGAAGACCGATGGTCTTAGTCCCGCCCAGAATCCGCGCGAAATCGTGGAGAAAGGTCGGAAGCCACCCCTTGATCTCGTTCACGTAATCGGGATGGACAAGCTGGCTCTCCCGCCCGATGGAGGTGACTTTCCAGGACTTGTAGCTACTCTCTCCATGAGCGGGTCTGGGGGCAAAAGTCTCCCACAAGACGAAGCGGTTCACGTTCCACGTGAAGAAGAACGGCGACTTTGCGCGGGCGGCTTTGTCCCGGGCATCCTGGACAACTTTCTCGTTAAATGGGGTACCTCCGTCTAGTCGGAATGGCAGCTTCACCTCGCCCGTCAGGACGATGCGCTTGTCCTTATCGAGGAGGGTCAAGTCGCGCCGCTTCTGGCTCCCGGCGGTCCGCTGCTCACACTTGGCTTCAGAGAAGGGAAGGGACGTATCGTGCGAGAGGTGGACGTTGATCCAACTCGCCACCTCGGCTGTGAATTCAAGTTCAACTTTCGATTCGGCCATTCCTAGCCCCTTTGGCGAACCGTTCTGCCCATTGGCGTCCGTTGGTCAGCGTTACTCCGCGGGAATATATTCCGCTGCGTCAGAAAAGAGGATTCACGCCAACTCTTTTATGCTCTGCATCCAACTCCCAGTGCCAGGTGTCGTCGAAGGCCGTGATCTGCGCCGCGGACTTCTCGCCGCTCTTCTCCCCGAAGAGCACGTTGTAGGTGGCGTTGGAGTTGAACGGCGGGTCCAGGTAGACCAGGTCCACGCTCTCGTCCTGAACGTGCTCCCGCAGGATCACGAGGTTGTCCCCGAAATAGAGCTTGTTCCTCCAGCCCGTTTCGCCAGCCATGTGCGGATTCCCTCCGCTGTGAGTATACCGCCGCCGCATGGCGAAAGGCCACGGGGCGGGGGCGGCCGTGCTGGCCCGGCGGTTGGGACCCTTCGGAAGCACTGCCTCGAAGCAGCCCTCAGGGGATGACGGGACCGGCGGGATGAGAGGAACCGGCGGCGGACGCGCTTTAAGATGCGGGTCTCTGGTATTCATAAGCTTGCCGAGAGGCAACGGGGAAGGTCCGAGGCTGTTTCGGTGGCACCGGATACGGTTCAGGTCTTGTCGGACTCGGTTCGGTCCTTGTCCGATTCGGTCCGGGCCTTGTCGGAGACGGTCCGAGTCTTGTCGGAGACGGTCCGAGTCTTGTCGGAGAGGGTCCAAGCCTTGTCGGAGACGGTCCGAGCCTTATCGGAGACGGTCCGAGCCTTGTCGGAGAGGGTCCGAGCCTTGTCGGAGACGGTCCAAGCCTTGCCGGCGACGGTCCGAGTCTTGTCGTAGACGGTCCGAGCCTTGTCGGACTCGGCCCAAGCCTTGTCGGAGAGGGTCCGCGTCTTGTCGGAGACGGTCCGGGTCTTATCAGAGAGGGTTCGGGGGGCGCCGGTTCTTCCCGCTTCCGACCCTGCGGTGTCGGGCGCCGGAGCAGCCCCCGCCGGCCCCGTGCGCAAAAGCCCCGAACGCGGGCGCGCCCGGGTGAGGGATGCCCTCAGAGTGACTCCGTCGGAGGCGTTTGCCTTCGAGCGGGCGCGAAGGGAACAATCAAGGGTGAAGGGGTGCCATCGTAGCGGCCGAAGGGCCGCCGGATGCAAGCATCGGCCGTTGCGGGCGGATGGAGGTCTTCGGGGAATCGCGCTCTGGAGAGCGCTCCTACGGTCCCTCCCTCGGCGCGTCTCGCGTCTCGCTTCTCGCGTCTGGCGTCTCGCGCCTCGCGTTTGGCGTCTCGCGCCTTCTTTCCCGTCATCCCGTGGCATGCCCGCAACAGACGGCTAGCACGGCATCCCGCCGTTCCGGTGCCGCCGGTGGTCTCTCTGCCACGGGATCCTGAGCCAGCGGCCCTTCGAAGGAGTCCTCAGGATGACTCGCGCATGATGCTTTGCGTCTCCCGTCTCCCGTCTCACGCCTCGCGTCTTGATTAATCCCGTCTCGCGTCTCGCTCAACCGCCTCTCGCCCGCCTCGAAGGCCCTCTCCGCCGCTTCGCTCCCAGCGGCCTCAGAAGGGCCTCGGCGCGTTCCTCCTGAGCCTGGATATGATCAGCAGGATTCTCACCGCTCCGTAGGCGAAGACCGTCATCATGCCGATGTAAAGGCCGAAGGTGAACGGGACCCGCTCGAAGATGGAGTTCTTCATGTCTAGGTTGACGGCGGTGATGATTCCCAGCATCGCGAGCATGGCCAGCATGAGACCGAGCAGGCGCCGGTACATGGCGATGCGCGAGCGGGGATCGGTATAGATCTCGGGCACCCGTCCGTCCACGATCGGTTTGCGGAAGACCTGCCACTGCTTCCGGGACCCCACGTGCTCCCAGCCGGCGTCCTGGAAGATGCCGAAGTACTCCGACTTGTCTTGGAACTTGGGCGGGCCGTAGTCCAGCCGGTAGGCCACGTCCGCGGGCGCCGCCCTCTCGAAGCGGTAGGCGAAACAGCCGACGCCGCTGAGGCGCCATCCGTCGCGCTCCTGCTGGGCGAGCCAGCGGCCCTCCTTCTCGTCGTTCCACGCCATGAATATCCGGAACACCCGTCTGGTGGTCTTCTCTCCGCTCATCGCACGCCTCCGAGACGCTTCGCCACTTCCTTGGCCAGCCTCGACAGAGACGCCAGGCGCTCCCCTTCGAGGACCAGGACCTTTTCACCCAGGGGGGTGAGGGCGTAGACCTTGCGCCGGTCGCCGCCCTCGCCCGTTTCGCCGTTCCGCCGGATCAGCTTCTGGTTCAGGAGGTTGGTCAGGGCACCGTAGAGGGTCCCCGGCCCCAGCCTGACCCGCCCGCCGCTCACCGCCTCCACGTCCTGCATGATCCCGTACCCGTGCCGGGGCTCCGTCAGGGAGGCCAGGATGAGGTAGGTGGCCTCGCTGAGGGGCAGGAACTTGGCCGCGGCTTGGCTCAGGTCTTTCATCGGCCCTCCGACTCACTCGTTGGACGATATACCGCCTATCGGTATATCGACTGGCGATATAGTACGCCCGGCGAGGGAAGCTGTCAAGGGGGGCTCGACCGGCAACGGCTCAGCGCAACCGGCGCTTGAGATCCTTCGGAAACGCTTCCTCGAAGCAGCCCTCAGAATGGCCGCTCCTTCGCGCCTCGCGTCTAGCTTAATCGCGTCTGGCTCAATCGCGTCTTGCTCTTTTTCCGTCATCCCGTGGCATGCCCGCAACGGGCGGCTGGCACGGCATCCCGCCATTCCGGTGCCGCCGGTGGTCTCTCTGCCACGAGATCCTGAGCCAGAGGCCCTTCGAAGAGGCCCTCAGATAGCATGAGGGTGGCTGCCCCCATGCGGCGGTGCGAACATCGCCGGGGGCTGGGGGCTGGAGCGACGGGCGCTCCGCCCAAGAGGTGCCCCAAGAAGGAGACAGCCACCATGTTGCACTGTGG
>JBAWEQ010000198.1:0-6289 GCA_049591295.1 Acidobacteriota bacterium
TCCACCGGTATCCGCGACTCCAGAGGCACGTAGCTGAACAGCTCCGCCTGATCCTCGTCCGCTCCCCTCATCGCCACCTCCATCAACCAATCAGCATGATATCATATGGCTGTTATGGCGACAATGGTTTTTTCAACATCCTGCTAACCGGCCTGCCTGATGGGCTGGATGATTGCGGATTGAAGAGCAAGGCAATGAATCGAGCGGAGGCGCAAGGGTGAGTTCCCTGAGCGGCAAGCGGTTGGGTCCCTACGAGATCCTCTCCCCCCTGGGCGCTGGGGGTATGGGGGAGGTGTACAAGGCCCGGGACACCCGGCTGGGGCGGGAGGTGGCGGTGAAGGTCCTGCCGCAGGAGTTCGCGGCGGAACCCGAGCGCCTGCGGCGCTTCGAGCAGGAGGCGAAGGCCAGCGCGGCGCTGGACCACCCTAACATTCTTGCCGTCTTCGACGTCGGGACGCACGAGGGCACGCCCTACATCGTCGAGCAGCTCCTCGAAGGCGAGAGCCTGAGGCAACGGTTGCGCACCGGTCCCCTGCCCCCCGCCAAAGCCGTGGAGTTCGGCATCCAGATCGCTCAAGGCCTTGCGGCCGCCCACGAGAGGAGCATCGTCCACCGCGACCTGAAGCCCGAGAACCTCTTCATCACCAGGGACGGCCGCGTCAAGATCCTCGACTTCGGCCTGGCACGGCTCAGACCCCAAGGGCTCCTCCAGGGGGAGCCCCAGACCGAGGCTCCAACGGTAGACAGCCCCACCCGCGAAGGCAGGGTGCTCGGAACGGTGGGCTACATGTCCCCCGAGCAGGCACGAGGCTTGCCAGCAGATGCACGGTCGGACATCTTCGCCTTCGGTGTCGTGCTTTACGAGATGCTCGCAGGGAAAAGAGCTTTCGGAGGCGATACCGCCGCCGACACGCAGGCCGCCATCCTGTCCAAGGACCCGGACCCTCTGCCTTCCGTCACGCCGCAATCGCTCGACCGCGTGGTGAGGCGTTGCCTGGAAAAGAGGCCCGAGGACCGATACCACACGGCCCACGAGCTGCTTCTCGCCCTGGAGGTGGCTTCCACCAGCCCGGCCCCTCCAGCCCCGGCTCCTGTGGCGGCCGTGCCCGAGGCTCGCGGATGGTTCAAGCGCCGGTGGGTTTTGGCCGGCGCGGTCGCCATCCTGCTCGCTCCCGTCCTCTCCGGTATCCTGCTCTGGCACCCTTGGAGGAAGAAGCCTTCGCCCAGCGGCACCATGACCAGCGCTGTTCCCAGCCTCGTGGCCCTGCCGTGCAAGGTTCTGGGCTCGCCGGAGTCGGCCTACCTGACGGACGCCATCCCGAGCACGATCTCGACGTTGTTGGGCGAGGTGCAGGGCATGGACACGAAGGTGCCGCCCACGAGCTTCGAGGTGGAGAAGGTCCACGGCGACCTCGACAAGATTGCCGACGCCTACAGGGTGCAGGCCTTCGTGCTCTCGACGGCGACGGCCGAGGGCGACCACCTCATCTTCAACATCCAGGTCGCAGATGCCAAGACCCGGAGGGTCCGGTGGAGCCACGAGTATCAGGGGAGCAGGGAGAACTACCTGGCAATGGCCCGCGAGGCGGCGCAGGGCATCTGCAGGGCGGTTCTTCCGGACGCCGCCCTCGCGGTGCCTGCTTCAAGTTCCGCATCCACCTCCGAAAGCGAACTGGCCTTCCAGCAGGGGAAATTCTATTTGTTACGATACGCCAACCATGATGATCGGGCCGACCTAGACCGGGCCCTCGGAGCGTTCAAGCGCGCGTTCGAATTGAACCCGAAAGATGCCTTGGCGGCAGCGTGGATTGCTCAGCTATATTTCCGCTCGCAATTGGGCGGGCAATTGACACGAGCCCATAACATGACGGAGGGGGAGGCGTGGGTCCAGGGGGCCCTCGCCCTCGACCCCCAGTGCAGCGAGGCCTGGGTCAGCAAGGCCCGCCTGGAATCTGCGAAGCTCGATGCGGACATGAGGCGCCAGATCGAGTGGTCCCTAAAGGGAGCCGAACTCGGGCCGACGAATCCCCAGGCACAAGGAGCCTTGGCCATCCAAGGCCTGCTCACCGGCGGCTCATTGCTCCTCGGCATCGAGGCTGAACGCGAAGTGTTAAAGCTAGACCCGCTTTTCTTCCTGGGTTACTCGTTTTTGGCCTACCCCCTCACCGAACTCGGCCACCCCGAGGAAGCTCTCCAGGTGCTGGACACCGGGCTCTCTCTTGATCCTGGCAATCTGGGGGCATCGGCATGCAAAGGTTACGCGTTGGTGGAGATGAGCCGGACGAAGGAGGCTACCGCCCTCTTGAAGGGTTTGGAGGCCAGCCGGATCTTAGGGTTCTGGGGGCAGTTTGTTCAGGATGACAAGTGGCTCCTGTCCCTGGCGGCGGGCGACGATCGGGACGCCCGATCTTCCCTGAAGGCGATCATTGCCCACTTCGCCGATCCGACAACGGACTGGAACCTCATGCAGTGGGAGATCGCCTTCCTGCTCCCGTCGATCAACCGCCGGTTCGGCAAGGACGCCGCCCTGGACCTCCTCATCCTCTCGACGAATCGTGGCGCGACCATGCCCTACGACATGCTCATGCTCCGGCCCGATCTCAAGAACCTCCGCGAAGACCCGCGCGCGAAGGAAGTGATCGCAAAGACAAAGGCACCTTTCGACCTGCTCATCCGCATCCTCCAGGACGCTCGCGCCAGCGGCGAGTGTCCCAAGTACATCGAGAAGCCCATGGACAACCTGCTGAAGGACCTTGAATCCAGAGGGGCCTGGCCGTGAGCCTCGCGCCCGGCAGGAAGCTTGGCCCCTATGAGGTTCTCTCCCCCCTTGGCGCGGGGGGCATGGGCGAAGTGTACCGCGCCCGGGACACCCGGCTGGGGCGCGAGGTGGCGGTGAAGGTCCTGCCAAGTGAGTTCGCCCAGGACCCCGAGCGCCTGCGGCGGTTCGAGCAGGAGGCCAGAGCGACGGCCGCGCTGGACCACCCCAACATCCTCGTGCTCCACGACCTGGGCATCCACGACGGCGCGCCCTACATCGTCACCGAACTGCTCGAAGGCGAGAGCCTGCGCGAGCGGCTTCGCGGCGGTCCCCTGCCCCCGGCCAAGGCCGTGGGGTTCGGTATCCAGATCGCCCAAGGCCTTGCGGCCGCCCACGAGAAGGGCATCGTCCACCGGGACCTCAAGCTCGAGAACCTGTTCATCACCAAAGATGGCCGCGTCAAAATCCTCGACTTCGGATTGGCGCGGCTCACTCAACCAGAGAGCGCTAGGTCTGAAGGGCTCTCTCAAGCCCAGACCGCCGAGGGGCCCACCCGCGAGGGCACCGTCCTGGGCACCCCAGGCTACATGGCCCCGGAGCAGGTGCGCGGGCAGGCCTCCGACGCCCGTGCCGACCTCTTCGCCTTCGGCTGCGTCCTCTACGAGATGCTGTCCGACCGGCGAGCCTTTACGGGGCAGACTCAGACCGACGTGGCCGCGGCCGTCCTCAGGGACGACCCTCCCGACCTCCTGACCCTCGCCCCGAAGACGTCCCCAGTCCTCGCCCAGATCGTGAAGCGATGCCTGGAGAAGCGCCCCGGGGACCGATTCTCCTCCGCCCACGACCTGGCCTTCGCCTTGGAAACGCTCTCGGGGTCTGGACCTGCACTCCCCTCGGGCCCCGTGGAACGTCCGGGAGGGCCCGGACGGTTCTCGATGACGTGGGGTAAGGCCGCTCTCGGCTTGGCCGCCGTCGTTCTGCTGGGCTTACTAGCCGGTTGGGTGGCATGGAGGCAGGGCGCTCCAGCTGGCCCCGAGGGGGCCGCCCTGAATCCGAAGCGCGTGGTCGTGGCAATCTTCGAAAACCAGACCGGCGACCCGGCCCTGGACCCGCTCGGCCGCCTAGCCTGCGACTGGATCACCCAGGGTCTCTCCCAAATCTCGCAATTCGAGACCGTGCCCTCCACCGCCGTCCTGCGCATCGAGAAGGCGGGTGGCGCGAAGGCGGGAGCCGCGAGATTCGACCCGCCCACCCTGATGGGCCGGGAGACCGGTGCGGGCCTGGTGGTGTCCGGAAGCTATTACCTCCAGGGCCAGACGCTGGTGCTCCAGGCGAAGATCACGGACGCTAGCACCGGCAAGGTCCTCTACGCCTCGGACCCCATCGTAGGAACGCGCGAGAACCCCATGAAGCCCCTCGACTCGCTGCGCCAGCGCGTCATGGGCGCCATGGCGGTGGTCGCAGACCCCCACCTCTTCTCGGCTAAGAAGCTGGAGCAGCCGCCTCTCTACGGGGCCTACCGCGAGTATGTGGCCGGTCTCGAGCTCTTCGGTGAGGCTCCGGACCAGGCCATCGGCCACTTCAACCGGGCCGTGCAGTTGGATCCCAGCTTCTCGGGCCCCAAGCTGTACATCGCCTCGGCCTACACGGCCATGGGCCAGTACGAAGCGGCGGACGCAATCCTCGAAGAACTGAACAAACACCGCGAAACCCTCCCTCCGATCAACCGCGCCTTCCTCGACTGGGGACGCGCACAACTCGACGGACGATGGACCCTGGCCATGGAGGCCCTGCGGGAGACGGAGAAGCTGGACCCGAAGAGCACCATGACCTGCTACGCCATAGGGATGGTCGCGTTGTTTGCCGACAGGCCAGGCGTCACCGTGGATCTGTTCACGCGCCTTTCTCCCCAAGGGGACCTCTTTACGACGTCGACGATCCCGAACTCCTGGTCCCTCAACGTCCTCGCGGCGGCCTACCACATGCTCGGCGATTACGACCGGGAGCTGGCCGTCTCCGATCACGCGGTTCACGAGCTCCCGGACATCCTGACCACGCGTGAAGGCAGGGTGCGGGCCCTCGCCGCCCTCGGGCGCGCGGAGGAGGTCCGAAGCACCATCGAGGAAGGCGCAGACGTCCTATCCCGTCAAGGGCG
This sequence comes from Acidobacteriota bacterium, assembly GCA_049591295.1. GTDB lineage: Bacteria > Acidobacteriota > UBA4820 > UBA4820 > DSQY01 > DTPS01. The sequence continues at coordinate 4,914 of JBAWEQ010000198.1, forward strand.
GCTGGACGAACTGATGCTGGTGGCCGCCTCCGAGCTCCGGACCCACGGGAACCGCGAGGCCTCGCTCCAGATGGCGAACAGGGCCGCGGACTGGCTTGGGAGCCGGCCTCCGGCGGAGAAGGCCGATCTGCAATGCGCGCTGATGCTCGCAAACGCACTCTACGCCGCACAGCGGTGGGAGGAGGCCCGCCTCGCCTTCGAGCGGCTTTCTGCAGACCACCCCCTCGTCGCACGCCCGCAGGCCACGACCAACGCGGGGGGTGCAGAAACGACCGAATCCGAGAGCCAGCGCGTCTGGACGGTTATCTGCTGCCTGGGGCCGCTGGGCGCCCTGGCCGCCCGCAGGGGCGACCGGGCCACGGCCCTGCGCATCTCCGACGAATTGGCCCGCATTGACACTCGGTTCCTCTTTGGTGCCCAGATCTACTGGCGGGCGTGCATCGCCGCGCTCCTCGGCGATAGGACGCACGCCGTGGACCTTCTGCGGGAGGCCCTGGCCGCCGGGATGCCGTACGTCCTGCAAAGGTCGGCCCTAATGCTCATGCCCCTTCACCAAGACATGAATCTCGAGCCCCTCCACGGCTACCCGCCCTACGAAGAACTGCTCAAGCCCCAAGCGGGGACCCGACCGGGGGAATAGGTATTTGGAGTGCGGCTTCAACGGTAACGGCATAGGGCAGTGCGGCCGGGACAAATCCTCCGAGGCCAGAAGGGACCCACGAACAGAGGACCGGCCTGGTCCCCCGACGGAGAGACCCTCGCCTGGGTCCGCCGCAGCGGAGAAAAGCGTTCCGCCCAGTTCGTGGATGTGCACACCGGCACTTCGCGCCACCTGGGGGAGAAGAGGTGGGACAGTGCCGAGGTGGACGCCTGGATGCCCGACGGACGACGGCTCCTGCTGACGGGGCTCGACGAGCGCCTGGCGCATGGGTGCAGGGGGCGCGCGCCGGCAGACACCGGTCCGCACCCTCACTCGCCCTTGGCGCTCTCGAGTTCCCCTCACGCCGAGAGTACGGACCCCGTCCCTGAAGTCTCGCGCGCGCTCACGGCAGCCTGCGGAGGAGCACCAGCGTCCGGTCGTCGGACAGGGGAGCGCCGGCGGTGAAGGCGGCCACCCTCTCCTCGATGCGCGCGACGACCTCGGCCAGCGGGCGATCGGAGGAACGCACACAGACCTCCACGAGACAGGCCTCACCGAACTCCTCCTCGGCCGAATTGCAGGCCTCGGTGAAGCCATCGGTAAAGAGGACCAGCGTTTCGCCCGGCGCCAGCAGATCCTCCCCCTGCTCGTACTCGGAGGCCGGCACCAAGCCGAGCGGGAAGCCGCGGGCGCGCAGCCGCCGGTGGCCGCCGCCCCGTTCCACGACCAGCGCCGG
>JBAWEQ010000199.1:0-5727 GCA_049591295.1 Acidobacteriota bacterium
CCTACCAGGGCCGCCGCCGCCGTCGAGCCGCACCCCATTCGCAGTTCGCCTTCGCCCCTCCCGTTTCCCAAACTCGCCTGGCTCCCGCGGTCAGCTTCTTGTACCCTGCTGCCGAGGAGGCGCGCGATGATCCGATGGCCCCACCGTTACGATCCGGCGAATGCCCCGGTGCACGTGCGCAACGAGATCGACACGCGGGCCTCGGCCGACAGGGTGTGGGCGTGGCTCGTCCGGGCCTCGCTCTGGCCCTCCTGGTATCCGAACTCGCACCGCGTCCGCATCGCCGGCGGCCCGGCGGCCGATCTCGCGGCGGGGGCGCGCTTCACGTGGCGCACCTTCGGCGTCTCCCTGCGCTCCACCGTGCTCGAGTTCGAGCCGCCCGAGCGCATCGCGTGGAACGCCCTGGGCCTGGGCGTGGACGCATACCATGCCTGGCTCATCACGCAGACCCCGGGGGGTTCGCACATCCTGACCGAGGAGACCCAGCACGGGTGGCTCGCGCGCACGGGGAGCCTCGTGCTCCCGAGCCGCATGTCCCGGTTCCACCAGCTCTGGCTCGAACGCCTCAGCGCCGCCGCCGAGGCCGGGCCGCCGCCTGCCGGCCCGGCCTGAAGGGATTGGCCGAGTGCGTTTGTAGCGGATGGAGGGAGATTGCAGATTGAAGATTGCAGATTAAAGATTGAAGATCGCAGATTGAAAGATCGAAGGCATGCCTTTGTAGGGGCCGCCATGAATTGCGGCCGGAAGGCGACCGTACTCCGGCTCGGCTTCCGTGGCCGGTTATCCTGGCCAGCGAAGCGCGGCCAGGATCGCTTCGCCTTCGGGTGAGAGGCAGGATTCCGGACTCCCTTCGGTCGCCGGAATGACTGCAAAGGGCGCGGTCACCGGAATGACGGCGAAGGGGCGGGGCACCGTAATGACTGCTGAGACGGGGGTTATCGGAATGGCGGCAAAGAGGACGGTCACCCTCTCACCGCGGAAGCGCGACGCGCACCGGTGGGCGGCGGTGCGGCTTGGCCGCCCCAGCTCCTCTTCCGTCTTTCTCGCGCCAAGCCTCCCCCGGCTTGACCGGGGGCGGGAATCCGGGCCCGCTTTCGGTCATTCCCGCGCAAGCGGGAATCCAGATCCCCAAAGACCGGATCCCCGATGTCTCGCGGATGACGGCGAAGGGGCACCGCTTCATGGCTTTTGGGTATAGGATACGCTTCTGCGCCGCGCGCGAGCGGCCTCCCGCTTGGGGGGCGGTCCCCTCGCCTGCCGCGGGCCCATGCTCGGGTACGAATGTCTCCGATGGAGGCCAGCGATGCGATTCAGAACCTTCCCCAAGATCCCCGGCCTGCCCATCTCGATCCTCGGCTTCGGCTGCATGCGCCTGCCCGTGCTGGACGGCGACGCCGCGCACATCGACGAGGAGGCGGCCACGAGGCTCCTCCACGGGGCCATCGAGGGGGGCGTCAACTACGTGGACACGGCCTATCCCTACCACGGCGGCGAGAGCGAGCCCTTCGTGGGCCGCGCCCTCAGGGGCGGCTACCGCGGGCGCGTCCAGCTCGCCACCAAGTGCCCCACCTGGATGGTGGAGGGCGAGGGCGACTGGGAGCGATTTCTCGACGAGCAGCTCCGGCGCCTCGCGACGGACCGGGTGGACTTCTACCTCCTCCACGCCCTCAACGCCGAGCGCTGGGAGACCGTGAAGCGCTTCGGCGGACTCCGCGCCCTCGACCGCGCCCGCGCCGACCGGCGGATCGGCTACGCGGGCTTCTCCTTCCACGGCTCGCCCGACGACTTCGCCGAGATCATCGCGGGCTACGACTGGGACTTCTGCCAGATCCAGCTCAACCTGCTGGACGTGGATTTCCAGGCGGGCCTCGCGGGCCTGCGGCTGGCCGCCTCCAGGAAGGTGGGGGTGATCGCCATGGAGCCGCTGCGGGGAGGGCTCCTGGCCTCCGAGCAGCCGGAGGCCGTGCGGGCCATCTGGTCCCGAAGCGGGAGGAAGTGGTCGCCCGCCGAGTGGGCCTGGCGGTGGGTCTGGCACTACCCCGAGGTGGTCACGGCCCTCTCGGGGATGAACGCCGGGGAGCAACTCCGCGAGAACCTCACCGTCGCCGGCGACGCGAAGCCCGGGGCTCTCAGCGGAGGCGAGATGGAACTCGCCGCCGAGGTCCGCCGCTACTATCTCGAACGCATGCAGGTCCCGTGCACCACGTGCGGCTACTGCCTGCCTTGCCCCAGCGGCGTCTCCATCCCGGACGTCTTCTCCATGCTCAACACCACTGCCATGTTCGACTCCCGCGAGGCCACCTCGCGCCTCTACAAGGGCATCCTGGTCGCCCGCGGCCTAGCCGCCGACGCCTGCATCGAGTGCGGCGAATGCGAACCCAACTGCCCCCAGGGAATACCCATCCCCGAGATGCTCAAGGAGGCCCACGAGCTGCTGGGGGTGTGAGGAGTCAAGAGCGAGGGCATTTCCCCGCCCTGGGCGGTCGGGGACGAAATCAAGACAACAGAAACGGTGGGCATGAAGAGGGCGATGCCCGCCGCCGGCGCTTGGACGCACGGGTTCTCCTCCGCGGCCACACACGCGGAACCGAGACGGGGCGCCGCCCGAAGTGTGGCCTGTTCCAGGTCGCTTTGATCTCGGTTGAACCGGCTTCCGATGGTGATAGGATGGCTTCACATCATGCGGGATGCCGGGAGCGGATCGGGGATTTCGGGGGCAAGGGAGAAATCCAGGCCGAGTTCGGGAGTGGTGCCAGAGGGAGGGAACCATGAGCGGAACCCTTTTCATGATCCACGGCATGTGGGGCGGAGGATACCACTGGGACCTCTACCGGTCCGTGTTTGAGGGCAGGGGGTACCGCTGCCTGGCGCCGACGCTGCGATACCACGACGCGGACCCGAAGGCTCCGCCGGACCCGCGGGTCGGGGTCACCAGCCTGCTCGACTACGCCCAGGACCTGGAGCGCGAGATCCGCCAACTGGGCGACCCTCCCGTCATCCTGGGCCACTCCATGGGCGGGCTGCTGGCGCTCATGCTGGGGAGCCGCGGCCTGGCTAGCCGGCTCGTGCTCCTCACGCCGGCCTCGCCGAGGGGCATCGTGGCGCTCAGGCCCTCCGTCATCAGGAGCTTCTGGAGCGGCATGACCACGTGGGCCTTCTGGCGCAAGCCCTACCGCCAGACCTACGGCGAGGCCGTCTACTCGATGATGCACCTGCTGAGCGAGGAGAAACGCCGAAAGGCTTACGAGCGCTTCGTCTTCGAGTCGGGGAGGGCGGCCTTCGAGATCGGCTTCTGGCCCCTGGACCGGCGCAGGGCCTCGGCCGTCGATTTCTCCGCGGTCACCTGCCCCGTGCTGCTGGTGGCCGGAGGGCAGGACCGCATCACCCCCGCGCCGGTCCAGCGCAAGACGGCCCGCCGCCTGGGAAAGGTGGTCACCTACCGCGAGCTTCCGGACCACGCCCACTGGGTCCTCGGCGAGCCGGGATGGGAGGACGTGGCCCGGATCGTCGCCGAATGGCTGGCCTGAGGAGGGGCCGCGCGGCGGCCGGGCGGCGGCGGGTCGCTTGCGCCCGTTGCCTGCTGGGAATCCGCCGCCCCTTTCCGATCGGGACGCCCGCTCCCTTTTCCCTGAACCGGTCGGGCCTGAGGAGGAGGGTTCCATGAGCGCACCAAGCCTTCGGGCACGGATTCTGGTGGTCGTCGGCGGTCTCGCCTTCGCGGTCGGCACCCTCGATCCCATGGAGGGCTCGGTCCTCATCCTGGCCGGCGGCGGCCTGCTCGCACTCGGCACCTGGCTGGGCGAGCATCCGCGCCCCATGAAGGTCTACTGGCTGTGGGTCTTCGGCCTCCTCCTGGCGGGCGTCGGGGTCCTCTGGGGATTGAGCGCCGTAGGGGGCGTTGGCGGCCGGACGGGGCGCTCCATGGGGTGGCTGCTCCTGTGCCTGCCCTACCCCGTGGGTTGGCTCATGGCCTTCGGCGGAATCGTCCTGAGGCTGGTCCGACTCCTCACGCGCAGGAACTCGAAGGGGGAGGTTCTCTCCGTCTGAAGTGCGCGGGGCGGTGCCCCCAGCTGCTCGGGTTGCCCGCGAACGAGGCGCACGGGCGGGGGCGCCAGTGCCTCCCCGCAATGAGGGCCTCCGTAGCGGCCGCAACTCGTTGCGGCCGACGGCCGATGTGAACATCGACCGCCGCGGGCGAGGGAAGGGCTTCGAAGCGGCGGGCGGGGGCGCCGCTCCTTCTGACTCCCCGAATCCCGGCCGCCATCCCTTTGACAGTGATGCATCGGGGCTTTACGTTCCCTGTGGGGTGGAAGCCCATGGACAAGAGGGGGAGGGTCGTGGGGAAACGGGGGCTGTCCCGCAGGGAGTTCCTGGACTCGGCGGCGCGCTGGGGAGTTCTCCTCGGCGGCGCGGGTCTGGCTCTCTCGGCCCCGAGGCTCCTGCGGGATGAGGCCCCGTGGCCGTCGGACGTCTGGGCGGCCGAGATTCCCCCCGATCTCCTCGCGACGGCGCCGGTCGCCCGTTTCTGGATCTCGGCCTCGGCCGCCGCCGCGGCCTGCGGCACCTGCCATACGGCGGCCGAGTTGGCGCGCCCCAAACCGCAGCGGCACCCGTCCGCGGTGAAGTGCCAGCTCTGCGCGCACGGCTGCGTGATCGAGGAGGGCGAGCGGGGCCGGTGCAGGGCCCGCGCCAACGTGCGGGGCGAGATGCGCTCGCTGGTCTACGGCCGCCCCATCGCGGAGCACGTGGACCCCATCGAGAAGAAGCCCTTCTTCCACTTCCTGCCGGGGTCGGAGGCCTACTCCCTGGCAACCGCGGGCTGTCCGCTGAGCTGCCGCTTCTGCCAGAACTGGACCATCTCCCAGGCCCGGCCCGAGGACTACGCGGTGCCCTACTGCTCCCCCGGCGCCATGGCCGGGCGGGCCAAAGGACGAGGCGCGCCCGTGATCGCCTTCACCTACAACGAGCCCACGGTCTTCGCCGAATACCTCATCGACATTGCCCGCGCGGCCAAACCCCTGGGGATCCGGTCGGCCCTCGTCTCCTGCGGTTTCATGACGGAGGCCCCCCTCGCGGAGATGGTGGGGGTTCTGGACGCGATCAAGATCGACCTGAAGGGCTTCTCGCCGGAGTTCTACCGGAAGGTCTCGGGGGCCGAGCTGGAGCCCGTCCTGCGCAGCATCCGGCAGGTGGCGAAATCGGGCCGTCATCTGGAGCTCGTCAATCTGGTGGTGCCGACCCTGAACGACTCGGAGGCCATGCTGACGGAGCTCTCCAAGTGGGTGGCCGGGGAGCTGGGTCCGGACGTCCCCGTGCACTTCACGCGCTTTCATCCCGATTACCAGCTCCTGAACCTGCCCCCCACGCCCGTGGCGACCCTGGAGCGGGCGCGGGCTATCGCCATGAAGCACGGCATCCGCTACGCCTACGTGGGCAACGTGCCGGGCCACCCGGGGAACAACACCACCTGTCCGAAGTGCGGGAAGGTCTGCGTAGAGCGCAGCGGGCTCTTCCTCACGGCCATGCACCTCAAGAACGGCCGCTGCCCCGCCTGCGGCATGGCCATCCCCGGGGTCTGGACGTGAGCGGCGGCGAAAAGGAGGCGGGCATGGCGTCAAGCGGCGTTCGACAACGGGGTGAAGGGGTGGCGGGACGGCGGGCCGCCCTGCTCTTGGCTGCGGCGATGCTCCTGCCGCTCGTCCGGTCCGGCGCGCAGGGCGCCGCGGC
>JBAWEQ010000200.1:0-2792 GCA_049591295.1 Acidobacteriota bacterium
GGATTATGGTTCGATCGAGGCAAAGGGTCAAGCCGCAGGTGGTGCCTCGGACGAGCGGCGCCGCGTCAGTGGAGGCCCTCGATGAGCTGGGAGAGGCCGTTCCAGAAGATCTCGACGCCGATGGCCATGAGGACGAAGGCGGCCATCTTGGTGAAGACCATGGTCCCGGTGGTGCCCAGCTTCCGGAAGACCCTGTGGGCGAAGCGGAAGCAGAGCCACGTGGCGAAGGCCAGCGCCAGCAGGCCCAGCGCCGCGCCGACGTAGCCCATCGCCATGTCCTCGGGCTGGCGGTGGCCGATGCGGCTGCCCACCGCGATGGCTACGGCGATGCACCCAGGCCCCGCGGTGACTGGCAGGGTCAGGGGGAAGAAGGCCATCTGCTCGAAGCGGCCGCCGTCGGCGAGGGCCTGCGGCGCCGAGCGATCGTCAGGCCGGTTGAGCATTTCCCACGCGGTGTAGAAGACCACCAGGCCGCCGGCGATCTCCACGTCGGCGATCTGGATGCCGAAGAAGCGGATGATCAGCCCACCCAGGAGCAGGGAGACGAGCAGGAGGAGGAAGGCGTAGAGAGGGACGCGGCGGGCGAGGTGCCGCTGCTGCGGGACCGAGGCGCCGGCGGTCATGGCCAGAAAGATGGGGGCCGTGCCCACGGGGTTCACGATGGGGAAGAGGGCCATGAACGCGTAGACCGCCATCGAGATGAAGTCCTTCCACATGGTGCTCCTCCAGAGGCGCGCCCGCGGTGCGCTCACCCGGATTGTACACGGGACCGCCGCGCCGGTGCGAGAGACGCGTCCGGCCGCGGATCCTTAAGGGCCCTGGGCGGGACTCTTGAGCGCCGTATCGGCGGCGGGAACGGGCGGGGCGGGCTCCGCGAGGCGGCGGTCGAGAAAATGGACGATCCGACGGGTCGTCACGTCCAGTCCGAGAAAGGTCATGGAGAGGAAGGAACTCTTGTGACCGTAGGCGATGGTGATGCGCTCGGGCCGGCCCATGGCCTCCCAGAGCCCCTCGCGGGAGACGGTGGGTATGCAGCCGTCGTGGCGGGCGTCGATGTAGAGCACGGAAGCGGGGTTGATGTCGCCCGCCACGCGCTCGGGATCCACGGAGGAGAGCCCCTCGTTGACCTTGAGAACGTACTCCTCGCGGCTCCAGCCGAAGAGCTTCATGGCGCGGTCGCGGACCTGGCGCTCCCTGCCGTAGCAGGAGCCCAGGATCTCGCCCAGGTCTCCCCCGACCATGACGAAGACGCCCGCCGAGTAGCGGGGGTCGCGGCCCATGATCAGGCTCCCCACGATGGCTCCGATGGAGAATCCCACGATGCCGATGCGCTGTTGGTCGGTATCCGGCCGCCGCCGGACCCACTCCACGAGGTCCTCCACCTCGCTCGCCGCGGCGTCGATGCGGGCCGCGGAGCGCGCGAGCTGGCGCGAGAGCTCAAGGGGGGTTCGCACCCGGGCGAGTCCGTCGAAGACCAGCAGGCGCCGGTTGTTCTGGACCCAGAGGACGCTGGTGAGGCGGCCGTCGTTCCCCTTCAGCAGCCACCGGATGGTCTTCTTAGGGGGGTAGTCGGAGGCGCCCCAGATGGGCAGCACGACCACCCACCGCTTGGGGCCCGGAGCCGGGCTGACGTAGGCCAGCGCGTCGGGGGCGCGCGCCGAGGCGGAGGGACCGGATCCTGCCCGGTAGAGGCGAAGGAGCGCGTGGCCCCAGGCGGTGCCATCCGGGGCCGACCAGATGCCGGCCGCCGTGGGAGGGCATGCCGGACCGGCCACGGAGGCGAGGTGCACCCCCGCGGAGGGGGCTCCGTGATAGGCGATGCGGGTCTGGCTCACGCAGCCGCCGGCCAGGAGCAGGGAGGAGAGCAGGAGGAGGGCGAGGGGAGAGCCGCTCGTCCGGCGCCGGAGGAGGGGGGTTCTCGGCGAGGCGGGGCGGCCGGCCTGACTGTGGGCTGCGTGGCTCGTCTCGGGTGTCATGGACCACAAAGTACACCATGCGGGGGCGGGCATAAAGATGGGCGAGGGGCCCGCTTGGCCTGCCCTCCCGAATCTGCGCCGAGACGCGCGCGGGTGGCCCCCCCTCACCGCGGCGAGCCGGCAGACTCTTGCCTTCGAGGAAGCGCTCTCCCCCCTTGCCGGAAAGCGTTCCTGGCCGGTGCTGGTCGAACGGGTGCGACGGGGCGCGAGGAGCCGAATGGCCGTACAAGAAGTCTGCGGGACGATGGATCGTGCCAGCGCATCTTGCAGGGCTTGTCTAGGACAGCAGGAGCTGGTGGTCGGGATCTCTGGACTCTCCGAGGCTGGAGACGGTGATGGCGGGCTGATCGAGGACGGGGCACTTGGCCTCGCAGATGCCGCACCCGATGCAGAGGTCGAGGTCCACCCTGGGCTGTTTCACTTCGACGGTCGCGCCGGTGCGGGCGAGGGCGCTGGCGCGCTCGAACCAGATGGCCTTCACCGGCGTGGGGCAGACCTCCTCGCAGACGATACAGGGGGTGGCGTGGGCGTACGGGAGGCAGCGGCTCTTGTCGATGGTGGCGAGTCCGATGCGGACCTTCCTCTTCTGCTCCGCGGGCAGTTTCTGGATCGCTCCCGTGGGACAGACCTGGCCGCAGAGGGTGCAGTTGTACTCGCAGTAGCCGATGCGCGGCACGAGGACCGGGGTCCAGGTCCCCTCCAGTCCCGCCTCCAGGAGGGTCGGCTGGAGCCCGCCGGTGGTGCAGACCTTCATGCATTCGCCGCAGCGCACGCAGCGCTCCAGGAACTCGGGCTCGCGCAGTGCCCCGGGGGGGC
>JBAWEQ010000201.1:0-1683 GCA_049591295.1 Acidobacteriota bacterium
TTGTAGTCCTGTCCGGTGGAGTGGAGGAAGCGCGGGCCGAAGCCGAGGCAGGTGGCCACGTGTTTGGCGTCGCGCACTTTGTGGCGCAGGGCCTGGAGTGCCGCCTCGTGCTCGGGGAACATGGGCAGATAGGCCAGCGCGGCGAAGTAGTCGCCGGGGTGAAGCTGGGCAAAGTGGGCGCGCAGATAGCCGGCCAGGTTCAGAGAGTGGGCGGCGGCCTTGAGTTTGGCGGCGTAGGTATCGGTGGCGTAGAGGGCGAATTCGACGTTTGCCATGGAGCCGACCAGCGCAGGCACGCGCTCGGCCAGTTTGCCGGTCTGCTCATAGGCCGCGGTGAGGGCGCGGGTCTCGATTTTGGCGGACTCGACATCGGGCTGGTTGAAGGGGTTGATGCCGATGACGGACCCGGCGACGGCGGTGGCCACTTCCCAGGTAAAGAACTGGCCGAAGATTTCGTAGAGGTCCTCAATCTCAAAGTGGACGACCGGGTGCCCGGCGGCTTCAAGCGCAGCGACCTTGGCGTCCTGGCTCGCGTCCGCCGTGCCTTTCAGCCGGACGTAGGCGAAGATGCGGTCCTTGCCGTAGACGGACGGCTCGGCGATGGCCTCGCGGTCCACGGGCGTGATGCCCTTGCCAAGCTTGCCGGTGGATTCGGCGATGAGCTGCTCAAGCCAGGCGCCGAGGTCGTAGATTTCCGGCGAAGTGAAGATGGTGATCTTGTCACGTCCGGCGTTGGCGGCAGAGCCGAGAATCAGGCCGAGCTGCACGGCAGGGTTGCTGGCAGGCGCGAGCCTGGCCGACGCCACGGCCTTGGCTGCCTCGGCGAGGAGCTTTGGCGTGTCGAGCCCGACGACGGTGGCGGCGACGACGCCGAAGTTGGAGAGCGCGGAGTAGCGCCCGCCGATCTGCGGGTCGCCGTAGAAGATGTGGCGGAAGCCGTCGGCCTTGGCGACCTGCTCCATTTTGGAGCCGGGGTCGGTGATGGCGAGGAAGTGGCTGCCAGCCTTGTCGGCTCCGACGGCCTTCTGCATCTCGGCGAAGAAGTACTGCTTGAGCACGTTGGGTTCGAGCGTTGAGCCGGATTTGCTGGCGACGACGACGAGCGTCTCGGCGAGGTTGACCTTGTCGCGGGCGGCCTTGACCTGCGCGGGGTCAGTGGAGTCCACGATGTGGAGCGCAGGGAAGCCGGGCTGCTGGCCGAAGGTGACGGCCAGGACCTCTGGGCAGAGGCTGGAGCCGCCCATGCCAAGCAGCAGGACGGACTTGAAGCCCGCGGCCCGGACGTCGGCGGCCAGTGCGGCAAAGGCGGGCAGGTCTTTCTGCTGGCGCTCGACAATGTCAATCCAGCCCAGCCATTTCTCTTCGCCATCGCGGGTCCACAGGCTGGGGTCTTTTTGCCAGAAGCGGTCTACCTTGTTGCCGGCATGCCAATCGGCGGCAGCCGCATCCACGACGCCGCGAAGACTCTGGGGTAGTACGAATCGGAAGCTCATATCGCTCTTGATTGTGCCTCAAAAGGGTTCGGAGTCGGAAATGACGTCGCGCACAGACGCGAGCAGTCGGCGCGCGCAAGGGGAGGCGGCTCCGCGGTCCAGGTCCGCCTCTTGCGCAATCAACTTGGATGCGCAAATCAGCCAAAAGGCTTTGAGCAGGGCCCGTTCACACGGCCGCGCCTCACTTGCC